>NZ_JBSGDT010000060.1:0-26365 GCF_053602515.1 Amycolatopsis sp. NPDC004368 | reverse complement strand
GGCTCTCTCACGATCATGGGACTTCGACAATCTCATGATCAACAGAGACCGTGCCCGCCCTGCAACCAGCCCACACGACTTTGCCGGAACCCTGCTCAGGGAGGGCGGGGGCTGTGTGTCGGATGGCCGGGGATGGCAACAAACCCGGCACCCGGTCGAGGTGACCGGGCGCCGGAGGATCGCAGGGGCCGGGGCCAGCAGAGGCGCGGCTCACCCAGCCCGAGACCTAAAGCGCAGCCTCGAAAGCGTCATAAGCACCCTGATCGAACAACACGAACCGCACCACTTCGAACGCCGAGGTGTCCGCAGATCGCACCGTCTCCACGGCAATCCGCGCCGCGTCCGCGATCGGCCATCGGTACACGCCCGTGGAGATCGCCGGAAACGCCACCGAGCGAGCGCCCAGCTGCGCCGCCACCGTGAGCGAGTTGCGGTGGCAGTCGGCCAGTAGCCGGGAACGATCTTCCGACGCGGACCACACCGGCCCGACCGTGTGGATGACCCAGCGCGCCGGCAGGCGGCCCGCGGTGGTGGCGACGGCCTGGCCGGTGCGCAGGCCCTTGCCGTAGTGGCCGGCGCGCAGGGTGCGGCAGGCGGCGAGGACGTCGGGGCCGCCCTTGCGGTGGATGGCGCCGTCGACGCCGCCGCCGCCGAGGAGGGAGGAGTTGGCGGCGTTGACGATGGCGTCGACGTGTTGTTCGGTGAGGTCGCCGAGGATCAGGTCGATGGGGGCCATGAAGAACAGGGTGTCATGAAACCTAGAGCGCGGCGTCGAGGTGCCGGCCGACGTCGGCGCGGCCACGGGCGCCGAGTTTGCGCAGGACTTTCGCCACGTGTTGTTCCACGGTCCGCGGAGACAGGAACAAGCCGTCGGCGATTTCGCGGTTCGTCCGGCCCTCCGCGAGCATCCGGGCCACCTCGCGTTCTCGCGGGGAGAGTTCCCGGCCGTAGCCTCGGCGCCCGCGCTGGGAGGGGGCCCAGGCACCGTGCTCGCGCAGCAAGTGGTGGCAGCGCCCGGCGTCGCGGGTGGCGCCGAGGCGTTCATACGCGCGGGCCGCGGCCGAGAGGGCTTCGACGGCCGGGCGTTGGCCCGCCAGCAACCGAAGACAAGCGGCGCGTTCGAGCATCGACGTGGCCAGGTACGGCATGGGCAGGCACGCGTAAGCCGAGGCGGCGGTGTCGAAAGCGGCTGCGGCGGCGAGGTGTTTGCCGCGGGCGCCCGTCAGGATCGCCCGGCCCGCGTGCAGGGCACCAAAGGCCAGCGGGGCATCGCGACCTGCAATACCGCGGCCGAACTCCTCGACGAAGGCGTCGGCGTCCGACCAACGGCCCGCGCGGGTGAAGGCCTCGGCCGCGGCCGGCACCAGCGACGCGGCCCACACCCAGACCCCCTTGCGGCGCGCGGCGTCCACGGCGACGTCGGCGACCGAGCACGCGCCGGCCACGTCGTCGCTCGCCAAGTGCACCCCGATCAGCACCGACGCGGCCGCCAGCACCACCGGGATCGGCCCGTCGGCGGGCGCGAAGGCCACCGCGAGGTGGTCGGCCGCGGCCGCGAACTCACCCCGCACGGCCGCCAGTCCGCCGAGCACCAGCGACGTCTCCATCACGATCGGCGCGAGCTGCGGGTACCGCGAACGCACGTCCTCGGCCGTCTGCGCGAGCCCGTCCCAATCGCCGCGGAACCACGCCAGCCGCGCGTGCGTGCTCTGAATCAGGCCGGTGGTGTACAGCGCCCCCGCGTCCGAAGCGCGCCGTGTGCCCTCCTCGACGAGCCGCGCGGCCCGGTCGAGGTGTCCGGCCCACGACTGCGCGTCGGCCAGGTTGCACCACAGCCGCGCGAGCTGCACGCGCTCGGCCACGCTGTCACCGATGTCCGGCAGGGCCTCGAACTCCTGCCACGACGAGCCGTCACCGAGGTGCGACGCGTTGGTGATCCGGTCGACCGTCAACGCCAGCCGCAGCTCCGGGTCCGTCAGTCCGGAGTGGACTTCCCGGGCGCGCCGCCACCAGTTTTCGTGCCACGACAGGGGAGTGAGGCCATCGAGGGGCTGCGCGAGCAGGTTGATCCCGCGTGCCGCCAGCTCAGGCCGGTCGGCGAGCTCGGCGACGGCCCGCTCCACTTCCTCACGCCCGTGCGTCAGCCGTCCGAGCGTGCGCACCAGCAGCTGGCCCAGCGAAAGCCGGATCGTGCCACGCACGGCCGGTGGCAGCGGCCGCTCCTCGAGAACCCGCTCCAGCGTCTCGATCACGTCGGGGCGGAAGCCGCGCAGCGCCACCTGGCTCAGCTTCGTGGCCAGCCGCCCGACGTCGTCCGCCGCCGGCAGCGCGGCCTGCAGCAGGTCGATCGCGCGGGACGTCTCGCCGTGGGAAATGGCCTCGTCGGCCGCCGCTTCCGCGTAACGAAGCCATTCCCGCGTGCGCCCGGCCGCGTGGGCGTGCTGCGCCAGCACCAACGACGACGGCTCCGGCAGCTCGGCCAGCACCCGCATGGATTCGGTGTGCAGCAGCGTCCGCTCGGGGCCGCTCACCACGTCGTACACAGCCTTGCGCGCGAGCGGATGCCGGAACCCGTAACGGTTTTCGCCCAGCTCGGCCAGAAGCCCACCGGCCAAAGCGGCCAGCAGTGCCGGCCGCACGGTGTCACCGAGCCCGGCAGCTTCGGCCAGCGTCTCCGGCCCGGCGGGCACCGCCAGCACGGCCGCTGCCCGCGTCAGCTGCGCCGCGTCGGCGGGCAACGCGGCCAGCCGCTCGGTCACCGACTCCCGCAGCGGCGCCGGCACCTCCAGGTTCTCCAGCAGCCGATCCGACAGCCCCTCGCCCACGGGCAACGGAACGTTTCGCAACGCCCGCAACGTTTCCTCGACCACAAACGGAACCCCGCCCGTGCACTCGTGCAGCTTCGTCGCGAACTCGTCGCTCACCCGCGGCAGCTCGAGCACGTCGACAGCCATCGCCCGCACCGCCGCGACGTCGAGCGGCCCGAGCGCCACCCGGGCCACGTGGACCGTGGGCGCCACCCGCACCGGCGCGCCGAGCGGACCCGGCCACGGCTGCGCGCCCGTGCGGTACGCGGCCACCACGGCCAGCTCCGGCGGCAGGTCTGCGGCGAGGAACCGCATCAGGTCCTGGGTACCCTCGTCGGCCCACTGCAGGTCGTCGACCAGCAGAATCGTCGGCCCACACGCGACGAACAGCTCCCGCACGGCGCGGAACACCCGGTGCCGCTGCGCGCCCGGGTCGTCGAGCGGCTCGGGCGTGGGCGGCAGCCGGTCGGCCAGCTCCGGCAGCAACGGCCGCAGCACCCCGGCGACCGGGCTCAACGGCCCCAGCTCGCCCGCCGCGTGCAGCGCTTCCAGCACCGGCCCGTACGGGAACGGCTCGCGCAGCGGCTGGCAGCCACCCCGCAGCACACGACCGCCCGCGAACTCGGGTCTTCGCGCCAGCTCCGCCAGCAGGCGCGTGCGGCCCATCCCCGGCTCGCCCTCCACGAGCACGGCCGCCGGCCGGTGCGTGAGCACCTCCACGACCGTGGCGAGCTCCCGATCGCGGCCCGTGAAAATCGTGGGCCCGGTGCGCACGGTGACGGACGTCGGACGGGAACCGGCCTGCCACATGTCGCCCTCCCTGCGCGCTTGTCCGTTTCGCCGGGAGCCTAAGCAGCGTTCGGCCGCTCGTAAACCAACCGACTACCTGCACCTCCACACCCGACTCACACGTCTGCGTACCGAGCGTCACCGGATGGCAGACGGATCTTCGGCAGAGGTTCACCATGCGTACGGAACATCTGGTCACTCCCCGTTCCTGGGGTGCATACCACGTTCCGGGCATAGAATGCGCTACGCAAAGTAGTTGCTGGAATCCCTACTTATGGACGGTATCGAGGCTCGCTACGACGTCCGGAGCAGGGCGTTCGGCCAAGGGGAATGCGTATACCTATCCGCGCCGGGCCCTTATTGCAGTGGATTGGACCACGCTGCACGCTCTCACCCCGGGGGAGGGAATGCGCCGCGTGGCCGCACCGGTGCCGCGCGTAGTCACGAGGGAGCAGCATGAAGATCATCAGATTCCTCGGTATCGCCGCTGTCGCCGCCGCGACGGCGGGCACGATGGCCGCGGTCACGAGCCCGGTCGCGGGTGCCACCTTGTTGAACCCCGACATGGTGCCGGCGATGCAGCGCGACCTGGGCCTGACCCACGACCAGGCCATCGCCCGGCTCGCCGCCGAGGACTCGGCCACGAAGGTGGGCCAGGCGCTCGAAAAGTCGCTCGGCGCGAGCTTCGGTGGCGCGAGCTACGACGCGGCCACGGGCAAGGCGCGTGTCGGCGTGACCGACGCCTCGCTCGTCGAGAAGGTGCGCGCGGCGGGCGCGGAGGCGCAGGTCGTTCGCTACAGCGCGCGGCAGCTCGATTCGAGCGTCGCCAAGCTGAACGCGGGGGAGAAGACCGCCCCGCAGTCGGTCACGGCGTGGGGTGTGGACCCGGCGTCGAACCGCGTCACGATCACCGTCCTCAAGGGACAGCGGGCGGCGGCGGAGAAGTTCGCGCGGCAGTCCGGTGTGGACACTTCGGCACTGCAGGTCACGGAGACCACCGCCAAGCCGCAGCTGCACTACAACGTGCTCGGCGGTGACGCGTACTACATCGGCGGCTCGTCGCGCTGCTCCGTGGGTTTCTCCGTGAACGGCGGCTTCCTCACCGCCGGCCACTGTGCCGCGCTCACCGGCGCGGGCCCGCTCACCGGCTACAACCGCGTGTCCATGGGCTCGTTCTCCACCTACCGCTTCCCGGGCAGCGACTACGCGTACGCACGGGTCAACAGCAACTGGACCCCGGTCGGCCAGATCAACAACGGCACGCGGGTGACGGGCTCGACGGCCGCCGCCGTCGGCGCGTCGGTCTGCAAGTCCGGCTCCACCACCGGCTGGACCTGCGGCACGATCCGCGCCAAGAACCAGACCGTGCGCTACCCCGAGGGCACCGTCACCGGCATGGTGCTCACCAACGCCCGCTCCGACCACGGCGACTCGGGTGGCTCGTTCATCTCCGGCAACCAGGCGCAGGGCCTGCTTTCCGGTGGTGACACGGTGAACACGTACTTCTACCCGATCGCCAGCGCCCTTTCCGCGACCGGCACCACGCTCGTGCGCGGCTGACCGTCCACGTAGAACAGAAGAAGGGCGGCTCGAGTGCCTCCAGAGCACTCGAGCCGCCCTTCTCCCTATACCGCCGCGGGATCGGCAGACTGCGGTCAGACGTTGCTGATCTCCTCGATCAGCCCGTCGATGTCGAAGCTCTCACTCTCGGCGCCGAGCGGGACCAGCTCGTAGGACGACTCGAGGAACGACTCGACGTCCTCGCGCTCCAGCTCGAACGACGCGTACCCGTCGGGTGACTCGATCTCCAGCGTGAGCATGGCCGGGTCCTCGGACAGGTCCGGGCGGATGCGCACGTCGCCCAGCCCGGCCGGCTCGTCGAGCCCGGTCACGAGCAGGTCACGTGCGAACGTCCACTCGATCCACCGGCCGCGCTCGGTCCGGAACGCCACGGTGACCGCGAACGGCTCGGTGGAGTGGTAGGACAGGCGGGACAGCACCGGCGTGGTGCTCTCGTTCAGCAACACGAACTGGGTCTGGTGTACGGCGTCGGTGTGCACGGCTGCTCCTGGGGTTTCCTCCGGTGGTTCGCGTCCTGCGAACTGGTCGGCAAGGAGATGATCGGCCCGGGCGCTCGTGACGCGGGTTTTGCCGCGTTCACGCGATCGGCTGCATCCGTCCTCTGTGGCGTAACACCGGCCACATACCCCTTGCGTTCGACCGCTGACCGCCCGTCACCCGAGCGGGAGACTTCCGTGCGGGGTCACGGAAGCGTCACGGTCCGATGTAGACCGTGGTGGTTCAGGCCAGGGGAAGCGTGAGCCCGACCTTCACCCGGTCCATGGCGACGCTCGTGGTGAAGTGCCGGACGTTGGGGTTGTCGAAGAACATCCGCCGCGTGAACGACTCGAACCCCGCCATGTCGGGGCAGGTCACGATCAACACGAAATCGGCCGTGCCCGTGACGTAGTAACACTGCTGCACGCAGTCGTCGCCCAGCACCTGCCGGCGGAACGCGTCGAGCACCACCAGGTTTTCGCGTTCCATCTCCACCATCACCACGAACGTCATCGAGAGCCCGAGGGCGACGGGGGACAGCACGGCGACCTCCTTCTCGATCACGCCCGTCTCGCGCAGGCGCTTGATGCGGCGCTGCACGGCGGCGGCCGAAAGGCCCACCTTCGCGCCGATGACCTCGGCGATCGTGCGCGAGTCGGCCTGCAGGCAGGCGAGGATGGCGAGGTCCAGCCGGTCGAGGTCGGGTGTGAGCACGCTTCAGGCTAACCGGGGACACCGGCCGGACGCCTCGTCTTTACCGAGGCTCACCCCGTGATCAAGAACGGGTTTGCCCAATACCTCCTATCGAGCGAACGTGAAAGAGGAGGATGAGTGACGTGTGCCACAACTGACCGGTTTACCCAGGGGTAGCCCATAGAAGTGGAGCGAGCCGGTGGAACCGCCGTCCACCGGCCGGGGAGGTAAGTGCTGTGAGTCCTGTCGGGTTTCCACCTGGTCGTACCGCTGTCGTGGCCGCACTCGGCCGCGCGCTGCCCGAACGGGTCGTGACCAACGACGAGATCGCGCAGAGCCTCGACACCTCCGACGAGTGGATCCGCACCCGCACCGGCATCCGTGAGCGCCGCATGGCCGCGCCCGGCGAGTCCACAGTGGACCTCGCCGTCGCCGCGGGCGCCGACGCGCTGGGCGACAGCTCCGTGGATGCCGTGGTGCTCGCCACGTCCACTGCCGACCAACTGTGTCCCGCCAGCGCGCCCCAGGTCGCCGCACGGCTCGGCCTCGGCACGGCCGCCGCGTTCGACGTGAACGCCGTGTGCAGCGGCTTCATCTACGCCCTGGCCACCGCCCAGGGCTTCATCGCGAGCGGCATCGCCCGGCGCGTGCTGGTGATCGGCGCCGACGTCTTCACCTCCCTGGTCGACCCCACCGACCGCACCACGGTCCCCATCTTCGGCGACGGCGCCGGCGCAGTCCTGCTGCGAGCCGGCGAGGCCGACGAACCGGGCGCGATCGGTCCCTTCGACCTCCACAGCGAGGGTGAGCTGGCGGGCCTGCTGTGGGTCGAGGCGGGCGGCTCGAAGCAGCGCTTCTCCGAGGACCAGCGCGACCACCACCTGGTCATGCAGGGCACGGCTGTTTTCCGCCACGCGTGCGCCCGCATGGCCGAGTCGTCCCGCGCCGTGCTGGACCAGGCCGGCTGGATGGTCGGCGACGTCGACCGGTTCGTCGGCCACCAGGCCAACATCCGCATCCTCCAGGCGACCGCCAAGCACCTCGGCCTCCCCGTGGACGCCGTGGTGGCGAACATCGACCGGGTCGGCAACACCAGTGCCGCTTCGATCCCGTTGGCTCTTGCCGACGCGGTGGCGGACGGGAGTTTGGTGCCGGGCCACCGGGTCCTGCTCACGGCGTTCGGGGCGGGGCTGACGTGGGGGTCGACGTTGCTGACGTGGCCTGAGCTGGGGTAGTTCGCGCGGCCTCTCTGCTCGGTCTTCGGGTCGAGTTGTGGGGTTGGGATCACTCGTCCGGGTGCTGGACAAGTGGGCTGCATCGGGCTTCTACCAGGGTTTTCGTCGGTGGGGGCCGAGAGAATGGACCTTGGGGGAGCCCCTGAGGGATGGTTGAGCCTCTGGCGCTTCACGCCTGGATGGACGTGCCCCTGGCAGCCCGCACCTCATGCCCGGATCGCCGTGCCCTTCGGCGGATACGTCCCGTCCGGATCAGCGCGCCGCAGGATCGCGCCCGCGATCGCCTTCAACTGGCGCACCTGAGTGTCGTCCAGGGCGTCGAGCACCAGCGACCGCGCCAGGTCCAGGTGGACCGGTGCGGCGTCGACCACCACGGTGTAGCCGGCGTCGGTGAGGGTGACCTCGGTGACGCGGCGGTTCGTCGGGCAGGTGGCGCGCGTGACCCAGCCCCGCTGTTCGAGCCGGGACACGACGTGGGAGAGCCGCGACAGCGACCCGTTGGACAGGCTGGCCAGCTCACTCATCGGCAAGGTCCGCTCGCGCGCCTCGGAAAGCCCGCTCATCGCCAGGTACTCGAAGTGGGCGAGGCCGACGCGCCGCCGCAGTTCGCTGTCGAGGGCGGCCGGCACCTTGATGAGCAAGCCGACCAGCGCGACCCAGGCGTCGGTCTCGGCCCGGTTCAGCCAGCGGGGTTCCGCGCTCATCGCGTCAGCGTAACAAAGCTTGAAGCTTCAATCTTGGACGCAATATGCTCAGCCCAAAACTTGAAGCTTCAATCTTGGAGGCAGTGGTGGGAGAACTGACACGTCGAGGTGTGCTCGGTGGCGCGGTCGCGGCGACGGCTCTGGTCGGCCTGGCCGTGCCGGCAGCGGCCGCCGCCAGGACCGAGGACCCCGTGCTCGAGTCCGGCCACGCGACGCCGCGGGTCATGGACCTGGTCACGCGGCTGTTCCGGGACAAGACGAGCCGCTCCGTCGACCGCACCATGGCGCACTTCGCCCGCAAGCCGATGTACTACACCGACGCCACCCTCGGCTGGTACCTGCCGACGGCCGATGCGCTGAGAGCGGTCTTCGAGCAGTACATGCCGACCTGGCCGGCCACCGCGCGCAGCTACGCGACCCGGATCATCGGCGACGAGCACAGCGCGATCGTGCAGTTCACCGACTCACCCGAGCTGTTCGGGCACGAGATCCGCATCCTCGCGGCCGTCGACTTCCGCGACGGCAAAGTGATCCGCCAGGTCGACTACTGGGACGGCCGCCACTTCGGCATCGAGGCGGCCGCCGCGCTGCGCGTGCCGCCCGCGCAGTTCCCGAGGGCCTTCGGCGAGGACGTCATCGCGTCGCAGTCCTCTTCGGTGGTGCGACAGGTCGCCGTGAAGCTCAACGCGGGACTCGGGCGCGGGGACGTGACCGGGCTGTTCACCGACGAGGCCGTCTTCGAGGATTTGGCCCTGCGCACCAGGATCGTCGGGCGGCAGGCGATCGAGCAGTACGTCACCCGCGCGGCGGCCAGCCTGCCCTACGGTCGCGGCGCGGCGATCCGGCACACCGTCGGCAGCGCGCACGGCGGGGGCTACGAGTGGGTCAACCACAGCGAGCCGGTCGACCACGGCATCATCGCCGTCGAGCTCGATGCCGGCCGGCGGATCAGCCGCTTCACCACCACCTGGGACGGTTCGCAGCTCGACGACCACACCCTCGCGCACCTGCTCGCGGCCACCGTCGAGCGTTAGTTCGTCCACGCCTCGGTCGTCTGCTGCCGCCCCCGCAGCAGCAGGGGCCCGTGGGGCAGCCAGAACTCGCGCTCGCCACCCAAGGCCGCCTTCACCGCGCCCTCGCTGGCGAGAATGCGCGACGGCACCGACTTCGCGTGCTCCGTGAGCCGCGCGGCCTCGTTCACGGCGTCGCCGATCACGGTGTACTCGAGGCGGCTCGACGTGCCCAGCTGCCCCGCGAACACCTGCCCGCACGCGACGCCGATGCCCAGGTCGAGCTCGCCTTCGGCCACCACGGCGTCGCGGATCGCGCGGGCCGCGGCCAGGGCCATGGTGGGGGCGTCGGACAGCCGGGTGGGCGCGCCGAAGATGCACAGCGCGGCGTCGCCCTGGAACTTGTTGACCAGGCCGCCGCGCGCGTCGACGGCCTGGACCACGCTGGCGAAGAACCGGTTCAGCTTCGCCACCAGCTCTTCCGGCGGCGTGCGCGACGCGAGCGCGGTGGAGTCGACGACGTCCACGAACAGCGCCGTCACCTCGCGCACGTCGCCGGACAGGGAAGCGCCGTACTCGAGGGCGTGGCGGGCGACGTCGGTGCCGACGTGCCGGCCGAACAGGTCCCGCATCCGCTCCTGCTCCCGCAGGCCGGCGGCGAGGTCGTTCACGGACGTCTGGAGCAGGCCGATCTCGCTGGAGTCGTCGACGTCGACGGACACGTCGGTGCTGCCGCGCGCGATGCGGTCGAGCGCCACGCGCAGCCGGTGCAGCGGCGCGGCGACGGCGCGGGCCAGCAGCGCGGTGCCGATCGCGCCCGTGACCAGGCCGATCACGGACAGCATGACCAGGCTGGCGGTCGGGTTGGCGCGCCCGGCGTCGGGCGGTGTCGCGACCAGCAGCACGCCCACCAGCGGCACCCCGCTGGCCAGCGCCCACGTGACGATCAGCCTGGTCAGCACCGTCACGGGCAACGCCCCGTGCGGCGGCGCCACGTCGAGCGCGATCGTCATCACCGGCCGCGCCACCCACTCCGCGGCGAGGTACATCAGGCCGACGGTGGTCAGCCCGCCGAGCCCGATCGTCAGTGCCATGCCGGCGGCGTCCTCGAACGAGCCCAGCACACCGGCGAACGTGCCCAGCGCGATCGTGCCGACGAGCCACAACGTGCCGCTCACCACGGCCATGTCCACGGGCAACCGCAGTGCTCGCTTGGCCTCGTCCGCGGACGGCGGCCGCCCGATCGTGAACCACACCACGGTGCGACGCTGCAGGTAGGCCGTCCACAACGTGCCGACGAGCAGGCTCACGGCCACGATCCCGCCCGCCGTCAGCCCCAGGACCCAGCCGCGGTCGCCCACGTCACCCGGCAGCCCCTGCAGGAGCAGCAGCAACGCCACCACACCCGACCCGGCGACACTCGACCCGATCCCCAGCGCGGCGAAGCCCAGGCTCGTGCGCAGAACCAGCCGGAACCGTCCCGCCGTTCGCCTGCGCACGCGCCCGATCGTACGGGCTCGCACTCGCAGGTGGCTCGCCGAGAAAACGCGTGGCAGGTTTCCCGGCCTGGTCACTACGGTTGACGCTCATGCAACCCCTCGACGCCGACGCGATCCGCGCCTCCTTCGTGAACTGCTCCCGCGGCGAGGCCAAGTCCGTCACCCTCCCCACCGACGTCCCCTGGCCCACCCGCGACTTCCTCGGCTGGCGGGACCCGAAGGCGCCGGGGCGGGCGTACCTGGTGGTGCCCCACGGCTCCGACGTGGTGGGCCTGTCGTTGCGCGCCGCTCCGCCCGCGGGGTCGCGGTTGCGCAGCAACATGTGCGCCTTCTGCTCGACCACCCACGCGCTCGCGGACATCACCCTGTTCACCGGCCGCCGCGCGGGCAAGCTCGGCCGGGAGGGGAACACGCTGGGCACGTACGCGTGCGCCAACCTGTCGTGCAGCGCGTACGTCCGGGGGGAGCTGAAGCCCGCCGTACCGCAACCTGTGGAGACGCTCTCCCTGGCCGAGCGAGTTGCCCGCCTGGAGGACAAGGTGGGGCGGTTCGTGGATCGGATCTTGGAGTCGCGTTAGGTCCTCGTCACGGGCATTTCGGTGACGGACACACTGAGTCGGCCACGGTGGTGAGGATCGGGTTTCGGAGCGCGCTTTGAGTCGGGGCGCTGCGGTGGACTGCTGGATCCTGGTTGGAACCCTCGGCTGCCACTGTGGTTCGGGTTCAGGCCAAGCGACGGACCTGCGCCACTGTCAAAACGACACGGGCGGTGTTGTTCGCGCCAGCCCCTCCAGACCCCGACAGGCAGCCCCCGCCCGCCCAAGGGGGGCGTCCCCATCCCATTCTATCGTTACCTGGCCCCAAAAACGGCCATGGCGAGATCTGTGGACAACTGCGCTGTCGGCGACCAGGGGTGTGGACAACTCGGAAGCCGCGGTTGACATCGCCAGCGGTTCGTATATAGGAGCAGCGCAGAGAAGCACCGTCCGCTCGAAAGGCGCCCAGCTTCCAAAACAGATCCAGTCACAGCAGCTCAGTGAAGTAATCGTCCGCCCGAGAAGGAAGGCCAAGAGATCCAGTACCAGCACAGACACCAGAACCCTGCGCCGAACTTCTACTCCGAGGAATCCTGCCCTGCCGCATAATCGTGCGCGTACGACTTGGCATCCAACAAATGCTTCAGCGTAATTTCCCGCGCAGCAGGCCCATTCGAAGCCTTCACCGCCGCCAGGATCGCGCGGTGCTCATCCACGGCCTTGCGGATCTGGCCCGGCAGCCGAAGCGCCGCACGCCGTTCCTCGCCGACGAGGGCCAGCACCGAGCGCAGCAGGTCGGCGACGTCGTCGTTGCCGGCGTTGCCCGCTATGACGCGGTGGAACTCGGCGTCGGTGGCGATGACGCGGAGCATGTCACCTTGCGCCGCCGCGGCTTCCATCTCGGCGACGTTGTCCTCGAGCTTCTGGATGGTTCGCGGTGAGTGGTTGCCGGCGAGGCGTTCGGCGAGGGTGGGCTCGACCGTGGCGCGCAGGTCGAACAGCTTCTCGACCAGCTGTTCGTGCTCGGAGAACCAGCTGCTCAGCGGCGCTTCGGTCGGCTCGCGGACGTAGGTGCCGGAGCCCGCGCGGATCTGGACGTAACCGATCGAGTCCAGCACCCGCAGCGCCTGCCGCAGCGAGCCGCGGCTGATGCCGAGCTGTTCGCAGAGGGCGCGTTCGGCGGGCAGCCTCGAGCCAGGCGGGAGCTCGCCACCGTCGATCATCGCGCGCAAGCGGTCGACGGTGGCGCTCCAGACCTGATCGGATTCGTGCGCCACGCGTCCATCCTGACAGGCGGCGGCAACCGGCGAGAAATGTCGGTGGTGTGTGCCACTGTGATCAAGTGACAGCGAAGTTCAAGGACCTGGCCCTCGACGCGGCCGACCACCAGGCACTGGCCGACTGGTGGTGCACCGCGCTGGGCTACGTCCGGCGCGACACGCTCGGGAACGAGACCCGGCCCGCCGGCTGGCCGGTCCCGATCGTCGACGTCGTCGGCGAAGGTCCGTTGATCTGGCTCAACCCGGTGCCGGAGCCGAAGACGGTGAAGAACCGGATGCACCTCGACGTTTTCGGCGACATCGGCGAGCTGGCCGCGCTGGGGGCGACGATGGTGAGGGAGAAGGGAGGCGATATCGGTTGGTGGATCATGGCGGATCCGGAGGGCAACGAGTTCTGCGTGTTCGAGCCACAGGAGTGATCTTTCGAGCTGAGGGGTAGTTCTGCGGGACCAGGCTTGCCCAGGGAGTGCCCATGAAGCCGGAGAACGGTCCCTTCCGACCGGTGCGGATGCCTTCGAAGGCCGCGCTGTGGTGCGCGATCTCGTACTCCTGGCTTGGTGTGGGGTTGGCCATGGTGGGGCTGCTCAGCCAGAACGGCTGGCGAAGCTGGGCTCAGATCAGCCTTGCGGGTGTCTGCCTTCCGGTCGCCGGCTACTGCTGGGTGCGCTTCTTTCGCGCGCGGCGAAGTCGTGACGGTTGATTGCCAGTCCGGCGTGCGCCTCTGCTCCGACCTGTTCCTCCAGGTCAGCGGCTGCACACGATCGCCGTGGATCAGGCCAGGGCGGTGGATGCCAGGTGCAGCGCCTCGATCAGGTGCGCGCGGTGTCCGGGGTGGACGTTGATGCGGGCCTGGCCGTCGGTGTTGCCGATGAACGTCAGCACGCGGCCGCGGTCCGTGAGGTCGAGGACGGACATCGGGGTGCTGCGCGCGCGGTTGCCGGCGTGGTCACGGGTGGCCACGTACAGCTGGTGGGCGGCGTCGCGGCCGGCGCGCATGAGGCGGCGGAGCTCGTCGGCGTCGTGCGAGGTTTCGTTCAGCGGGTTGTCGGACTCGTAGTCGTGGCCGACGTCGTCGAAGTGGGACTTCGGCACGCTGATCGGCGCCAGCCGCGCCGGTGGTCGCGATGGCAGGGCGTCCACGAGGTGCTCCGCGGCTTCGCGCGCCGGGATCGGGTCGAGCTGCACCGTGCGGTGATCGGTGATCAGGCGCACGGCGTCGCGGCCGGACTCGGCGACGAGGATGGCGCCGTCGTCCTCGCCGTCGCGGAAGTTGCTCCACGAGTACATCTCGCGCGAGGGCCGGGCGAGCACGCCGAGCGTCTCTTCGAACGCCCCGGTGAGCTCACCGCCGGACGTGGCCAACCCCAAGTCGTACAACGCATCCAGAGCGCGGCGCCGCAGCTCCGCCGCCGCTTCGTCGGTGCGATACGTCTGATCCGGCCCGACGACAACCGGCGGCTCACCGAGCTCGGCGACGGCCCAGGCAACGAGGAACACTGGCCGGGGTACCCGCACCGGCCTGTTGATGATGGTCATCGGTCTGCTCAGGCTCCGATGGTCGGGGGCGTCGGCGGAAGCCCGGTGTGGGGGTCGAGGAGCCGGCCGTCCGCGTCGTCGATCAACGTGAACGCCGAATCGTCGTCGATGCCGTACTTGCGCTGGTGCTCGGCGTCTTCCTCGCCTTTGCCCTTGTTGCCGGCGGCGCCCATCGCGCCGCCCATCCCCGGGGAACCCTTGGCGCCGGTCGCACCCGCCATCGCGCCCCGGCCGCCCATCGCGCCACCGCGGGCGCCTTCTTCGCTGAACGCTCCGGATCCCGCACCGCCGCTGAGGCGAGAGCCGATGCCGCCGCGTCCGCTGCTGCCGCTGCCGAACGCTCCCGAGCCACCTGCTCCCCCGGCCCCCGCCCCAGCGCCTACGCCGAACCCACCGGGGCCGAAGCCATCCGCTCCACCGCCCGTCGACGACCAAGACGGATTGCCACTACCGACCGGAAACCGCTGCCCGGGCGGCTTCACCGTCGGATCATCCAGACCGGACTTTTGCGTGCTGTCATCATCATCGTCCCCCGGCCGCCAACCCGGCCGCTCATCCTCCGGCGGCTTGCGCCCTGGCAGGTCAATCGGCCGCCCCGTCGGCGGCGGCACCACCGGCGGCGGAATGTTGGGCGGAGGCGTGGTCGGCGGGGGCGTGGTGGGCGGAGGGGTGTTGGGTGGCGGAGTGGTGATACGCGGAGGATCGACCTCGGTCCGGGAGGTCTTCGTCTTGTCGTCGTCGCTCGTGGTCTTGTGGGTGTGTTTTTCGACCTTGACCTTCGTCGCCTGCGTGATCGCCAGGTTGTCGTCGAAGTCGTTCAGCTTGCCGTAGTCGTTCTGGAGGCTCTGGCCGCTGCTCTGAGCTTGGTCTGCGTAGCTCTGGTACCGGGCGAGGTTCTGGGCAGCGAGCTGGTTGTACTGGTTGATCTTGTCCTCGGTATCGGTGTCCCACGGCGTGGCCACATCGAGGAAGTCCTTGTGTGGCGGTGTGCCCGGCATCGGCTGCAGCGCGGCCTTCATGTCGTCGAACCCGTTTGCCAGGCCGGTCAGGTTCTCACCGTTGCTGGTGTACGTCTGCGACGCGGCCGTGGTGGCTGCCGAGAACATCTTGATTCGCGCCTGCGCCGCCTCGGCCCCGTTTCCGGTCCACATGGATTCGAGGCCGCTGCTGAGCTTGTTGATGTCGGAGCTGAGCAAGTCATGGTCTTTGGCGAGACCTTTGGCCTTGTTGCCTCCATCGTGCCAGCCGGTCGCTCCACGGCTCTGCTGGATCTTTTGCACCAGTTCTGGTGCAGGGACGGATTGCGTGCCGACGTTGCCGTGCCAAACGTCGTCGGCCCAGTGCCCGAGGTCGCTGAACCGATCGCCGACCCACTTCGCGCTGTCACCGATCTTGTCGAAGAAGCTCATCGCGCACCTGCCTTCTGAAGCAGATCGGTGACGACCATGCCGGCGACCTGGTCGGCCACGTCGCACGGATCGGCTTTGCCAATTTTGGCGGAGCTGAGCGACAACGAGACGTCGAACGAGAGGTCATCGCGGATGCCGGTGCTCACCTGGCAGAAGATGTGGGGTGAGTCGGCGCTCTCCGACGAATGCGCGACCGCAGGGAACCCCTGGATCGGCTGGAGCTCGCGCCAGACGCTGACCTGCGGTTTTGTGTTTTGGTACACGCCGCTCAGGCCCTCGTGTGTCTGGGTGACGTAGCTGACGTCCAACGCAGCACCGGTGTCACTGTTGTTCCAGTGGCACGCGGGGCCAAGGCCGGCGGCGTCGTTGCGAGCGCTTTGTGGAGCGGTTCCGAAAAGCGCGTCGAGCTGCTTGGCCGTGAGAGCCTCCTGGCATGGGTCACCTGACAACACCGACGCCGGCAGCGGGTGTTCGACCTTGGGAGCGCCGCTGTGCGGCAGCGTCTCGACGGCTGAAGTGGGTGCACTACTCGCAGGGGGAGCAGCAGATCCGCCCGAGCACCCCGCAACGACAGCGAAGGCGGCCGCTGCGGCGGTGAGAGTCAGCAGCAGTCGTTTGGTTGTCACAAGAGCCCCTCGCTCTGACTTCCGCTTGCGGCGGCCTTGACGGCGGCAGTTGATGCTTCGTCAGCTGCTCCGACCTTCGCCAGCGCATCGTGCAGCTTGGTCACCAGGTCAGTCGCATACTTGAGTTCGGCTGCGACTTGTGTAGCGCCGTAATGGAACGCTCCGCCATTCGCGTTACCAACCAGAAGCTGGCTGTAGCCCGTGCTGCCCGGGTCGTCCGTAGGTGGCCGGACCTGGAGCAGCCCCTCTGCGGTGGGGCTCATCTTCTGGAGGCTGTCGCGGACGCGTTTGGCCACGGTCAACATGCTCTGAGCTTCCTCAATGCTGAGACTGAACTTTCCCCCGCTGCTGCCGACGGAGCTGGCTGGTGCCCCTGCGGAAGCGCTGCCGCCAGCGGCGGGCGCGTCTGTGATGGCGAAGTCGAGACCGGTGAGCCAGTTCGCTTCCGACGCAGGTCCAACCACTGTGTTCCCCCTCTGATGGCCTGTCAGCCCGGTTGCGGACTGTCCCCAGCGGCTACGGTAGTCGACCGGTCACCGTCGAATGAGCATTTTGCCGGATCTCGGCAAGACTCACCAGGAGCCCCCAGCAGCGATTGAATACTCTCGGTAATCGGCCATCACCCGTGGAGGACTGTCGGTCGTGACACATCGGGGCGCGGGGGTTGGGGTGGGTGCTTAGGGTGCCTGGGTGGGTGCTTTATGACGTGGTGGCACGCGGTGATCATCTTCGTTGCCGGGGTGTGGGCGGGGATGATCAACGCGGTGGTGGGGTCCGGGACGTTGGTGACGTTTCCGGTGCTCGTGGCGCTGGGGTATCCACCGATCACCGCGACGACGTCCAACGCGGTGGGGCTGGCGCCCGGGACGATCAGTGGGGCCTACGGGTACCGGGACGAGCTGACGGGGTACTGGCCGCAGGTGTTGAGGTTCTCGGTGGCGTCGTTCTTCGGCGCGATCGGGGGGACGATCCTGTTGCTGACGTTGCCCAAGGACGCCTTCGAGACGATCGTGCCGGTGCTGGTCGGGTTGGCCGTCGTTCTCGTCATCGTGCAGCCGAGGGTGTCGAAGTGGGTGCAGAGGCGGCGGGAGGCCAACGGGGTCGAGCACAAGCCCGGGCCGCTGCTTCTGGGGTTGTTGTTCGTCATCGGGATTTACGGTGGGTACTTCACCGCGGCCCAAGGCGTGATGTTGATGGCGGTGATGGGGATGCTGCTGTCCGAATCCCTGCAACGGCTCAACGGGGTGAAGAACGTCCTCGCAGCCGTCGTCAACGTGGTGGCCGGGTTGATCTACGCGATCGTCGCGCCGGTGAGCTGGCCGGTGATCGGCTTGTTGGCCGTCGGGTCGACGATCGGGGGGCAGATCGGGGCCAAGGTTGGGCGGAAGATGTCGCCGACGGTGTTGCGGGCCGTGATTGTGGTGATCGGGGTGGCGGCTGTGGTGGAGCTAGTTGTGAAGTGAGAGGAAGGCCTGCCAGGCTGCGGCAGGGACGTGGAGTTCGCCGGCTTCGCGGGACTTCGTGTCCCGGATGCCGACGACGGTGCCCAGCGCGACCTCGACGCAGTCCCCGTTGGTGTTGCCGCTGTAGCTGCTCTTGCGCCACACGAGGTCACGGGAGTTCATCGGGGCCGTCCTTCACTTGGTCGTACTCGCTTGCCAGCGCGGCAAGCCACTCGCGCGATTCTGCTCCATCCAACGCGAAACTCGCCACTTGCGCCAGCACCCGGCGGTACTCCTCGATGTCCTCCGGCTTCTCGAAGAACAGGCTGGACGTTTGGTTCTCGGTGTAGATGATGGGTCGCTGGCCGTTGTAGCGCATGACCCGGAAGCCGGTGCCCATCACGCCGTTCGGGCAGGTCCGATCGAGGACCACGCGAACGGCGCAGCGTTCCATCGAGGATGTCAGCACGAGGTGCAGGATCTGTTCATGCATAATCGCGCGGTCGGCGACCGGCGCTCGCAGGACTTGCTCATGGATGTAGAAGGTGAAGAACGGCGAATCCTTGCGCCGCAGCAAAGTCTGGCGGGCTAGCCGGGTTTGAACCCGAAGGTTGACACCTTCTTCGTCGTAGTAGCCGCCCCAGCGGAAGAGTGCTCGGATGTATTCCTCGATCTGCAGAATCCCAGGGATCACCAGCGGCTCGAACTGGATGATCTCGCTTGAGCCGGTCTCGGCGACGATCAGCGAAGGCAGCTCATCGGAGAGCCGCTCTTCGTGCGGCCGCAGCCGGTAGCCATCGTCCACCTCTCGAACGAGGCCCACCAGATTCAGCACCTCCTTGCGAGAAGCACCGCAGTTCGCCGCGAACAGGGTCGCGTCGATTTCGGTCACCCCGCGGGCGCCGCTCTCCATGCGGGAGATCTTGCTGGCCGAGAAGCCCACTCGTTTGGAGAGGTCGATCGCGGTCAGGTCCGCGCGCACGCGGAGGCGGCGAAGCTCGTCGCCGATTTCGCGTTCGCGCGCGGTGGTGTCTCGTTCGGTTGTGCCCGCCATCGGGCAAAGCTATGCCCAGCCCCAGGCAACCCGGGAGTGCGACGCGGCAAGATCAGCGGAACGGATGCCGTCCCGCCGACCCGTGCCACCCTGTCAAGCCAAGAATTCCCGCGCAGCCGCCAGGAACAGGTCGTTCTCTTCCGGGGTGCCGATCGTGACGCGGGCGCCGTCGCCGGGGAACGGCCGCACGATGAGCTTGCGGTCCAGCATGTGTTCGGCGAACGAAACCGTGCGCTCGCCCAGCGGGAACCACACGAAATTGGCCTGGGTAACAGGAATTTCGTAGCCCATGGACACCAGTGCGTCACGAACTCGGTCGCGTTCGCCGATGATCGCGCGGCAGCGGGCCATGAGCTCGTCGGCGGCATCCAGCGACGCCATGGCGGCGACCTGGGCGATGGCGTTCACGGAGAAGGCCACGTACACCTGGCGAAGCGCCTCCGCGATAGAAGCGCACGCCACGGCGTAACCGACGCGAAGGCCGGCCAGACCGTAAGCCTTGGAGAAAGTGCGCAGCACCGCCACGTTCTCATGAGTACGCGTGAATTCGACGCCATCCGGAACGGAACCGTCCGCGACGAATTCCTTGTAGGCCTCGTCCAAGACCACCAGCACGTGGGAGGGCACGGCGCCGATGAAGCGCGCCAGCTCGTCGTGCGTCAACACGGTGCCGGTGGGGTTGTTGGGGTTGCAGACGAAGATGAGCTTCGTCCGCGAAGTGATGGCCGCGAGCATGGCGTCGAGGTCCAGCCCGTGTGACGACGTCAGCGGGACCTTCACCGGCGAAGCGTGCGCGACCTGCGTGACGATGGGGTACGCCTCGAAGGAGCGCCACGCGAACATCACCTCGTCACCAGGACCGCAGACAGCCTGGATGAGCTGCTGGCACAGGGAAACCGAGCCGCAGCCGACGGCGAGGTGCTCGATGGGCACGTCCAGGTCGCGAGCGAGGCGTTCGCGCAGGGCGTGGGAGCCGCTGTCGGGGTAGCGGTTGACGTCGGCCATCGCGTCGGTGATGGCGGCACGGACGCTGGGGAGCGGACCGCCGGGCACCTCGTTGCTCGCGAGCTTGATCGCGCCTTCGATCGTCCGGCCGGGGACGTACTTCGGCAACGAATCGAGGTCGGGGCGCGGTGCGAGGGACGGCATCGTCGGTTCTCCTCGGGTCTGACGGGACGGCACGGTCACGGTATCTCGCGCCGGCCGATCCACAAAGGTTCCCAATGTTCACCTGGAGGTGATTGCATGAGGTGATGACGTCGACGAGCACCGTGGATTACCAGCGTACCGACGGCCGCGCGCTGCGCCTGACCTTCGCGGAACCCGACGGTGCCCTGCGCGGCGGCCTCGTTGTCCTGCACGAAGGCGACGGGGTCACCGACGGCGTGCTGCTGCTGGTTGCGAGCCTCGCGAACGAAGGCTGGCTCACCGTCACCCCGCACATCGACGGCGGCGAGAAGCTCACGCAGCAGGACCTGCTCGACGCGACGGACATCACACTCGAATGGCTGGTCGAGCGCGGGGTGGAGGCCGATCTGAGAGGTGTCGTCGGCTTCGATCTCGGGGGGACGGCGGCGCTGGTGGTCGCGTCGCACCGGCGGCTCGGGGCGGCGGTGAGCGTGGGCGGCCAGCGCGTGACGGAGCTGCCGCGGCTGCTGGACATCGCGGGCCACCTGACCAGTCCGTGGCTCGGCATGTACGGCGACGCCGGTGACGAAGCCGGCGGCGCCGAAGTGGAGCAGCTGCGCGAGGCGGCGGCGTCGGCGAAGGTGGCCACGAACGTGGTGCGCTACGCCGGCGCCAACCACCGCTTCGACGCCGACCCGGGCGCAGCGGAGGAAGCCTGGCAGCGCACGTTGGACTGGTTCGACGCCCACCTGCGCTGAACCGAGACACTGAGCCGAGACAAGTCTGTTAGCCGCAGTTAACATCGGCGGGTGACCCAGACTGCCGATATTCCCGAAGTGCTCTGGCGACCCGACCCGAGCCGCGTGTCCGACACCCGCATCGAAGCGTTCCGCCACTGGCTGCGGGACGAACGTGGCGTGGAAGTCGGTGACTACGACTCCCTCTGGCGCTATTCGGTGGAGCAAGTGCCCGAGTTCTGGTCGGCCGTCGCGGAGTTCTCCGGCGTGCGCTGGCACGAGCGGCCGCGCGAAGTCCTCTCGGGCGCGATGCCGAACGCCAAGTGGTTCGACGGCGGCACGCTGAACTACGCGGAACACGCCCTCACCCCGGGCGTCGCGGGGGCGGCGAAGGACGACGATGAGCTCGCCGCGATCTTCCACCGCGAAGACGGCTTCGCCGAGCAGCTCACGTACGGCGACCTTCGCGCACAGGTCGCGGCCGCGCGTGGCGCGTTGAAGGCGCTCGGCGTGGAAAAGGGCGACCGCGTGGTGGCGCTGGCGCCGAACTGCCCGCAGACGCTCGTCGCGTTCCTGGCGGCGGCGTCGCTGGGGGCGATCTGGTCGTCGTGCTCGCCGGACTTCGGCGTGCGCGCGATCTCGGACCGCTTCACGCAGATCGAGCCGAAGGTGCTCATCGCCGTGAACGGTTACGCCTACAACGGCCGCGAGTTCGACGTCACCCCCACGGTCGAGCGGCTGCGCGCGGAGATCTCGTCGCTGAGCGCAACCGTTCTCGTGAAGTACGTGGGCGAGGGGACCGTTGACGGCACCTGCGACTGGAACGCGATGCTCGCCGAACACGCCGGCACGCAGCTGACCTACGAGCCGGTGGAGTTCGCACATCCGCTGTGGGTGCTCTACTCGTCGGGCACGACGGGATTGCCGAAGGGGATCGTGCAGGGCCACGGCGGGATCGTCGTCGAGCACCTGAAAGCCCTGTCGCTGCAAGCGGATCTCGGGCCGGGCGAACGGTTCTTCTGGTTCACCACCACCGGTTGGATGATGTGGAACTTCCTCATCTCCGGCCTGCTCGTGGGCTCGACGATCGTGCTCTACGACGGCAGCCCGGGTCACCCGGACCTCAACGTGCTGTGGCACCTGGCCGAACAGCACCGCATCACGTACTTCGGCACGTCGGCGCCGTTCATCCAGAGCTGCCTCAAGGCGGGCCTCGAACCTTCGGCCCGCTACGACCTGAGTGCGTTGCGCGCCTTGGGTTCCACGGGTGCGCCGCTGTCGGTGGAGGGCTTCCGGTGGATCGCCGACAAGATCGGGAAGTCGGTGCAGATCTGCTCGGTCTCCGGGGGCACGGACCTGTGCGCGGCGTTCGTGGCGGCGGCGCCGGACGTGCCGGTGTGGCTGGGTGAGCTGTCGTGCCGGGCGCTGGGCGCGGCCGTCGCTTCGTACGACGAAGCGGGCAACTCGCTGAGCAACGAGGTCGGTGAGCTGGTGATCACCGAACCGATGCCGTCGATGCCGGTGTTCTTCTGGAACGACCCCGACGGCACGCGGCTGCACGAGGCGTACTTCGACATGTACCCCGGCGTCTGGCGCCACGGCGACTGGATCCGCGTGACCCCGCGCGGCTCGGCCGTGATCTACGGCCGCAGCGACTCCACGCTCAACCGCGGCGGCGTGCGCATGGGGACGGCGGAGTTCTACCGCGTGGTCGAGGGCTTCGACGAGGTGGCCGATTCCCTGGTCGTGGACACCTCGGCGGCCGGCAACGACGACGGGCAGCTGCTGTGTTTCCTCGTGCTCGCGCCGGGTACGCGACTCGAGGACATCGAGCCGACGCTGCGGAAGGAGCTTCGTAGCGCTCTGTCACCACGACACGTGCCCGACCGGTTCGTGGTGGTCGGCGAAATCCCCCGTACCTTGAACGGCAAGAAGTGTGAGGTACCGGTGAAAAAGATACTCTCCGGAGTCGCGCCGGAGAGGGCGGTGAGCAGGGACGCGCTGGCCAACCCGGCCGCGTTGGCCCCGTTCACCCAGCTCGCTGGGGAGCTCGCCGGACGGTGACGAAGCAGGGGGAAGCATGGCTGGGCCGTACGTGTTGCACGCGTGGTGACGGGGACGCGCGCGCAGCACACGTGGCAGGTGGCGGGTGTCACGACCGTAAAGGCGATCACGTGGGTGACCAGGCTCGCCGGCGTCCTGACGCTACTTTCCGTGGTGTTGCCCTCCGGCCGCAGCCTGCGCGGCCACCTGGCCGAGTGGCTCGAGCTGCCCCAGGAAGCGACGGTGGCGGCGGCGACCGTGGCCGTCGTCACGGGTGTGTTGCTGATCATGCTCGCGGCGGGGCTGCGGCGTCGCAAGCGGCGGGCGTGGCAGCTCGCCGTCGGCTTCGCGGTGCTGTTGACCTTGTCACACCTCGGGTTGCGGCACGTGTTCGGCGCGGGCCTGGTTTCGGTGGTGCTGCTGGTGGGGCTGATCGTGAACCGCCGCTACTTCGTCGCCGAGCCGGACCCGACGACGGGCCGCTGGCGGGCCGTGCGGGCGTTCCTGGAACTGGTGCTGGCCGGGTTCGTGATCAACGTGGTGCTGCTCTCGGTGGCTTCGGGGCGGATGCTCGAGCCGCTGAGCTTCCCCGGCCGGCTCACGCAGTCGGGACTGGCGCTGGTGGGCGTGAGCGGTCCCGCCGTGTTCCACGGGCTGTGGCTGGAGGACCTGTCAGCGGCGATCGGGCTGCTGTTCAGCATCGCGGCCGTGCTCGTGGCGGGCTACTTCCTGCTGCGCTCGGCCGAGCCCGCGCCGCGCCTGTCCGATGAGGAGCTGGCGCGGCTGCAGGCGCTGATCGCCGAGCACGGCGAGCGCGACTCCCTGGGTTACTTCGCGCTGCGGCGCGACAAGTTCGCGGTGTTCTCGAAGACCGGCAAGGCGGCCGTCACGTACCGCGTGATCGCCGGCGTCGCCCTGACGTCGGCCGATCCGCTGGGCGACCACGAGGCCTGGCCCGGCGCGATCGAGGAGTACCTGGAGATCTGCAAGCACAACGCGTGGGTGCCGGCGGCGATGGGCGCATCGGAACTCGGGGCGACGGTCTGGGCGCGCTTCGGCCTGGAGGTGCTGGAGATCGGCGACGAGGCCATCGTGGACACCGCAGGCTTCACCCTCGAGGGCCGCATCATGCGCGGCGTGCGCCAGGCCGCTTCGCGCACGCGGCGGGCGGGCTACAAGGTGCTCGTGCGGCGTTCGGAGGATCTGCGGCCGGGTGAGCTGGACGAGCTGGTGCAGTTGGCCGCGGCGTGGCGCGGTACCGAGACCGAACGCGGCTTCTCCATGGCCCTGGGCCGCATGGGCGACCCCGGCGCGGTGATCGTGACGGCCGAGCAGGGTGGGCGCGTGCGCGGAGTCCTGCAGTTCGTGCCGTGGGGCGCGCGCGGGTTGTCGCTGGACGTGATGCGCCGGGACCGTTCGGCCGACAACGGCGTGAACGAGCTGATGATCTCCGAGCTGCTGGCGTATTCGCGTGAGCACGACATCGACCACGTCTCACTGAACTTCGCCGCGTTCCGGTCGCTGATGGAACAGGGCCAGCGCATCGGCGCGGGACCCGTGGCGCGCGTCTCGGCGAAGGTACTGCACTTCTTCTCGCGCTGGATCCAGATCGAGAGCCTGTACCGCTTCAACGCCAAGTTCCAGCCGCGGTGGGTTCCGCGGTACCTCGTGTACCCGGGTGTGCGGGAACTCCCGCGCGTCGGCATCGCCACCTTCGAAGCCGAAGGCCTCGGCGGGCGTTCCCCCTGGTTGCGGCGGTTGCTGCAACGCTGATCTTCACTTTCGGGGGGTGCCTCCGAGGGGTTCTGGGGGGTGTGTAAGCTATCTGGGCAGTGGTCGACAAGGCCCAGGAGGCTTCGCCTAGTCTGGTCTATGGCGCCGCACTGCTAATGCGGTTGGGGGTAACCCCCCCTCCCGGGTTCAAATCCCGGAGCCTCCGCTGGTGCCTGTTTCGGCAGGTGCTAGATTAACAACTGAACAAGCGCCCGTAGCTCAGCTGGATAGAGCATCTGACTACGGATCAGAAGGTCAGGGGTTCGAATCCCTTCGGGCGCACGTCTGGTTGAGACAGCAATACAGAAAACCCGCCGGAGACGGCGGGTTTTCTGCTGTCCGGCGCCTTTGTGGCGTGGACGCAAGCAGACCCCGCCCAGGGCCGTGTCCAGGCGGGGTCTGCTCAGAGGTGATCCGTCGACCACCGGCCGGGTGGGCGGTGAAGAGGCACGCCCGCCCGGAGTCAGCGTCAGGTCAGCACCGGGCGGCCCAGCGGGAGGCCCTTGCCGCCGGTGGCGGCGGACATGGCGCCGAGGTACAGGTAGACGCCGACCGCGGCGAAGACGAAGCAGACGTAGCCGCCGGCGGTAGAGGCGCCCGGGGCGTTGCCCACCGTGCCGTACAGCACCAGGGCCACGGCGAGGTCGATCAGCACGAACAGCACGGTGAACATGGCAGGCAGCCGCAGCGTGCCGAGGGTCAGCAGGACGATCGTGATCAGCCAGGCGATGAGGAAGATGCCCTGCGTGGCGATGGCCGCGTCCGGGGTGATGCCGAACCAGTTGTGGGTCAGGCCGAGCACCAGCGCCGAGTAGCTCCACCAGAACCCGGCGAAGATGCCGAAGACCGAGGCGACGGCGTTCTGGCCCAGCGACAGCGCCCACACCGCGGCGACGAACTGGCCGAGGCCCGTCGCGGGCAGGATGACGGCGATCGAGGCACCGACGGCGCCGGCCGGGACGTACCCGGTCAGGACCAGGCCGAGCGCGATCGTGCCGACGATGAAGGTGGGCAGCCCGATCATGCCGGGGTCGCCCACCGGTGCGGTTCGGGCAGGGGCTTCGACTTCGGTGGCAACATCAGTGGACATCGTGTACTCCTCGTTGAGCTGCGAATGATCCTCGAGTGCGGGTCGGGTGGTGCGGTCCGACATCGGTGGGACGCGGGAGAGGCGGTGGCAACACCCGCTTTCCGTGCCGAGGGTGGGTCACCGGCGAGGGGTTGTCGTGGTGCGCCGGTTGGTGGCCGGGAAGGCCGGCACTACCCCGTTCCGCGCCGGGACGACCGGTGATCGGCCGGGCGGGGAGATGCGTGGGTCGCCACCCCTTTCCGAACCAGGTCGCCGGTGCTGGGTGAATCGCGGTGCACCGGTTGGTGATCGGGTGGACAGGCGAGTCGGGCTGAAGCGGCGGAGCAACAGGCTGGACTTCGGACTGCGCCGCGACGACCGTCGGCGGCCGAGCGGGCCGCGTTGAGTCGGGGGAGACGCGCGGCGCCACCCGTTTTCCACGCCGCGCCCGGTTCCCGGAGCCGAGGCTCAGACCGCGCCGTCACGACCATCGGCGACCGAGGGGGGCGGTGGGACCGTCCCGAAAGGCTTTACAGGGTTCTGGGCCACAGCCCCGACAGCTCGGGGTGGTCGTCGTCGATGAGACGGTGGGCCAGGGCGATCGCCTCTTTGGGGTCGATCTGGTCGAAGTCGGGATGGCCGTTGGCGAGGCCTTCGAAGACGCTCGCCAGTTGGGCCGCCGAGGCGGGGGACAGGCTGGTGTCCTGGCTGCACTGCACGTAGCGCAGGCGAAGCACCTCCGAGGCCTGCATGAGCAAGGCGCAGTAGGTGGTGCGAGCGGCCGGTGCTTGGGGTGACTCTTTGCCCTTCACGCCGACTCCTTTCTCTCGTCACAGCTCCTGGGTCAGGCGGCGCGCTTCTTGAGTTCCTTCGCGGCGGCGGCGGGGTCGGCGGCGTTGTAGATCGCGCCCCCGGCCACGGCGACGGTCGCTCCCGC
>NZ_JBSGDT010000059.1:0-26507 GCF_053602515.1 Amycolatopsis sp. NPDC004368 | reverse complement strand
CGCTCCTCGTCACTCAACACCAACGGCGGCAGTTTCGGATTCGGCATCACAACACCCTAACCACTGGCCCCGAAATTATGACTCAGGACACTAGGTGTATTCGGCCAGGACGTTGGTAGCGGGAAGTACGGGTTGATGTGGGGAGAGCCTCCGGCTGGGCCGCGGGAGTATGAACGGGCGCGGGTGCCGATCCGGATCGGCTGGCAGGCCGGGCGGGGTCACTGGGTGCTTGCCCGCCGCTCGATCACCGATCCGACGGAGATCGCCTACTACGTCTGCTACGGACCTCGCCGCTCGACGCTGCTGGACCTGGCCTGGATCGCCGGCAGTCGGTGGCGGTTCGAGGAGTGTTCCAGCAGGCCAAGCATGAGGCCGGGTTGGATCAGTATCAGGTCCGGTCGTGGCGGGCACGGTATGCCCACATCACCCTGTCGATGCTCGCCCACGCCTGGATCGCCGTCTCACGATCCCTCGTCACAAGAGGGGAACTGGCGCCGCCGACGACAAAACCAAGCACGGCTCAACCACTACAATCGACGCGGCTACCCACTCACCTAACTGCCGCTGCAGTACTAATCTAACGCAACGCCCAGGGGCACGGGTCCCGGCCGCCGATCCACCTCACCGGCAGGCGGATCGGGCCGCCCATCGCTATCGAGGACCGAACGTCCTCGCCTCGAACTTGGCTTCATCGCTGATCAGTGAGGTTGAGCGAGGACAGGAACAGGGCTGCGACGACGAGCAGAAACGCGTCTGCGAGGCCTGACGTGCAGGCGACGAGCACGACCGCAAGCACGAGGACGATGAGCACGGCTTCACGATGCGAAATGGCCAAATGGGCTGATGAGGTCTGGTGGGAGGTCACGGCGTCTCCGGTGGAAGGACGGTGGCGGATGCTACGGCGGTGTCTGGGGGCTCCGGCGTGGTTTGCCGGGTCCGCCTTGCAGCAGGGCTATGGGCGGCGGCGCGGGCTGGTGGTGTGGGTGGGTAGTTCCGTGTGCGAGTGGCGACGAGGGCTTCAGCTCAGGCCCTACAGCCATGGGAATCTCCTGATCTCGGTGACTTCGCGGTAGTCGGTGGCAGCCTCAGGTCGAACTGCTCGTCCTTGGGCTGATGACGAGGCGACTGTCGGTTGCAGAGCAGCAAGGGGACGAGGCGGCGCTGCTGCGCGCGTCACGAAGTAGCCTCGGCGTCGGGCCAGACGCCAGCGAAGTCAGATGAGCGAGACTTAGAGCGCTCAGCCAGCACTCGCCAACTGGTCGGCTGCCTGGTGCATATTGGCCAGCCCGGCACCCACACTGTTTCAGTGGAGGTCACAGGGGTATCGCAGCACGCGCGGCCTGTTGTTCGCGTCCGGGAACACACCAGCGGCATCCGACCATTCGAGGTGCCGTCGCCCAAGAAGGGGTCGATCACGGCGACACCGTCGATGCACAGAGTCAGCTGACCGCCACCAATCTCGCTGAAGGGCGTGGCATGAACGAAAGGACCAAGACTGTCGACTGTCCGCAGGTTTCAGCGAGGCAGGAGCTTGGCCACCTCGGTCCGTCGCGCCGCCCCTCGATGACCCGCCAGCCCGTTCCACGCGTTCGGCCTGCTCCAGGTCGGCACCACCACGCTGGTTGACGAGCCCTACGACGTGCGTCGCGCTCGACTACTCGCGCCGCCAAGGCCAGACCCGTCCCGCATTTCCGCGGTCTGTTCGCCGAGCTCGCCGCCGACCACCACTCCCCGCAGGACGTGCTGCGATAAGTGCACGCGGAGGGGCTTCGAAGGCGAGCGTCGCTAACGGCTCGGAGTGCGCTGTACCACCCGGCCGCCGCTCCGACGCATGACTCAAATAGACGCTGGTCGACACGGCCGAAGTGATCACCTGCGGGCGGCGACGGGTCAGCGCAGCTTCGCCGACACGCTCGGTGGGCTGACCCTTTGCGCACACGACCCGAACACCGGCACTCCACCGATCAGGTCACCCGTTTCCGTCGAGCCCCTCGGCATCGACACGAATCCCCTACAAAGCAGCCGTTGACGCCAGTAGACCACTTCTCACACTCTCCACAAGACGTGCATCAGCCACCGACTCGGAGCACGTAGGAACTCGACCGAGGGGTCTATCCGTGATCGGTGTTTCCGGCGTTGTTGATCAATAGGTTTCGACTCCCGGCCAGCGGTCACCGAACGTGATGGAAAACGCGTTGATCACTGGCTTCCAACGCATCGTCCACCGGGCGTGGCCAGTCCCGGACGTCGCTGCCCGGCCCCTCCGGCACCCGCCGGTACGCACCCGAAACCCCGATCCACCACGGCGTCTGCTGCGGCCGCGGCGCACCCTTGCGCAACGCGGCGGGCACGAACTTCGCGAAGACGTACGTCCAACCGAACTTCTCGGCCTCCGAGCAACACGCCGTCGCGTCCACGAACTCCGCGAACTGCGCGTTCGTCGCCGCATACGCTTCGATCGCGAATGGCTTGACGGTGACCTCACGCACCGGACCCTGACGATCGTCGGGGAACCCATCCGCGTCTTCGGCACCCGTCCGGAACACCCCGCCGGGCAGCACGATCAGCCCGTCGGCGTTGCTCGCCGGACCGCGCGGAACATCAACCGACACACCGGACGACCGGGACGGCGGACAACGTGGGACACGAAAACCTCCTACCGGCAGAGTAAACCGCACGGTCATCAACAGCGCCGGGACAAACGCGGCAGCGGCCGAGACCCACGACCGCCACCTCCGTCATCGCGCTCCGCCCGCCAACGAGTCCCGCGAAAATCCGACGGTGGTGCGCCTGCAGCACCAACGCGAGAGTTCTTCGTCCACTCGTGGCGTCAACCGATGGCTGTGACGAATCCGTTCCGGCTGCCGACCACGAGTGCGCCGTCGGCCGTCAAGGCGGGGTAGCTGTCGACCTTGCCGCCGAGGTCGACGTCGAAGAGCCGCCGGCCGCGAGGATCGTAACCGTAGGCGTGGCCGTTTTCGCCGCCGAAGTACAGCCGGTAGGACCGGTCGAGGACGGTCGAACTCCAGATCTGCGCGCCGATCGGCCCGTACCGGACCTCTTCGCGGCCGGAACGGACGTCGAAGGTGTGCACCACGCCACTGTGGTCGGCGACGTAGGCCAGGCCGGTTTCTGTCACGACAGGCGAGGAATAGGTGATCACCCGCGGCGCCTGCCAGAGAAGCTTCCCGTCCGGGCGGTACGCCCATTCGGCGCGCCCGTTGGTACCGAGCAGCACCGTGCCGTCCGGAGCCAGACCCGCCGAGACCTCCGTGAGGTCATCGTGCGGGTCCGCTCGCCAGGCCACGCGTGCGGTCGTGCCGTCGTCGTCGAGCGCGATCAACGCGGTGTCGGCGGTGGTGTACACCCGCCCGTGTCCGTCGGTCACCACCGAGCCGTAGGAAACCGAGCCCGTGGCGGCAGCCCAGACCACGCGGTGGCCTCCGGCGGTCACGTCGAGCGCGGAGACCGTACCGTCCCCGCTCCCGACATAGACGCGCTTCCCGTCCGTCGACACGGGCGAGGTCAGCCGTGACGAGAATGTCTCTGTCCACAGTGGCTTGCCAGCGGGCGTCAGCGCGATGAGCTGCCGGCCGCTGGGGACCAGGACGACACCGCTCGGCAGGACCAACGGGGAAATGGACAGATCGCCGCCCTCCGGGTTCTTCGAGTCGTAAGCCCACCGGTCGTGGCCGTCAGCGGGGTCCAGCGCGTGCAGCACGCCCGCGTTCGAAGAGATGTAAATCGTGCCGTCTGCCCCGACCACCGGCCCGGCCGTCGTCGCGCCCTCCAGTTTCCGCTTCCAGCGCACGACACCCCGCGTCGGGCCCTCGGTCGCCCCCGCGCCCGAATGACGAGCGTCGTGCAATGCCGACGGCCACGGCGACCACGTCCCTGTCCCCGCCGGCTGCACGGGCACTACGAACGTGCTCGCTGCCGCGTAAGGCGAACTCGCCGGAGGCTGCGGCTGTGCGGCACAGGCAATCAGCAGCGCAAGCCCCGCCAGGGAAACGCAAGCGAACATCGAACGTTGCAACACCATGACCGCGAACGTAGTGATCTTTCGGCTTCCCGACGCCGGGAAGCCGATTACGGAAGCCTGACAACCGTCACCGCGCAGGCCGCTCATCTCCGATGGCGCGCAGCAACCCCTCGAGGTCCTCGGCGCACGGGCCACACGAGCGCAGGTGCGCGGCGATCCGCGGGTAGAGCCGACCCACGTTCTGGTCCCGTTGAAGAGCTTCCGCGTACACGTGCAGCAGCGCCATCGCCTCGTCACAACCGCTGTCACGCGGATCGGTCTCGAGGAGGCGCACCAGGGCGTTCACATCGCTCATGACGGTCTCGATCCGCTCTCGTGCAGGAGTCCGTCCTCGACGAGCCGAGCCCGGAGCTTGCGCCGCGCGTCGAAGAGAGTCTTGTAGATCGCGTTGCGGTTCGAGCCGAGCTCCTGCACCAGCGCGTCGAGCGGAACCCCGTTGAGCACCAAGGCGACGAAGATCCTGCGCTGCCGCTCACTGAGTACCTCGTGCACTGCCTTGCGAAGCCCTCCGAGCAACTCGCTCCACTCGGCGTGCTGCTCGGGCACCAGCCCGAACCGATCCGGCACCGTGGACCAGTCCTCGATCTCCCAGCCGACGGGCGATGTCCGCCGGAAGTACCAGCCGAGCGTGGCCGATACCTCGAACACAACGAACTTGTAGGCCCAGGTCGTGAACTTGCTCTCGCCGCGGAAGCCGTCGACCTTCGCGAGCACCGCGACAACGGCGTCCGTGGCCGCTTGGTGCGCCAGGTCGTCGACTTCACTGGCTCCGATGCGGGCCCGGGCTGCCCGGCGGTGGCATTCGGCTCGCGCGATCCTGAGCAGGTCTGCGAACAGCCGCGCGATCGCCGCCTCGCGGTCGCGTGCGCTCGTCGAGAGCGATCGCACCCACTCGGCCGACTCCGCATCCACGTCGGCGAACTCTACCTTGAAGAAATTCGGCGACGCCACGTAAGACCGGCGACGGACGGGACGCAAAGGCAGGGGAGGTCCGCTATGCGAGGACCGGCGGTTCGAGGAAAGGAGGCAGTATGCCCTTCGAGGGTAGGACGGCGCTGGTGACCGGCGCCGGCCGCGGGATCGGCCGCGAGATGGCCCTCGGGCTCGCGCGCGGTGGTGCGCGAGTCGCCGTGCTCGCGCGGTCGGCCGACCAGGTCGCCCAGACGGTGGAGCTGATCCGCGCGGAGGGAGGTGAAGCTTTCGAACTCCCCACGGACCTGGCGGACGGAGCCGCCCGCGACGCGGCCGTGCGCCGTGTCCGAGAGATCTACGGCCCCCTCGAGATCTTGATCAACAACGCCGCCGTGGTGGCGCCGCTCCTGCCGAGCGCGCGGATCGACACCGCCGAGTGGGTCGCCTCTCTGACGACCAACGTGGTGGCGGCGGCCGCACTGACCTTCGCCGCGCTCCCGGCCATGGTCGACCGCGGCTGGGGCCGGATCGTCAACGTGTCGAGTGGGATCGTCGCCACGCCTGGAGGGATGATCGGCGGAAACGCGTACGTGACGGGAAAGGCCGCGCTCGAGGCGCATACGCTGAACCTCGCGACCGAACTGGCGGGGAGCGGGGTGACCGCCAACGTCTACCGCCCGGGCTCCGTCGACACGGCGATGCAAGCGTGGATCCGTTCTCGCGACGAAGCCGACATCCCACAGCTCCACCGGCGTTTCCACGAGAACTACCGCAACGGCCGGCTCATCACCCCCCAAGCCTCCGCCGGCGCGTTGCTGTCGCGGCTGGCCAGCGAGGCCACCGGCGAGATCTGGGACGTCGCCGACGAGCCGTCGCCGGCCTCCTGACCACAGACCCCCACACGAACGAGGAACGAACAGTTCATGCCACTGCTCAAGCCCGGGGACCGGTTCCCCGAACTCACCCTGACCACTGTGGACGGCGCCGAGCACCCGCTGCCCGCCGAGCTCGCCGGCCACTTCGCCGTCGTGCTGTTCTACCGTGGTTCCTGGTGCCCCTACTGCAATGCCCAGCTGCGAGCATTCCAACGCGCCGAGGAAAGGCTCGCCGAGCTGGACATCAAGGTGGTCGCGCTTTCCGTCGACGACGCTTCGACCACTCAGGAACTCGTGACCAAGCACAAGCTGACGTTCCCCGTCGGCCACAGCGCCGACGCAACTGCCCTCGCCAAGGCCACCGGCGCCTTCGTCCACGACGATCCGCAGTACGTCGAGTCGACCGGGTTCGTCCTGGATCCCGACGGCAAGATCCTCGTCAGTGTCTACTCGAGCGGCGCCATCGGCAGGCTCGTGCCCGACGACGTCCTGGGCATGATCCGGTACGTGCGGGAGCACCAGCCGAGCTGACCCGGTGACGGCCCCGGAAACGGCTGCCGTGGCTGCGCCGATCACCGCGATCGGCGCGGCCACGGCCCGGCCCCGAACCGCGGCACGTCCACGACCACGCGTTGCGGAGGCGTTAGACGACGGTAAGGGATCTTCACGGGTGATCGGAGGCACACTACGAGCAGTGCCTTACGTTGCGAGGAGTATTGCCGTGCAGAGTTCTCACGAGTCCGTCCGCCACACGGAGACCCATCGGAAAGCTTGGGCGATCCCGGTCGCGGCCGCGGGATCCGCGCTCGTCGTCGCGGCCGGGGCCAGGGTGATGGCGTTGTTCGCCGCCTCGATGATGAGCGGGTTCGCGCTCATCGGTTCGTGGCTCATCCTCACCCTGGGACTGGCCTACGCCGGGGCCCGCCTGCGGCCGCAGCTCGGGGCCGCTCTTCTGGTCGGCTTCGCCGCAGGAGTGATCGCCGTGGCGTTCTTCGGCGGGATGCAGATGCTCACCTGATCGATCGCCTCAGCGCGGTCACCGTCGTCATTCACGGCACGACGGTGGTCGACCGCTGGGGAGGCTGGGCCGATCAGGAACGTGTCGAGCCCTGGCCGCCGGAGACACTGACCAACGTCTGGTCGACCGCCAAGGGACTGGTGGCGATCTGCGGGTTCAACTCACCGAAAGCGGCGACCTGGACGTCGACAAGCCCGTAGCGCACTATTGGCCGGAGTTCGCCGCCGGGGGCAAGGCCGACATCCGAGCCGGCTGGCTGGGCCGGATCGCAGGTTGCAACCTCGGCAAACCCGTGGAGCTCGGGGCGGACCTTACCCCAGCGCACTTCAAGGAGTGCCTCGAAGCCGCAGGGGCATACCCCTCCTGGACTACATCCAGGTGCTGGATCCTCTGCCGGAGAGATTCCGGTTGCGAGAGGACTGCCTCTTGAGCACCCGGGACAACATCGACGGCTCCGACCGCGACGACGACATCGACTACTCGATCCTCGGCTTGCACCTGCTGGAACAGCATGGCGCCGCGCTCAGCCCGAACACGTCGCCGATTCCTGACTGCTCCTTCTGCCCTTCCCTCAGGTCCACACGGCAGAACTGGCCACCTACCGCAATCTGATCTAGTCTCGAGCCGCCCGAGACGGCAACCCACCGCAACCCCTACCGCGAATGGATTGGCGCCCAGATCCGCGCTGACATACACGGTTGGTCCACCCGGGCAACCCCCGTGCAGCGGCCTTGATCGCTTTCAAGATGCCTCGCTCTCCCACACCGCCAACGGCAGCTACGGCGCGATGTGGGCGGCGGCGCTGGTTGCGAGTGCGTTCACGGCGGGCTCAGCGCAAGAGGCACTCGAAAGCTCGCTGAAACACGTGCCACCGCGATCAACGGGTCACCGAGGTCGTCCGAGACGTGATGGACCAGCACTCGAAGGGCAAGAGTTGGGAGAGCACCCTCTCTCACATCGGGACTCGCTACGGCCATTGCGGATAGGCACACACGCTGCACAACGCAGCGCTCGTTGTCGCCGGGTTGTTGTGGGGCGACGGCGATTACGCCCGTACCGTGGGGCTGACCGTGCAGGGCTGCTGGGACACTGATTCCAACGGGGCAACCAGCGGCTCCGTCGCCGGCGTCCTCCTGGGCACATGCGGCCTTCCCGCCCGCTTCATCGATCCGCTCCGCGATCGGACCCGCTCGGCCCTCTTCGGATTTGATCACTCGACGACCACCATCGATGACCGCCGGAAGCTGAGCCGGAGGATGGCAACGGTCAGCGTCGCCTGGAGGATGCCTCGCAGGCTCCTGGTCGCCCACAGACGCTCGAAGACCCCGCCACCAGAATCCAGACATGTCACCAAGGTCGCTCGCCCCAGTCGGTCCCGCAGCAGATAGGCCGGAAGATCCGGACTGCCCGGTTCCTCCCACGTCTCGAGAAGGATGACCACCCGGCAGCACCTGGCTCCCGCGGCCTGTATCGCGCTGACGACCGCGGTCGCCGCAAACCCGCATAGCAGTCATCAGCTGAGCCGCGGCCGTAAAGCCGATCACCCCGGAAGACCGGCTCCAAGGCGCCCAGCCCTTCGGACCAGGCCTCGGACGCCGGCTGCTTGTCGAGGTGACCGCAGAGCAACGCGGTATCTTCGCCGGCAACGCCCTGCGACGCTGGGATCTCCACGAGCAAGAGTTGAGACCTGTCTTCGAGCTCGATCACCTCCGTAATCGCTCCGGGCAGATCCTGTCGGCGGAGCCACTCCGCCATGTGCTCGGCTGCCTGTCGCAGAAAGCCATTCTGCTGCCACTTCGAGTCACAACTGCCGGAGACGGCCGGAAGACGAAGTAGGTCAGCGAGGCTGGGCAAGATTTCCCGATCCCACATGGCAGCGACCGCGTCACGGACGCGTTGGTAATCCACCGGCGTTCACTCGAAGGTTTCAGATTTCGCTACGCACACCCCTCCGCTTGCCAGCACCGATCTCGCGGTGCCACGCGACGGCACTGCACCACTGTCGAGGGCATGCGTGTCGAAGGGACCGCCGCCAGCCATCGCATCAGTGAATTTCCCAGTAGTGCATGGAACGTTCACAGGGCAGGAGTGCCTCCGCGGACCGCGCGCGCGTTGTGGCGCGCCCAAGCGGAAAGCGGCAACAGCGATCGTCCGACAAGCGGCTTGCGAGCCCGCCGACGCCGTGCCGAGTGAAGGACCGGCGGCTTCCCGGACATGACCAACACGAGATACCTCCTCCTCGCACGCTAACCGCACGGTGACCAGCAGTGCCGTGACGCACGCCTCAACCGCAGAACCCGCAGCCGCCGGCGGTTGCCGCCGGACCGACCGGTAAGCCACGCGACGACCACCACCGTGACCGCGCACCCGCCCGCGACCAGACAGTCGAAGACGTCGCGGTGCGCTTCAGACGCAGGATCAACGCGGCACTTCTGAACCGTATATAAGCAACTTTCGATCAAATCACCGCCACTTCCCGGTGACGACTGCCTGAACCAGTTGCTCCACGAAGTCACGGTGATAGCGTCGGAACGGTCGAACCGGCTGCCGATCGGTCGTCTCCCTGACAACCCCTTTGAAGAAAAGCAGAAGGCGGCCGCGTGGTTCAGAGCGTCGATGACCCCCGAAAAGGCAAGCTCGTCGCCGACTTGATGTGTACGAGGGAGTGTGTTCGTGAGCAACCCACTGGTGGCCCAGCCAGTAAGTTCGACCACCGCCTTTTCCGGTGTCGAGCTGCTTGAAGATGCGCAGTCGGTATCGACGAGCATCGGGAACGGCGACTGGGCGTCCGGGGTACTCGGGATCGCCGGAACGGCGATGGATGCGCTGGCGTTCGTCGAGGATCCTTTCGGGTCGATCCTCCAGGCGGGTGTCGGCTGGCTACTGGAGCACGTCGGCCCGTTGAAAGAGATGTTGGACAAGCTGGCCGGCAACCCCGATCAGGTCATGGCGAACGCGCAGACGTGGCAGAACGTCTCGCAAGAGCTCACCGCCATCGGCCAGGATCTGGCGGCCTCCGTCAACGCCGACTTGCAGGGCTGGACAGGTGGGGCGTCGGATGCGTACCGCCGTCAAGTCCAGGACTTGGCCCAGCTACTGGGCGCCGCGAGCCAGGCATCCGCCGGTGCCGCGTCCGGGGTGCAGACCGCCGGCGAGTTGGTTGCCTCCGTGCGCGCCCTCGTTCGCGACACCATCGCCAAGGTCGTGGCCCACATGGTGTCGTGGGCCCTACAGGTGCTGGCTACCCTCGGGATCGCCCTGACGTGGGTCGTTCCTCAGGTCGTCCAACTGGTCGCGAAAACCGCCGCGGACATCGCCGGCCTCGTCAAACGGCTGATCAGCGCGCTCAAGACCCTTTCTCAGCTGCTCGGCAAAACCGGCAAGGTCTTCGACGGCGTCTCCGACGCGCTGAAAAGCATCAAGGGCGGCACCGTCTCCACCCCGACCGGACCAGGACTGCTGCGCCCGCCACCGAAACCGAACATGCTGCTCGGTGGCGCGACGAACGTGAGCCGGGCACCCGGAAGCAGGGCCCGCCCACGCCCGTCCGTCACCACGAACAGCCCCTCCGGCTCGGGCACCAACCTGCCGGCTTCGGGTGGCTACCGCCCACCGAGCTCGTACGACGACGACCTGCCCCTTTCGCCCGGTGCCCCCTATCAGCCACCTTACGGTGGAGTACCCGTCCCGTCTTCGGCGAACGACCACGTGATCTACGGGAACCTCAAGCCTCCCCGTCCACCCCAGTCGTCGTCTTGGGGCTTCTCCGGTGGCCACGTGCTGAGCAACGACCTTCCCGCCGGAACAATGCCTTACTCGTCACAGGCCCCCGGGGCTAAATGGCCCACCTGGCACGGCGCTGGAGTCAGCGGCGGCGTTCCCTATCTTCCTACACACGGGCCTGTCTATCCGGGTGCCGGAGGGCCTCCACTCGGCTCCGGGCCACACGGCTCTTACCCTCTGCCGAATGGTGTCTACGAACTGCACGACCCCACGATGACAACACCCCTTCACCGGCCGAACGGCAAGCCATTTCCCCCCGGGCCGGCTTACAAGCCGATGAGCACGATGTTTCCGGAAGGCATGAATCCGGGCATGGTCCAGAACACCGGCGGCCAGGCGTGGAACGGCGGACATCCGAACGGTGGCTTGACGCCCTTGGGGAGGCCTGGCAACTACTCGTGGGAAGGTCAGGCACAGATCCCGTTCACACCGATCTGGGACAAGCCCGGCGGCGTCCCGGGTAGTTTGCACGGTGACGGGTCGGGCAACCACCCGAACGCAGGCAACACGATCAACTTCTCTGGCTACGCCAACGGACGCCCGACTCCTCCAGGGCAGTATCCCAGTAACGTGACGCCTGCCACTTACTACCCGAACTCGAGCCAGTACCCGCCGCGGCCCGCGCCCTTCACTCCTGGATACCCCCCACGATGACCAACGCATTGGCCTCTCCATTCGAGCTGGGAGAAACCGTTTCAGTAGGAGTCGACCAGCACCGTCGACTGCGGATCATGGTGCCCAAGGAGTTCCTGCCCCTGGCTGCATGGCTGTACACCGACGCACAGCCGAACATCTCCGTCCTGGACCAGCTCGGCGGGGCTTTGGAGGACTGCCGGCGCCGAGGAATGACCATGATCGGAAACGGTTGCACCCTGGACTTCTTGAACGATCTGGTCGTACTCGAGAGCCGGTACGGCCGGTGGTCACGCTGCGTCGTTCCGCAGTCGGTGTTCTGGCCGGTGCTCAACGGGTTGCGGTCGTTCCTCATCGGAACCGCAAAATACTCCGGCTTGGCCAGGCCTGCGGACTATCCGCTGGCAGCCGTTCGGATTTTCGAGGTCCACCCCGACGACGGAGCGAAGCCCTTCGTCGTCAACTACACCTATTTTCCGCCGGAGTGGTCTGAAGACGAGGTACGCGCTGCAGGCAACGGCGCCTGGCAGTCTGAAACGGCCGTCCGCGACCCGGAGACGGGCGTTTGGTCCGGAATGTGGCGTGGGCTCGAGCTCGCCGGATACTTCGATCCGAAGACCGGTGAAGTGCAGACCTACTTCCCTGTGGTCGGTCCGTAGCGGAGACGCCGCCTACGCTACGGACCGTCGAGGAGGTGAACACTGATCACCCTGCTCACTCACCTTCTCGCGCGGGCGCATCCGTCCAAGGCCGGCTGCATGACGCCATGACGTCGGTGTCGCCGGTGCGGAGCCTCGACGTCGGTCGCCGATCTGCGGCGGCAGCGTGTGGCCGATGACAGTTGTAATGCACGTTCCAGACGGTCAGAGCCGCGGTACGGTCGGCTTCACTGGTCCAGGGCGCGGGTGCAGAGGGACTCTTCGGCCAGAATCCGGTTGTAGCGCTCGGCTTTCCCGTTGTGGCGTGGGATGAAGGGCGTGATCCGCTGGAGGCGGGCACCGCGGAGAACGGTGGCGAAGTCGCCTGCGCGGTAGCAGGAGCCGTTGTCGGTGACCAGGCGGTGGATGTGGGTCTGCCGTGCGGGCGAACAACGCCCGGGCCCGATGGAAGAACCCAATCGCAGTGCGGGCGGTTTCGTCGGGCAGGGCTTCCGTGTAGGCCAGGCGGGAGCCGCCGTCGATCGCGACGTGCAGGTAGGTGTAGCGGGGCCCCGGTGGCGATCCGGCGGGCGGAACACTTTCGGATCCGGCGCAGCTGCTCGATCCGGGCAACCACCTGGGCGGGGGTGGCGGTGGCTGGCGGTGCGGGACGCTCGGCTGGTTGAGCAGGCCGGCTTCGCCGTGGCGGCGCCAGCGGTTGACCCATTTCGATGCGCATTGGCGCGAGATGCCCGTCTCGGCGGCAACGTGGGCGATCGGGCGAGCCTGGCAACGTTGCACGAGCCGGCTGCGGCCCTCGACAGACAGCGGGGCGTTGTGGTCGTGCACGGACGGGTCTTCCTGTTCGGCGGACGGATTGGTCGCACTTCTCATCCTGCCGCCGAGAGACCCGTCCCTCTTCCCGGGCCCTCGCCCACGTCACCGCCGTCATGACCCGCGACCGCCAGATCCTCGACCTGATCGGCGACCCACAGAATCGGCTGTGCCTCGGCCAGCTTTCCTCTGACGCGACCCGTCGGCGGCAGAAGACCTGGCGCGGTGTCGGCCCAGTCACCCGAGTTCGCCGTGCGCAGCTCATCCCTGAGAACGAGCTGCGCCTGCGACGCCTCGTTCGCAGGTACGAGATTTGGTGCGAACGATCATTCCGTTGTGCGGCGTGACATCCATTCTTTTAACTTGATCTCCATGAGCCAAAACACGACACTGACCGAAAATCCCACGCCCGGCACGATCCTCGGCGCCTTCTGGTTGTACCTGATTTCCACTCTGGTGGCCGTCGTCGGCGCCATCTTCCTCGTGGTGAACAAGCAGGACCTCGTCGATGCCATAAGAACTGCCGACCAAGGCCAGGCGACCGATCAGCAGATCCAGCAGACAGCCAACGTGGGGTTGTGGGTGGCCGTCGCGATCGCGGTGGTGATCGCGCTCGTCTATGCGGGCCTGGCCGCGAAACTCAAGGCTGGTAAGAATTGGGCGCGGATCGTGCTCGCGATCCTGACTGTGCTGCAGGTCCTGTCTCTGATCATCGGCCGGGGCGGCACGGCGCTCGGCTACCTGAGCGCGGTGGCCGCAGTGATCGCGCTGATACTGGCGTTCCTGCCGCAGTCCAACGCCTACATCGCGGCTCGTCGACACTAGCGGCTGAGGCGAGACGATAGGGGTTGGGCGGCACCTGTCGCGCAACCCCTATCGCAGCGGAGCAGCCGGGAGGGAACGCATCAACCGACCAGCCCGCCGGCTTGTCAGGGCACCCAAGCGAGAGGCCGTCCTGGTCGCCGCTTCCCGCCCTGCTGTGTGCACAAGCGGCACTCAAGCTCGTTGGTTTCGCTCGAGCTTGACTCAGCGCGTGGCGACAACGCCCAGCCTCCCACGCCGGGCGTTCCCGTCTTCGCCGGCGCGTACGGATCAAGGTGCCTTCGACCTCACCATGTGACGTCTGTCGATTGACGTTTCGACGCCTGAAACAGCGTGCTCCAGGGCCGGCGGTGGCCGGGATCGCCCACCACCGGCCCTGCAGCCGTCGCGCGAACCCGCCGGTCAGTCAGTCAGGGCCAGGTCCGCAACGACGATCGCTCCGTGCGACGTCGCGCCGAAGACCAGGCTGACGCTCCTCACTGCGGCCAGGTCAACACCGATGAAGGCAGACAAGGGAATCCGAATCTGGTTGAGCAGCAGATGCGGGTCGGTCTCGTTCGGATCGCTGCTCTTCTTCGGGTAGTCCAACACATCACTGAAGCGGCTCACCCTCGCCGCACTGCTGTGCCCGGAGGCATCGGTGAGCACCACGTCCAGGTCCTGCGCGGCGCCCGTGGGGTTCGCCCCGCTGGTGAAGTCGACGCCGGCCCTCAGTCGTACGGCACCGAATTGCCGAACATCCTGGTGCTGAGTCGGGATCGCGTTGACCAGGGATGCGCCGGGCGTGGTCCAGGACAACTCCTCCGAACTCACCCCGAGCAGCCCCCAGCCTCGGTGGGGCTCACGGCGCACCACGGTCTGCGCCGACTGGAGGCACGACGCCGACGCATCAGTGGACGCACCGCCGCAGGGTCGCGCGTTCAGTCCGCCCACGAGCGTGACCGCTCCGCCCAAGTCGTTGGCGACCGTGTGGGCTGTCGTGGCGAAGCGGAAGACGTCCTCGCGCTGCCCGGTCGCCGACGGCGCGTGGTAGGAGACATCGACCTTGGTGGCACCCAGTGAAGCCGGAGCGCCCGCCGCGCCTTTCCACAACGGCGCGAAAGCCTGTTCGCCGCCGAGGTGGTACCGGAAGAAGCTGCTCATGTAAGCGGTCCCGACGTCGACCTGCTGGGAAGCCGTGAGTCGGGTCGGCGACGCCGGGGCGCACGGAGAGTCCGAGGCACCGAACCAATCGTCGAAACCACCGTCCGCACCTGGGCTCCAGACGGTGTTGAAGAAGTTGTGGTCGGCACCGCCCACGACCGCGAGCTCGCGCGGGAACCGGTCGTCCGGCAGACGGTAGCGACCGTCGTCGTAGTAGTGCACACCCTCGAGCGAGCTGACGTCCTGGTCGCAGTCCCCCACCAGGGTGCCCACCGGCAACCCCTCCGGAACCCGGCGTTCCTTGTCCGTCGGCGCCAGCGTGAACAGCGCGCGGATGGCGAACGGTGAGGCCAGCTGAGCGTTCTGCTCGATGGCGTTGACCATGCCCTCACCACCCCGCGAATGGCCCATGAGGCCGATCCGGCCGAGGTCGAACGACCGCACGGCCGCGGCCGGCAACCTGCCCGTGCCGGACGCCTGCCAGTCACGCAGCAGCGAGAGATGCTTGAGCACGAGCTCGCCACGAGCAGGCATGCCGAAGGACGTATCCTGGTTGTCGACGGAGTTGATGCCGTTCGCGCTGATCGAGATAACGGCGTACCCGTGGCTGGCCAGCGAAGTTCCCAGCGCACCGTAGCCGAGGTAGCTCGGGATCGGCTTCATCCCCGACGGACAGGGCCAATCGCCAGTCTCTTGATCGGGGTCTTCCGGGAAGCAGGTGGGGTGGCGGCCGTGGAGGAGCACCACGAGCGGGTATGGACCGTTCCCGGTGTCCGCCGGGTAGTAGGCCTCCGCGGTGAGTTCCACCTTGCCTGGGAAGCCGGTGGGCTGGAACGCTTGATCCCCCAGCGTGTAACCAGCTTCCTCGACCCTGTGCGGCCCGGGAGCGAGAGGGTCCGGCACCGCGGCGGGAGCAGCGGTCGCGGGCGAGACCAGCGAAGTGAACACCAACGCAACCAGCGCCGGCAGAGTGAAGCGCCGCTTCATCGGGCGACCTCCGACAGCGCGCCGATCGGACTGGCCGGCGAGTCGCCGAACTCGACCGAGACAGCGGCTCCGTCGTGGATTCGCGCCGGGTCCTCGACGGCGACCGTCATCCTGGCGAAGTCCTTGGACACGATTCCGCGACCCACCGGCGCTCCGTCGATCAGGACCTCTGGTTCTTCGTCGCGGTAGGGGAAGTGGCCGAACACGGTCATCCTCACGACCTGGCCGACCGCGGCGGCTTCCGGCCGGAGCCGTTCGGGCGCGGGCAGCACGACCGTGTCGACGGCGAGCCTGGACCCCCGCGCCAGCAACCGCCCCTGGGGGGCGGAGACCATCCGCACAGCTACGTCAGAGGGCAATTCGACCGGCGCGTCATCCGCATCGGCGGATAACACCTTCGGCGCCCGCGGTACGCTCACCGCAGCGGGCCCGGCCGCACCCGACGCGATGCCGATTCCGGCCAGCGTGACGGCGACAGCCACCAAGCCAGCAGTCAGCAATCCGGTTCCTCTTCGCATCTCATCCTCTCGATTCTGAATCCGGAAACAGCCAGGTACCGGCTCGACGTGTTCTGTCCCAAACCTCTACGTCGGCCGGCAATTTTCCACCATTGGCCTCACCTGGCCCACGCCAGACAACGTCGAGAGCACGTCCCTCGACGCTTTCTCAACCTATTCCCCCCCTTGAGGACGGCCGACGCCCTAAAGCATCGCCAATGGGCCAGCAGCACCCATGTAATTCTTGCGAACAGCCGAAGATATGATCGCCTAAACCTTCCAACCTTTGAAAAAAGTCGATTGCGATGATCGCTTCAGTGTTCGCTGAATGTACAACAATTCGACGCCCAACTGGCGGGGCTACTAAATAATTTGTTCACGTGGACACGAAACGGCATCCGGTTGATCAGAGCCCCTCGTGCCGTGCGGGTGGTACCCGTAGGCGGGCGCGCCCCACAGCACCTTTCCGTCAGGCCGGTATGCCCATTCGGCGCGGCCGTCGGACCCGAGCAGGACCGTGCCGTCCGCGGCGAGACCTGCCGGGACCTCGGTGATGTCGTCGTGCGGATCGACGCGCCAGGCGACACGCCAGGTCGCACCCTGATCGTCGAGCGCGATCAGAACGGTGTCGGCGGTGGTGTAGTCCCGTCCGTGTCCATCGGTCCCGACCAATCCGTGGGACACCGATCCGGTGTCCACGCGCCAGACTACGCGGTCGCCGGTCTGAGTCACATCCAGCGCCCGAGCCCGGAGTCGTCCAGATACCGAGCGCTGCGATGAGCAGGCCAATTGTCCCGGCAACGGACCATCGATAGACAGCCCACCGACGGATGTCACTCTACAGAGCCGGATGATGGCGCCGCGCTTCTGGGCACCAGCCGAAAGGCCAACAAACCTGGCGCTTTCGTCCAAAGTTCAGATCATCTCACCAGATCAGCCATTATGCGTGCTCGAAGTCCGTACGGTTGTGTATGAGCTGACGTTTCCCAGCGAAGAAAAGAGGCTGACCATGGACGCAGTGTTCGAGAAATACTTCGGGATCAGCGACGCCGCCGTGGCCGGCCAGCGTTCGCCGCAAGAGTTGTTGACCGTGTTCACCCCAGATGCCGTGGTTTCGACCGGTTCCGGCGAAGTTTATCGTGGCACGGCCCAGATTGAGGGCTTCTTCACAGCACTTCTGAGCCGTAACGACAAGCTGCATCACGCCTGGACTCCCGAGCAGACTTCCGCCGACGGTTCCGTATCCACCCGCTGGGGCGTCGTGGGCCTGCGCAAGACCGGCGAGATCTTCACCGCTCAGGGCACCGACGTCGCGCAGCTCGATGCCACCGGTCTGATCAGGCGGCTCGACATCCACTTCGACTGACCATCCACCACCACCACCACCACCACCCCATCCTGCCGAAGTTCTTCGACACGACGCCACAACCGACCGTCGCGCCGTCGGTCAGGACCTGCGCGCCCTCGTCGCGATAGGGAAGTGGCCGAACACGCCACCCGTTGATCGCTGCGACGTGCACCGTTGCCTCATAGCGGACTGTGAGATTGTCAAACCGTGTGGCGATGGCTGTGGCCTTGCTCGGTGGCCAGGTGCAGCTCGGTGATCCACTCGCCCCGCGACCGGCCGAGCGCGTGGTCGGCCGGCTCGAGCTCGCCCACACCACGCGGCGGTTCCTTCTCCAGATTGCCGTCGATGCGGACACCTGCCGCGTACTGGTGGGCCCGGCTGATTGTGGAATCGACACCGACGTCCCAAATGATCAACCCGGCAGCATCCGCCCGGGTCTGCAACGCCGTTAGGATTACCGCCCACACCCGGGCACGCTGCCAGCGCCGGAACAAGCCACAGACGGTTTGTCAGCAGCCGTACACAGGTGGGACATCACGCCAGGGCGAGCCGACGCGGTCCCGCCAGCGGATGCCGCCCCAGAAGCTGGCGTTTACTCCACAGCAGTGAGCGGCCGGGTTTCTTGCCGACAGGCACCATCGGTTCCAGGATCGCCCACTGCGCGTCGGTCAGATCGGCTCGCCGCGCTGCCGTTGGGTGAACACGAGGTCTCCGGTGTTCTCGATCTTCTTGGTCGTTGATCGATCTACCGGAGACCTCGCCTATTCGCTCCAAGACACGCCGCACCGCCGGTGCTACTCGGCAATCTGACTGGTCAGCACATCAAAACAGTGATCCCAAATGCGGCTTCGTGCTCGACCAGTCAACGGGGCTGCCTCGGCCTGGTTCACCTCCCCCGCAGACGGGGTGCAACCATGCCGATAACGGCAGTGATGATCAGCGCCGCACCCACCACGGCGCACAAGACCTCGAGGATCGGTGTCTTCACCTGCTCGGTGTTCAGCCGCATGATCGGTTCGGCGGTGCAGATCACGCCGACCAAGAGGAGCACCACGCTCGCGCCGAAGGTACGGGGGATGACGTGCAAACGCTTCTTCTCAGGCATGCAACCTTTCCTTTCTGCCGGTCGAACGAGAACTACCCGAGCGGGCGCGACGATCAATCAGTACCGTGACGACCTTGTCCTGAAGGCCGACGGTTGTCACCCGAACGGTCAAACTTCCCTGAATGATGTTTGACACCGGTGCACCTTCGACCGCGCTTGCGCGGATCAACTTCCGAGCCGGCCACCGTTCGCGTCTGTCCTGGTGGCCGAAATTTCCGATTTTCTCGTGCCACTCCCCCCACCTCCGCCGCACTGCGTGGCACCATGCGAACAACTGCGTGCTCGACAGCACACGACCGTCCAGACCGGAGGAACTGCCCATGCCGTCCGCCCCGACCGCACCCGTTCAAGGAGAGGTAGCGCAAGGCTTCGAAAGGGTCGAAGAAGCCTTCCGCGAGAACTTCACCGATCGAGGCGAGCTGGGCGGCGCGGTGACCGTCATCCACAACGGCACGACTGTCGTCGACCTGTGGGGAGGATGGGCCGACGAGCAACGCGAGTCCGCTTGGCAGCCCGGAACCCTCACCAATCTTTGGTCGACGACGAAAGGGCTCGTCGCGATCTGCGCATTGCAGCTGGCCGAGAGCGGAGACCTCGATGTCGACAAGCCCGTGGCGTACTATTGGCCCGAGTTCTCCGCCGGAGGCAAGACCGACATCCCTGTCCGCTGGCTGCTCTCCCACCGGTCTGGAGTGACCGGAGTCTCGCCGGAACATCGTGTGACAACGGACGATCTGCTCGACTGGCACAAGATGACCCTCCTGCTCTCCGCACAGGAGCCCCTGTTCGAACCGGGAACCACCAGTGGGTACCACGCCCTGTCCTTCGGGTTCCTGGTCGGCGAAGTCATCCGGCGGATCACCGGACAGACTGTGGGGCAGTTCCTCGGAGCCAGCGTCGCGCGCCCGATGAGTGCCGATGTCCACCTCGGTCTGGAACCCCGAGATCTCGTCCGCTGCTCGATGCTGATCGGGCCATCGGCGGATGAAATGAGCGGAGCCGCTCCCCCCGCACCCTCGCTCAGGGCAGCGATTGCCGCATTGGCAAACCCCCAGCCGCGGCCCGAGGACGCCAACCTGGCCCGATGGAGGGTCGCCGAGATCCCCGCGGCCAACGGCCATGGGACGGCACACGGTCTCGCGACGATATACGGCGCCCTCGCCGACGGGTCCGAACGCCTGCTTCGCCGAGAGACCATCGAACGAGGCAGAACCAGCCAGGGACTTTGCACTGATCTGGTGATGGGGCTGGAGAACGAGTTCGGTCTGGGGTTCACCCTCGGAAGCCGGCAGCGCAGCTTCGGCCCCAACTCCCACAGCTTCGGCCACGACGGCTTCGGCGGTTCAACAGCGTTCGCCGATCCCGAGAACGGCATCGGTTTCAGCTACGTCATGAACCGGATGGGTCCGCTTCCGCGCGATGATGCCCGCAAGATGGCCCTCGTCGAAGCGGCCTACACCTGCCTGGCAGATCTCGCGATGTGACTACCTCAGCCGAGCCCGGCTGATCGTGCGCCGTCTGACGTGCTGGGTTCAGAGATTCGGCGACGGGGCGACTCGGTGGCTCGTGCGCAACCCAGGAGCCGCGCACGAGCCACCGCGGTCAAATTCAGCTGTCGGTGAACCGCTGGTACTCCTCCGCGGTCATCAGCCCGGTACCCTCCGAACCGACGTTCTCCACGTTCGGGTCGATGTCGAGTGTGACCAACCAACCCTCGTCGTACGGGTCGTCGTTGATGATCTCCGGGCTGTCGACGAGAAGGCTGTTGACCGAACTGATCACACCGGAGATCGGGGCGTACACCTCGGACACGCTCTTCGGCGACTCGATCTCCCCGAACGGCTTGCCGGCGACGACTCGGTCCCCGACTCCGGGCAAGGTCACAGTGAGGACGTCACCAAGCGACTCTTGAGCAAAGTCAGTGATACCCACGCGTCCGGAACCGTTTTCGAGCAGCCGGAGCCACTGGTGCTGAGCGGTGTACTTGACTTCGGGGTCGACTTCGGGCACGACTTGTAATCCCTTCCTTGCGCGGTGATTCACATTCGAGTCAGGTTGAGACAGGTCCGCTCGCCGGTGGCCTGAACCCTGACAACTCCTCGAACTTCTCAGTACGTTGGCCGAACCGGAACATCTCTACGTTCCGTCCTGGCCTACTCCGAGCGCACCGTCAAGAAGGACATCACGTCGATCTCAAGCAAGTTCGACTTCCGCGATCGCACGTAGGCTGTCGCGTTCGCGATCCGTGCCGGGCTGCTCTAGCGGAAGATCCAGTCGCGCCGGCTCCTCTCGTCGCCTGGCACCAAGTCACGCGACTCCCGCCTTCACGGCAAAGGCAACGGCGTGCGCCCTGCTGCGGAAGTCGAAGCGCTTGGACAGCGCCCAATAGACGTTCTTCACAGTGGCCTCGGAGTAGCTCAGGTTCTTCGCTATCTCAGCTGTGTCAGCGCCGTCCGCCAGCAGACGCAGGATTGCGGCTTCGCGCGCACTGAGGCGCGGTGTGACCGCGTCGGACGAGCGCGCACTTTCGCTGCGCAACTTCTCGATCATCGTCGAGCGGACCAACCCACGGTCCAACGACGTGGTGTCGACGCTCCACGCCGCAGCGTGTATCTTCATGCCGAGATCGCCGCGGTTCATTGTGGCTCGCTTCATGATTCCGACCACGCCGACGTCCGCCATCCGCGAAAGCATCATCTGTTCGACGTCGTCGGCTGCGAGAACCACCGGGAGCCTCCGATGTGCCGCCATTTCCTCAAGCCGACAGACATCCGTTTCGGTTACGGACGTCACGGCGTACACCAGCACATCGGGCTGGACACCAAGCTTCGGTAATTGCACGGTGGCATCACTGCGGACGATTGCCCGTAGTCCCCAGAAATCGATCTCGTTCCCCGCGTCGATCTCGACGGTAACCGGCACCGGCCGCGCTTGCCATCGCCGCATCGTCTCTCCCGGTCGGTCCATCCGGTCGACTCAGCCCTTCCGCGATCCCATGAGATCGGCGACCGCAGTCAGCTCCCCGTTCGCACACAGATCATTTCGAGGATTTCTTGACGAATCCTTGTGCGATCGTCGAATGTCCCGAACCCCAGGCATATCCGGTCGCCGCGCGGCCCTCGGCGGGAGCGGAGGGGGTGACCCGCCGAGCGTGCTTCCACGCTACCGCAGGGTCGGGTTGGGAAGTCGAATTGCCCGAACAGCTCAGATAAGGAGCACGAAAGGTCCTCGGTCAGTCCCGACGGGTCGGCTCGAGCCAGGCCAACCGCAGCACCCACGACCCAGCCGATCGGTGGAGTGTTCCGGCAGCCGTCACGTCGGCCAAGATGTTGTCACGAACCACTGGTGTGAAGCCAGGCCCGTAGTCGACGTTCACCCGACTCGCGAAGCCGGCCGCGGCGATGGCGACATCGACCTGCCCGTCATGAGCGGACCGTACCTCCAAGACGCCGCAGATCACCACACGCCGCCCCGATTCCCCATCTGCGGAGGTGCCGTCGGCAGGGTGTTCGTGGAGAAGGCATCTGCCGATTGTTTCGCACGCGTGGCCGGGCAGGGTCACGGCTCGTGGTTCGGGCACAACGCCCCGCGTCGTGATCTCCAGGACTGCTACCTCGGCGCTGTCCCGTCGCCGACCGTCGGCTGCGAACTCCGCCATCTCAGAACGGTTCCAACTCATCCGGAACGATGTGCACCGCTCCCTCCTCGGCGGACGCTGCCCCACCGTCGATGCCGACATCCACTCCGTACAGGTACTGATAGTCGTCGAAGCTGCCGTCGAACTCAGCCAAGCGCCCGGCACGCGCTGTGCCGACCTCGGCGTCGTAGGGCTCGCCATCGGTATCAGTCGTGTCACCCACACCGTCGCCCTCGTTCGGCTGTGTGTCCGGCACTTCCCTGGCCAGCCGGGCGCCGAGGCTCTCGTGCCCGGCGGCTTCTCGCGCAGTGAAGCCCCAGCGACCGAGCGACCACGAGCGCTCCGGTGGCGAATAGCCCTCGTCGAGGACGTCCTCCACGCCGGTGTCGTCGAGGCTCTCGTCCGGTTCCAGCAGGCCCGAGTCGATGTCGACCCCGTCGACCTCGTCGCTGTCGTCCGCCATCATTCCTCCCTCTCCGCAGCTTGAGAGAGAGTGGCGCGTGACGGGACCGTTCGCATCGGGATAGACCCGAGTGCACTCCCCAGTCCCGGACTCCACCGACCCCAGCCACGCGAGGCGACTCGGGTCTTCCCCGACGCGAGGCACCGCGGTGACGGCAAGACTCCAGCCATGAAGCTCGACGAAGACAGTCTCGAAGTGACCGGCCTCGGGCCAAAGGGATGCACATGATGGCGATCTCACGCAATTTCCACAGCAAGCGCCGCACCGACGTCGATGCGAGCCGAGTGCCGCCGGGGCAGCACCTCACCAACGGCTTCCCGGTCTTGTCGGCCGGCCCGACACCGAAGATCACGGCGGACAAATGGACGTTCACGATCGGAGGAGCGGTCGGCCGGCCCGCTCGCTGGACCTGGGATCAACTGCGTGCCCTGCCGAGTGAGCCGATCACGGTCGACATCCATTGTGTCACCAAATGGTCCAAACTCGACACCTCGTGGGCCGGCATCTCACTTGATACCCTGCTGGCCGAGGTCGAACCGCAGGCTGACTACGCCCTCGCCTACAGCGAAGGTGGATACACGACCAACTTGCCGCTCGCCGACCTCGTCGGTGGCCGAGCGTGGCTGGTCCACGACTTCGACGGCAAACCACTGGCGCCCGAGCACGGAGGCCCTGTCCGCCTGCTCGTGCCCCACCTCTACTTCTGGAAGAGCGCGAAGTGGGTGCAGGGCATCGAGCTGCGGGAGCGGGACCAACCGGGCTTCTGGGAACGCTACGGCTATCACAACTACGGAGACCCATGGCAGGAACAGCGGTACGCCGGCGACTGAATTGGCGTTCGGCCACAGTGTCCGACCTCGTCCCGGAATCAGCGACCGCGAAGACGATCGTGCTCGACTTACCGGACTGGCCGGCCTACTCGGCCGGGCAGCATGTGGACATTCGCCTGACGGCCGAGGACGGCTACCAGGCCGAGCGCAGTTACTCCATCGCATCCGCTCCCGGGGACGGACACGTGATGCTCACGGTCGAACGCCTCGACGACGGCGAAGTCTCGCCCTACCTGGTGGACGAGCTCCGCGTCGGTGACGAAGTGGAAGTGCGGGGGCCGGTCGGGGGCTACTTCGTCTGGAAGCCGGAGTTCCTCAGCCCTGCGCTCCTGATCGCTGGGGGCTCGGGTGTTGTACCGTTCCGGTCGATGGTGCGCCACCACCTGGCCGCGGAAAGCACCACGCCCATGCGCCTGCTGTACTCGGCCCGTACCGAACAGGTGCTTCTTTACCGTGACGAGCTCGATCGGGCAGACGGAGACCACGAAGTCGACGTCAGGATCACCCTCACCCGCGAGCAGTCCGAAGGCTGGTCCGGACATCGGGGACGCATAGATCGTGACTTCCTAGAACGGTTCGGCTGGCCGGCGTCCGAACGTCCGCTCGTGTACGTCTGCGGGCCGACCGCCTTCGTCGAAGCGACAGCTGACATCTTGGTGGCCCTCGGCCACGACGCAGACCGGATCAAGACAGAACGCTTCGGCGGAACGGAGACACCATGACTACCGCACTGGACGGCAACGCGATCGCCGGCACCCTACGGGCGGCGTTCGGCGCGGAAATGACCACCGCCGAAGGTTCGTGCGCGACCTGCGGAGCACGTGGTCCACTCGCACAGATGCGCGTGTACGCCGAAGCTCCCGGTGTGGTCGGCCGGTGCGACGGCTGCGACAACGTCCTCATGGTCATCGTCCAAAAGGGAACGATGGCGTGTGTTGACGTCTCCGGCTTCTCGCAGCTCGATCAGCCGGAACTCTGACGGTCGGCTGAGCCGCACCGGCACCTTGTGGTGTCGAGCAACGCGAAGTGGCGGTGCGCGGGTGTCCCGCCCGCACACCGCCACTTCGACCGGGTCCAGCCGAGAGATCTCACCTCGAGCGAGCGCTTCCGGGCCGGCGCACGATCAGGCCACAGGCGGCCAGTGGTCCGCCCAGGCCGTCACGGACTCGAAGGCTGCCGAGGCCCGCAGGACGTCGCCGTCTGCGAGGTGGCGGCCGATGATCTGCAGACCCACCGGGAGCCCGCCCGCGGTGAAACCGGCCGGCACGCTGGCCGCGGGCTGACCTGTCAAGTTGATCGGGAAGCAGAAGCCGAGCCACGTGGTCGAGGGAACCATGCGCCCTTCGACGATTTCCGGCCCCTGGGTGTAGAGGGGGAACGGCGGAACCGCCAGCGTCGGTGTGATCAGCAGATCGTAGTGGGCCATGAGCCGCCACATCTTGTTCTGCACTGCTTTGCACGTCATCCGCGCGCTGGTGAGCTGTTCGGCCGTCCACGGTTTGCTGATGATCTCGACGACGTTCGGGGACATCTGGTCGCCGTACTGCTCGATCAACGCACGCATCCCGGCCAGGTCGGTATCGGCCATCACCACGGTCCAGAACGCGCCTGATCGAGGTATACCGGGCGGTAGATGTGCAACGGCGCACGCTGGTCCTGCCGAAACACCCTCGTCCTGGCGCCCCTTGGTGCCAACTCGAGGTCCAACACCCCCAGTTTCCCGAGGCCCCACCCCCAGGCCGGCCTGGGCCGGGCTGCCCAACTCGAGAAGTTCGGCAGGCAGCGCGGCCGGAGTGCACCGGATGAGGTCATCCCGCCGGTTCATCCCACGCTGGCGGTCGAAGCGAAACGGCTGATCACCTCGCCGATGCGACCAGTGATTTCGGTAAGCCCCTCGCCGGTGAAACAGTTGGTGAACACGAACGGACGCCCTTCGCGCACGGCACCTGCGTCGCGCTCCATCACCGACAGGTCCGAACGCACCATTTCGGCCAAGTCGATCTTGTTGATCGCCAGCAGATCGGAATGGGTCACGCCGGGCCCACGCTTGCGCGGGATCTTGTCCCCTTGGGCGACGTCGATCACGAAGATGAAGTAGTCGGCCAGAGCGCCGCTGAAGGTCAACGTGAGATTGTCTCCACCGGACTCGACGAGTACGACGTCCGCGTCGGGATATCGCTGCGTCAGCTCGTCGACGGCGTCGAGATTCATCGTCGGATCGTCGCGTACCGCCGTGTGGGGGCACGAGCCCGTCTCCACGCCCACCACACGCTCCGGATCCAGCACTCCCGCCAGCGTCTTCCGCACGTGCTTCGCATCCTCGCTGGTGAAGATGTCGTTGGTGACCACCAGCGGTGTGTGTCCCGCCTCGATGAGCATGGGGACCAGGGCCTCGATCAATGCTGTCTTCCCCGAACCCACGGGCCCTCCGATGCCGATCCGCGCGACTCCGGGCGCCCGCAACCCGGCGAGCGAAGACAGATCGTCGTGGCTGTGGCCGTGGCCGTGGCCGTGGCCGTGGCCGTGGCCGTGGCCGTGTGAATGTGGCGCCATGGAGCTTGTTTCCTTCCTCAGCTGGCGAACAGCCGAACTTCGATTTCTTCGTCCTTCATCGCCATCACGTCCAGGAGCGGCGTGGAGCTGCTGATGTCCGGAACCCCCTTGTCGGTGGCCACCAACGCGGTTTTGGCGATCACCGGACGAACCTCGTGCAGCACCGCTTGGGCCGTCGTGTGATCAATCAAGGACAGCCGTATCGCAGCAGCGACCCAGTTCGTGCAGAACGCGAACAACTCTCCGGTAACCGCTTCCAGACGCGGCAGCCCGAGACATGCGCTCGGGATTCCGGAGAGCAACCACTCACCCGGAATCATCGTTGCCCCTAAGGGATCGGGTTGGCCACGGCCACGAGTTGCGTTCCGGTCCGGAACGTGGCTTCGA
>NZ_JBSGDT010000058.1:0-30199 GCF_053602515.1 Amycolatopsis sp. NPDC004368 | reverse complement strand
GGCCCCGGTCGAGAACGCGAAAGCGATTCTCCCGGGGCCCGACTCATTTTCCGGACCATCTTCGCAGCGAGGGCTGTCAGCAGGCCCGGGTGATCGGCTGGCTCACCACCGGAGACGAGAAGACCAGCGAGGTCGTCGTCTCGCCGTACCGCTGAGCCCGCTCCACGAAGGTCTCCAAGTCACCCGTCGTCCGGCAGCGCACGCGCAGGACCCAGCACTCGTCGCCCGTGACGTGGTCGGCGGAGGCGATCTCGGGCAGCGGCAGGATGGTCGAGCGGAAGCGCGAGCCGTCGAGGCTGCGCACCCGCACGCGGACCAGCGCCTCGATCGGCAGGCCCAGCTTCGTGGCGTCGACCTGGGCCGAGTAGCCCGTGATGATGCCGCGCTGCTCGAGGCGGCGCACGCGTTCCGTCACGGCCGGCGCGGAGAGCGACACGCGGCGGCCGAGCTCGGAGTACGTGAGGCGCCCGTCGGCCTGCAGGAGTTCGAGCAGGAGCCAGTCGGTCGCGTCCAGGTCTCCCGCGAGGAACCCGTCGGGCACAACATCCACGCAAACTCCCCGAAGAACAACGGAATCCCAGGCCGATCGAGCCGATCACCTGGATTCAGCGCTGTGGTCCGCACCCCGGACCGACGACGATTTACCCCATGACACCTCGCATCCTCCAGTTCCCCACGCCCACCCCACAAGACGCCCTCACCTACTTCGGGCGTGAGCTTGGTTTCGAAGTCGACCCCGTCGACCTCGCGCAGGATCTGGCAGAAGGTCGTACCGAGGGTTTCGTCCTCGTCGAGTGCCGCGGGGCCGAGGCGTACGCGAAGGCGCGCATTCCGGGCGCCGTCAACTTGCCCTACCGCGAGATCACCGAGGACAGCACTCGCGACCTCGACAAGAACCTGGTCTACCTCTGCTACTGCGAAAGCATCTACTGCAACGCAGCCACCCAGGGAGCCTTGCGCCTCGCGGCCCTCGGCTTCACGGTCAAACGCCTCTCCGGCGGCATCACGACGTGGCAGGCCGGCGGCCACCCCACCGAAACCGGACACGGCGAACCACTCCGTACCCTGGAGAGGTGACACGTCTGCTGATCATCCAACCCGACGCCGGCGACCCCCTCGGCCCGCTCGGCGACTGGCTGACCGAGGCCGGCGCCGAGCTCGACGTCCGGCAGCCGTTCCACCAAGCGCTGCCGACCGACCTCGACGGTTACGCCGGCGTCGTCTGCCTCGGCGGTGGCATGGGCGCACTCGACGACGACGAACACCCCTGGCTCGCCGACGTCCGCAAGCTGCTGCGCCTGGCCGAGGGCAAGCAGCTGCCGACGCTCGGGATCTGCCTCGGCGCGCAGCTGCTCGCCGCGGCCACCGGCGGGCAGGTCGTCACCGGGGAGGACGGGCCCGAGGTCGGCCCCGCGCTGGTGTCCAAGAAAGACGCCGCCTGGACCGACCCGCTCTTCGCCGACCTGCCGCTGATGCAGGACGTGATCCAGTTCCACAACGACGTGATCAAACGCCTCCCGCCGGGTGCCGAGTTGCTCGCGTCCGCGCCGCTGTACCAGAACCAGGCCTTCCGCCTGCGCCGCTGCATCTACGGTGTCCAGTTCCACATCGAGACGACGCCCGACGTCGTGCGGCGCTGGGCCGAGGACGAGCCGGAAATGGCGGAACTCACCCGTCCAGGCGCGCTCGATCCGGAGAAGTTGGTTTCCGTGCACGCGGACATCGCCGAGACCTGGCGCCCGTTCGCGCACCGGTTCGTCCGATTGGCCGCCGGTGAGCTCGAGGCCGCGGCGGAAAGTCAACGCACGTTGCCGCTCGCTTAACGGATGATGTACGGATCACTAACGCAGCGTTGACGATTCACTCGATCGGTCAGGTACCTTGCGAGAGATGCTCCCGTAGGTACGGAGGACCGGGGTGGATCCCTCGCTAGTGGTCGTCGTCGTCATCGGCACGGCTCTCGTCTTCGACTTCACCAACGGCTTCCACGACACGGCCAACGCGATGGCTACCTCCATCGCCACGGGCGCGCTCAAACCGCGGGTCGCGGTGGCCATCTCGGCAGTGCTCAACCTCGTCGGCGCGTTCTTGTCCGTGGAGGTCGCGAAGACGATCTCCAGCGGTCTGGTCGACGACGCCAGGATCGGGCCGTCGATCGTGTTCGGCGGTCTCATCGGCGCGATCGTGTGGAACCTCGTCACCTGGTACGTGGGCCTGCCGTCGAGCTCGTCGCACGCGTTGTTCGGCGGCCTGATCGGCGCCACCTGGGTGTCCGCGGGCGCCGATTCCGTGCACTTCGGCAAGATCGTGGACAAGGTGCTCGTGCCGGCCGCCGCGTCGCCGGTGATCGCCGGTGTGGTGGCGGCCGCGTTCACGTACGCGGTGTACCGGCTCTTTCGAAAACGGCGCGGGTTCCGCATCGGGCAGATCGTGTCCGCTTCGCTGGTCTCCCTCGCCCACGGCACCAACGACGCGCAGAAGACCATGGGCGTCATCACCCTCACGCTGGTCAGCGCCGGCAGTCTGCCCGCGGGCTCGGCGCCGCCGGTGTGGGTCATCATCAGCGCGGCGTCGGCCCTGGCGCTGGGCACGTACCTCGGCGGCTGGCGCATCACGCACACCCTCGGCAAGGGCCTCACCGACATCGAGGGTCCGCAGGGCTTCGCCGCCCAGACGAGCAGCGCCGCGGTGATCCTGCTGTCGTCGCACTTCGGTTTCCCGCTCTCGACCACGCACGTGTGCTCGGGCGGGATCGTCGGCTCGGGCGTGGGCCGGCGCGAGGCGCCCGTGCGCTGGCGGATGGCCGGGCGGATGGTCGTGGCCTGGCTGTTCACGCTGCCGGCAGCGGCCCTCGTCGGCGCGGCGGCGGGAAAGCTCGCGTCGCTCGGCACGGCGGGGACCATCGGCGTCGGCGTGGTGGGCATCGCCATCGGCGTCGGCATCTACGTGCTCTCGCGCCGCCGTCCGATCACGGCGCACAGCTTCCAGGTCCCGGAGCCCTCGGCCGCCGACACGGAGCCCGACCGGCTCGCCGCCTGAAAGAGAACGCGTGCCTGCCTGCTCAGCCGACCCGGATCCGGCTACGGTGAAGGAGATGGCAGAGCGCTCGCGGACGGCCGCATCGGCGGCCCGGTACGGCTTCACCGACGACAAGGCCGACACCCAGCTGCGCGCGGCGGGCTGGTGGGACGCCGCGGGACCGGTCGACGGCACGGCCGACGTGCTCGCGGCCCTCTCCCGCACCGCCGACCCCGACCTCGCGTTGCTGAGCCTCGACCGCATCCGCGAAGCCGACGAAGCGGCGTGGCCGGAGCTGGAGCGCGCCCTTCGTGACAACCGGACGTTCCGCGGCCGGCTGCTCGGCGTGCTCGGCACCTCGACCGCGCTCGGCGATTTCCTCGCCGCCAACCCCGCCGAATGGCGCTGCCTCGCCGACCACCGCTGCACGGTGCCCGAGCAGTTCGCCGACCGGCTGCTGGCCGACCTCCGCGCCGACGACACGTACCTCACCGGTACCGCCGCCGAGCAGGCCCTGCGCACGGGGTACCGGCGGCTGCTGCTCGGCATCGCCGCCGTCGACCTCGGCCACCTCGTCGAGGAAGGGCTCGACCACCCGGCGTTCAAGGACACCGCCCACCAGCTGACTCTGCTGGCCGAGGCCGCGCTCAGGACGGGCGTCGCCGTGGCCGAGGCCGAGGTGGGGGCGAGCGCGGAGGGCGCGCTGTCGGTGATCGCGATGGGCAAGACGGGCGGGCACGAGCTCAACTACGTGAGCGACGTCGACGTGATCTTCGTCGGCGCCGGCGACCTCGCCGTGGCGACGCGGCTGGCCAGCACGATGATGCGCGTGGTCGGCAAGGCGTGCTTCGAGGTCGATGCGGCGCTTCGCCCCGAAGGCAAGAGCGGCGCGCTCGTGCGCACGCTCGAAGGGCACACGGCGTACTACCAGAAGTGGGCGAAGACCTGGGAGTTCCAGGCGCTGCTCAAGGCGCGGCCGGTCGCCGGTGACGCGGCGCTGGGCCGCGACTACGCGGAGATGGTGGCGCCCATGGTGTGGGCGGCCGCCGACCGCGAGAACTTCGTGACCGAGGTGCAGCAGATGCGCCGGCGCGTGGAGGACCACGTGTCCGCCGAGCACGCCGAGCGCGAGCTGAAGCTGGGCCGCGGCGGTCTGCGCGACGTCGAGTTCGCGGTGCAGCTGCTGCAGCTCGTGCACGGCCGCGTGGATCCCGAGCTGCGTTCACCGTCCACAATGGAGGCTCTGGCCGCGCTGGGCGAGGGCGGGTACGTCGGCCGGGCGGACGCGGCGGAGATGGGCACGTCGTACGAGTTCTTGCGCACCGTCGAGCACCGGTTGCAGCTGCGCCGGCTCCGGCGCACGCACCTGTTCCCGGAGTCGAACGACACCGACGAGCTGCGGATCGTCGCGCGCGCGTGCGGGATCAAGGCGGTGCGGGGGCGCAGCCAGGGTCAGGAGCTGCTCGCCGAGTTCCGCCGCCACGCGCAGGGCATCCGGCGGCTGCACGAGAAGGTGTTCTACCGCCCGCTGCTGCAGTCGGTGGCGAACGTGCCGACGGAAGCGTTGCGGCTCACCACGAAACAGGCCGCGAGCCGGCTCGCCGCGCTCGGTTACGCGGCGCCGGAAGGCGCGCTGCAGCACATCAAGGCGCTCACGTCCGGCGTCTCGCGGCGCGCGGCGATCCAGCAGGCGCTGCTGCCCGTGCTGCTCGACTTCCTCGCCGACACCCCCGATCCCGACGGCGGGCTGCTGTCGTACCGCAAGGTTTCCGAGGCGCTCGAGGACACGCCGTGGTACCTGCGCGTGCTGCGTGACGAGGGCACGGTGGTCGAGCGGCTCGCGTTCCTGCTGGGCACGTCACGGCTCGTGCCCGACCTGCTCGTGCGCGCGCCGGAAGTGCTGCAGCTGCTGGGTGAACCGGCGCGGCTCACCGGGCGCAAGCCGGCCGAGGTGGCGACGTCGCTGCGGGCGGCCGTGCGCCGTCAGCCCGGCTTGAACGCGGCCGTGGCGGCGGCACGTTCGTTGCGGCGCCACGAGTTGCTGCGGGTGGCGTGTGCGGATCTGCTGGGACTGCTGGATGTTCCGGCCGTGTGCGAGGCGCTCTCCAGCGTGTGGGTCGCCGTGCTGCAGGGCGCGCTGGCGGCCGCGTACCGGCAGCGGCAGGCGGAGCTCGGACGCACGCCGGCGACCGTCGCCGTGATCGGCATGGGGCGGCTCGGCGGCGCGGAGCTGGGGTACGGCTCGGACGCCGACGTGTTGTTCGTCTGCGAGCCGGCGGAAGGCGTGTCGGACTCCGACGCGGTGAAGTTCGCTTCGTCGGTGGCCGAGACCGTGCGCAAGATGCTGGGCGCGCCGAGCTCCGACCCGGCGCTGGTCGTCGACGCCGATCTGCGGCCGGAGGGACGCAGCGGGCCGCTGGTCCGGACCTTGGAGTCCTACCGCGCGTACTACCAGCGCTGGGGCGAGGTGTGGGAGGCGCAGGCGCTGCTGCGCGCGCGCTTCATCGCCGGCGACGAGGACCTCGGCGAGCGCTTCATCACGATGATCGACCCGGTCCGCTACCCCGAAGGTGGCCTCGACGCCACGAAGGCGCGCGAGATCCGCCGCATCAAGGCCCGCGTGGAAACCGAACGCCTGCCCCGCGGCGCCGACCCGACGCGCCACACCAAACTCGGCCGTGGTGGCCTGGCCGACGTCGAATGGACCGTGCAGCTGCTGCAACTGCAGCACGCGCACGCGGAGCCCAGCCTGCGCACCGCGTCGACGCTGGACGCGTTGACGGCCCTCGCCGAAACGGGCCTGGCGCCCACCGAGTCGGTGGACTCACTGCGCGAGGCGTGGCTGCTGGCCACGCGCGTGCGCAACGCCGGCATGCTCGTGCGCGGCAAGGCCGTCGACGAGGTGCCCAGCTCGGGCCGCGATCTGGCCGCCGTGGCGCGCGTGTTCGGCTACACCGTGGACGACGATCCGGGCGAGTTCCTCGACACGTATCGCCGGGTTACGCGCCGCGCGCACGCCGTGGTCGAAGAACTGTTCTACGAGACCTGACATCTTGCCGGGAACTGGAGTGCCGGGACCTGGAGTGCCGGGATCTAGAGTGGGTCGCGTGACCGATCGCGAACCGTTCCGCACCCGCATCAAGGTGCGCCACTACGAGCTCGACACGCTGGGCCACCTCAACCACGCCGTGTACCACTCCTACGGCGAGGTCTCGCGCACCGAACTCTTCGCGTCCGCGGGTGATTCGCTGCTGTCCGAGGCAAAGCTCGCGCCGGTCCTGTTGGAGTCCCACATCGTCTACCGCCGCGAACTCCGCGCCGGCGACACCGTCGACGTCACCTGCGATGCCCGCTTCGCCGACGGCAAGGTCTTCTGGATGACCTCCCGCATCGTCAAACTGGACGGCACGTTGTCGGCCGAGATCACGTGCACGGTGGGGCTGATGGACCTCGTGGCCCGGCGCCTGGTCGACGATCCGCGGGGGCGGTTCGAGCGGGCTGGGTTGGATCTGAAAGTGCTGTCGACGGGGGAGTAAGTCAGTCCGCGCGCATCCCGCGCCACACCAAATCCACCAGGGTCTCCGTGGCCGCCTTCCAGTCCTCGTCCGGGCTGAGCAGCAGCAGGCCGCCCATGGCGCGCATCACCGTCTCCACCGAGAGGTCCGCGCGGACGGTGCCGGCCGCGACGTTGGCCTTCAGCAGGGTGTCGAGGGCGTCCAGCAGGCTCGCGTACGCGTGGGCCGGGAGCGTCGCGCCGCTGGAGGTCGCCCGCAGGGCCGTGGCGAGGCCGCGTTTGGTGAACAGGTAGCGCGCCAGGTGTTCGGTGGCCCAGACGCGGAAGGCCTGCTCCGGCGGGAGGCGTTCGAGCAACGTCGGCACGACCTCGACGAGCTGCGCCACCTCGCGCTCGTACACCGCGAGGATCAGGTCGGCCGCGGTGGGGAAGTGGCGGTACACCGTGCCCACGCCGACTTCGGCCTGCTTCGCGATCGCGTTGAACGACACCACGCCCGAGCACGCGAGCGCGGCGGCCGCGGCATTCAGGATCCGCTCGTGGTTGCGCCGGGTGTCCGCGCGCCGCGGGCTGACCGAACCCGTCGACATCGTTCCTCCCGAAGCTGGTGTTTTCCCTGGCTGGACTCTAGTGCAGCCCTGGAGTGACTCCAGGGCGTAGTTCGTTGCGAAGCGGATAATAATCCGATAGCGTGGGGACCACGAGCTGAAGCGGATGACTATCCGCTAGTTTACGCCGGTCGCGAGCCGGCTTCTTCCACCACATCTGCGGGAAAGAGATCCGAGTGGACATCTCCCTCGAAGTCAACGGACGGGTCGAGCACCTCGCCGTGGAGCCCGGCGTGACGCTGCTCGACGCGTTGCGCGAGCGCCTCGACGTGACCGGCCCCAAGAAGGGCTGCGACCGCGGCCAGTGCGGCGCCTGCACCGTGCACGTCGACGGCAAACCCGTCCTCTCGTGCCTCACCCTCGCGGCCGCCGTGCGCCGTCCGGTCACCACGGTCGAAGGTCTGTCCACAGAGGACGCTTTGCACCCCGTGCAGCAGGCGTTCGTGGACCAGGACGCGCTGCAGTGCGGCTTCTGCACCGCCGGGCAGGTGATGTCGGCCGTCGCCGCCGTGCGCGACGAGGTGGCCGACGTCCGTGAGTTCATGTCCGGCAACCTGTGCCGCTGCTCGGCGTACCCGAACATTGTGGCCGCGATCGAGCAGGCATCCGAGCAGACGAGGCACGCCGATGCGACCGTTTGAGCTGACCGCCCCCACCACCGTCGACGCTGCGCTCGCCGAGCCCGGCACGTTCCTGGCCGGCGGCACCACGCTCGTCGACCTGATGAAGCTCGACGTCCTCACGCCACCGCGCGTGCTGGACATCAACGACCTGCCCCTGCGCGGCATCGACACCTCCGACGGCCTGCGCTTCGGTGCGCTGGAACGGATGGCCGACGTCGCCGCGCATCCGGGCGTGTATCCGGCGATCTCGCGCGCGCTGCTGCTGAGCGCTTCGCAGCAGCTGCGGAACATGGCCAGCATCGGCGGGAACCTGATGCAGCGCACGCGGTGCTCGTACTTCCGCGACGTGAACACGCCGTGCAACCGCCGCGACCCGGGCAGCGGCTGCTCCGCGCTGACGGGCGTCAACCGCATGCACGCGATCCTCGGCACGAGCGATTCCTGCGTGGCCACCCACGCCAGTGATGTGGCCGTGGCGCTCGTCGCGCTCGACGCCGAGGTCGAGCTCACGAGCAAAACCGGCAAGCGCACCGTGAAGCTCGCCGAGTTCTACCGCACGCCCGGTGAGACGCCCGAGGTCGAGAACGACCTGCGGCCCGGCGAGCTCATCACCGAGGTGCGCGTGCCGCGTCTGGACTGGGCCGCGAATTCCACGTACGTCAAGGTTCGCGACCGGCAGTCGTACGAGTTCGCGCTGGCCTCGGCCGCGGTCGCGCTGGACGTGCGGGACGGCGTGATCGCCGACGCGCGCGTGGCCGTCGGCGGGGTCGCGACCGTGCCGTGGCGGCTCACGGCGGTGGAGGAAGCCTTGCGGGGCAAGCCCGCCACGGAAGAGTCGTTCGACCAGGCTGCGGTGCTGGCCGCGGAAGGCGCGCGGCCGCTGGAGTTCAACTCGTTCAAGGTGTCGCTGGTGAAGCGCACGGTCGTGCGCGCGCTGCTGGAGCTGACCGAAGGGAGCGGTCGATGAGCGACCGGCTCGATGGGCCCCTGAAGGTCACGGGGCGCGCGAAGTACGCGATGGACCACAACTTCCCGGGCATGGCCTACGGCTACGTCGTGGTCAGCACTGTCGCTCACGGCCAGGTCGAGGCCATCGACGCAGACGCGGCGAAGGCGGCGTCGGGCGTGGTCGCGGTGTACACGCCGTTCGACCGGCTGGCCCTGCGCACGCCGCCGATCTCGCCGATCATGGGCGAGACGTGGGTGCCGTTGCGCAAAACCGACGTCGACTACCACGGGCAGCCGATCGCCTTCGTCGTCGCGGAGACGTTCGAGCAGGCGCGAGACGCGGCTTTGCTGCTTCACGTGACCTACGACGAAAAGCCGGCGCTGGTGTCGTTCGACGAGGGGCTCGCCTCGGCCGAGGACGCGCCGGAGTCACGGGGCAACCCGCCGCACATCGAGGTGCTGGCCGATGGCGTCGAGTCCATTGAAGACGTATTTGCCGCGGCACCTTTCGTGGTGGACAACACTTATCGCACCGCCACGCAGAACCACGCGGCCATGGAGCCGCACTCGGCCGTTGCGGTGTGGCGCGACGGGGAGCTCACGGTCTACACCGGCAACCAAGGCAGCAACCTGATCGCCACGGAGCTCGCCGGCGCGCTCGACCTGGACGAGTCGGCTGTGCACGTGATCAACCCCTTCGTCGGCGGCGCGTTCGGCGGCAAGGGGCGCACGTCCACGCCGGCGTTCCTCGCGGCCGCGGCGGCGAAGGAACTGGGCCGCCCGGTGAAGGCGGCGCTGACGCGGGAGCAGGTCTTCACGGCCACCGCGGGGCGCGCGACGACGTTGCAGAAGGTGACCATCGGCGCCGCCGCCGACGGCACGATCCTCGGCGTGCGCCACGACTCGTGGTCGAGCACGGCGATGGACCGCTCGTTCGTGGAGCCGACGTCGCACGGCACCTCGCGCGAGTGGTACGCCACGAAGAACCTGTCCATCAGCCAGAAGATGGTGCCGCTCAACATCCCGCCGACCACGTTCATGCGGGCGCCGGGTGAGGCCCCGGGATCGTTCGCGCTGGAGAGCGCGATGGACGAGCTGGCCGTGGCGCTGGACCTGGACCCGATCGAGCTGCGCAAGCGCAACAGCTCCCTGGCCCCGCCGGGCAAGGACCTGCAGTGGTCGAGCAAGCACCTCGACGAGTGCTTCACCGTCGGCGCCCGCGAGTTCGGCTGGTCGCCCCGGCCGCAGGGTCGGGTCGAGGGAGACTGGCTGGTCGGCGTCGGCGTGGCCACGGCGATGTTCCCGGCCCTGCGCTTCCCGGCCAGCGTCGCCATCACGCTGCACGCCGACGGCACCGCCGACGTCGCCACCAGCGGCGCCGACCCGGGCACCGGCCTGCTGAACGTGATGTCGGCCGTCGGCGCGGAGTCCCTCGACCTCGCGCCCGCCCTGGTCACCCCGCGCCTGGGTGACTCGAACCTCCCACCCGGCGGCTTGTCCGGCGGCTCCACGGCCACCGCCAGCGTCGGCACGGCGATCATGATCGCGGCCGGTGAGGTCCTCGACGCGCTGGTCGCCCTGGCGTCGGCGCCCGGCGCACCGTTCGAGGGCCAGGTGGTGACCTACGCCGACGGCCTCCTCCACGGCGACACCGACACCATGCCGTTCGGCTCACTGCTGCGCGCCGTGGGCCGGGATTCCTTGTCCGCCACGGGTTCCTCGGCCCCGGGCGAGGAGCTGACGAAGCACTCGTTCAGCTCCTTCGGCGCCCAGTTCTGCGAGGTCCGCGTCCACCGCCTCACCGGCGAGACCCGCGTGTCGCGGTTGTTGGGCGTCTTCGACGGCGGCCGCATCATCAACGACAAACTCGCCCGCAGCCAGATCAAGGGCGGCATGATCTGGGGCGTCTCCGCGGCGCTGCACGAGGCTCTCGAACTCGACGCCTCCGGCCGCTCCGCCACGGGCGACTTCGCCAGCTACCTCGTGCCGGTCAACGCCGACATCCCGGACATCGACGTCCACTTCGTCCAATACCCCGACACGTTCCACAACGCCCTCGGCGCCCGCGGCATCGGCGAAATCGCCACCGTCGGTGCCGCGGCGGCCATCGCGAACGCGGTCTACAACGCGACCGGGGTGCGGGTGCGGCACATCCCGATCATGGTGGAGGATTTGTTGGTGGAGTGAGGGTGTTCGGAGGATTGGGGTGAAAACGGGGCGGTGGCCGGGTTTCCCGGCCACCGCCCCGTTGTGTCCGGGAGAACCACGGCGTCGTCCGGACAAAAAGATCGGGACGGCAGCCAAGGTATTCCCTCGACCGCCGCCCCGCGTCTTTGGTGAGCCGTCAGCTCACGTGATCACACGTCGTAGTACAGCGAGAACTCGTACGGGTGCGGGCGAAGCCGCAGCGGGTCGATCTCGTTTTCCCGCTTGTACTGGATCCACGTCTCGATCACGTCGGGCGTGAAGACGCCGCCCTCGAGGAGGAAGTCGTGGTCCGACTCGAGGGTGTCGAGGACCGTGCCGAGGTCGCCGGGGACGAGCTTGACGTTCTTGGCCTCCTCGGGCGGGAGCTCGTAGAGGTCCTTGTCGATGGGCTCCGGCGGCTCGATCTTGTTCTTGATGCCGTCGAGGCCCGCCATCATCATCGCGGAGAAGGCCAGGTACGGGTTGCCCGAGGAGTCCGGGCAGCGGAACTCGGCGCGCTTGGCCTTCGGGTTGTTGCCCGTGATGGGGATGCGGACACACGCGGAGCGGTTGCGCTGCGAGTACACCAGCGAAACCGGCGCCTCGAAGCCCGGCACGAGGCGGTGGTACGAGTTCACCGTCGGGTTCGTGAAGGCCAGCAGGCTCGGCGCGTGCTTGAGCAGGCCGCCGATGTAGTGGCGCGCGGTGTCGGACAGGCCCGCGTAGCCGGACTCGTCGTGGAACAGCGGCTGGCCGTCCTTCCACAGCGACTGGTGGCAGTGCATGCCCGAGCCGTTGTCGCCGGCCAGGGGCTTCGGCATGAAGGTGGCGGTCTTGCCCGCGGCGAACACGGTGTTCTTCACGATGTACTTGAACAGCTGCAGGTCGTCGGCAGCGTGCAGCAGCGTGTTGAACTTGTAGTTGATCTCGGTCTGACCGGCGGTGCCCACCTCGTGGTGCGCGCGCTCGATCTCGAAGCCCTGGCTCTGCAGCTGGCGGACGATGTCGTCGCGCAGGTCGGCGAAGTGGTCGACCGGCGGGACGGGGAAGTAACCGCCCTTGAACTTCGTCTTGTAACCCTGGTTGCCGCCCACCTCGTCGGCGCCGGTGTTCCACCAGCCCTCGACCGAGTCGATCTCGTGGAACGACGCGTGCTCGGCCGAGTCGAAGCGGATCGAGTCGAAGATGTAGAACTCGGCCTCCGGGCCGAAGTACACGTTGTCGGCCACGCCGTATTCGGCGATGTACTGCTCGGCCTTGCGCGCGATGTTGCGCGGGTCGCGGCTGTAGGCCTCACGCGTGAACGGGTCGTGCACGAAGAAGTTCAGCGAGAGCGTCTTGGCCTTGCGGAACGGGTCGATGCGGGCCGTCTCGGGGTCCGGCAGCAGCAGCATGTCGGACTCGTGGATCGACTGGAAGCCACGCACGGACGAGCCGTCGAAGGCCAGGCCCTCTTCGTAGGCTTCGAGGTCGAAGGCCTTCGCGGGCACCGTGAAGTGCTGCATCACGCCCGGCAGGTCGCAGAACCTGACGTCGATGGACTCCACCTTCTCGTCGGCGATCAGGCGCTGGATGTCGTCTGGAGTAGTGGGCACCCTCGGTGACTCCTTCTTCGATCGAGCTCGCTCGGCAGTACTCTCTTCGGCTCACGCTAGGAGCGCGGTGTTGCCCGACCGTCACCCGTATGTTTCACACAAGTTAACGGGTGACGTCACACCTCCCATCCGACCAGGGCGGATGTGGTGTGCGCCACCGGCATACCCTGGACGGGTGGCGAGATGGACGGGCGAGTGGCTCCCCGGGACCGGCAGTGGCCCGGGCTCCGAAAACCGAACGGCGCCGAAGTGGCCGGGCGAAACGTTCGGTCTGCCCGAATCGGGCGTCGGCTCCGTGGCCGGCTTCGGGTCGCGGCTGCTGGCCCTGGTCATCGACCTGGTGCTCGCCGGCCTGATCACGACGCTGTTCGTGCGCTACGACGTGCAGGACGTGGCCGCGATGCAGACGTTCAACTGGTGGGCCGGCGTCGCCTGGGCCGTGATCACGACGGTGCCGGCGATGTTCTTCGGCTTCACCCCGGGCATGGGCGCGGTGGGCGTACGCGTCGCGCGGCTCGACGGCGCGACGATGGTCGGCCCGTGGCGTGCGGTGGTGCGGATGCTGTTGACGGTCGTGATCCTGCCCGCCCTCGTGCGCAACGCCGACGGCCGCAGCTGGCTCGACCGCGTGACCGGCACCGTCGTGATCCGGATGCGCTGACCCCCAGACAATGGGAAAGGCCTCCCCGGCGGCGCGAGGGAGGCCTTTCCCGTGTGAGCGAGCGGTCAGCGGCGGCGGATCGTCCGCTGCACGTTGCGCATCTTCGCACCGGCCGGCATCGGGCCCTTCGGCATGGCCGCGCCGCGGTTGCCGAGGGCGGCGAGCTTGGCCTCGAGGGCGTCGACCTGCGGGGCCTTGAGGTTGCGCGGCAGCTTCATCAGCGTGCTCTGCAGCTTCTTGAGCGGGATTTCCTTCTCGCCGCTGCCGATCGTGTAGTCGTAGATCGGGGTGTCGCCGATCAGGCGCGACACGCGCTTCTTCTCCTGCGCCAGCAGCGCCTTCACGCGGTGCGGGGCGCCCTCGGCCACGAGGATCACGCCGGGCGCGCCGAGTACGCGGTGCACGGCGTCGAGCTGCGTGGTCACGGCGACGGTCGGCGTCACGCGCCAGCTGCCGCGCATGTTCTCCAGCGCCCACGCGCCGGCGCCGGGCTGGCCGTCGGCCTTCGAGTACACGGTCTTCTGCACGCGGCGCCCGAAGATGATCACCGCGAGCAGCAGCCCCAGCACGACACCCAGCGGCAACAGCGTCCACTGCAGGTTGAAGATGAACCCGATCCCGAACGCGACGCCCGCGACGACCACGATCGAGCCGACCATCCAAGGAATCAGCATCGGGTCTTCGCGGCGTTGCATCTTGAACGCTTCGAAGAGCTGCCCGCGCTTCGCCTTGCTGGCCGCGCGCTTCTCCTGCTTGGCCAGCTTGGCCGCTTCCTTGTTCTGTTTGCCCGAGTGCTGCTTTCCCGCCATCTGACCAGGATACGGCCGCGTGCCCTGCCACGAATCCCTCGGCCCCCTCTGCGAGGATCGGGGGGTGGTAAGCGCATCGTCTTCGAAGAGTCGTCCCGGCCTCCTCGACGGGCTCGATCCCGAGCAACGAGCCGCCGCCTCCGCGCCGCGCGGGCCCGTCTGCGTCCTCGCCGGGGCAGGCACGGGCAAGACGCGCACGATCACGCACCGCATCGCGCACCTGGTCGGCGGCGGTCACGTCTCGGCCGGGCAGGTACTCGCGGTCACCTTCACCACGCGCGCGGCGGGCGAGATGCGCACGCGGCTGCGTGGTCTCGGCGTCGACGCCGCGCAGGCGCTCACCTTCCACGCCGCCGCGCGAAGGCAGCTTCGGTACTTCTGGCCGCGTGTGGTCGGCGACCGGCCGTGGGATCTCGTCGACAACAAGTTCCGGCTCGTCGCGCAGGCGGCGCAGCGCGCGCGGCTGTCCACGGAGACGGAGGTGCTGCGCGACCTCGCGAGCGAGATCGAGTGGAGCAAAGCCTCACTCGTGTCGCCCGACGACTACCCGGCCGTCGCCGCGCGCACGCAGCGTGACACGCCGGCGCCGGTGGCTCAGGTCGCGCAGGTGTACCGGCTGTACGAGGAGATCAAGAACTCCGCACAGGTCCTCGACTTCGACGACCTGCTCCTGCACACCACGGCCGTGCTCGAAGAACACGAAGCCGTCGCCGTCGAGTTCCGCGACCGTTACCGCTGCTTCGTGGTCGACGAGTACCAGGACGTCACGCCGTTGCAGCAGCGGCTGCTCGACGCGTGGCTCGGCGGCCGCGACGACCTCACTGTCGTCGGCGACGCCAACCAGACCATCTACTCCTTCGGCGGCGCCTCGCCGCGCCCGCTGCTGGAGTTCACGCGGCGCTTCCCCGAGGCCACCGTCGTGCGGCTCGAGCGCGACTACCGGTCGACGCCCGAGGTCGTCGGGCTGGCCAACCGGGTGATCGGCGCCGCGCGCGGGCGGCCGGCGGGCTCGCGGCTCAAGCTCGTGGGCCAACGTCCTTCGGGGCCCGAGCCGCGCTTCGCCGAGTACGAAGACGAGTCGGCCGAAGCGGCGGCGGTCGCGCGGCGCGTGCGCGAGCTGGTCGACGGAGGCGTGGCGGCGAGCGAGATCGCGGTGCTGTTCCGCGTGAACGCGCAGTCGGAGGCCTACGAGCAGGCGCTGTCCGAAGCGGGCATCCCGTATCTGGTGCGCGGCGGCGAGCGCTTCTTCGCCCGCACGGAGGTGCGGCAGGCGATGTCGGCGCTGCGCGTCGCGTCGGCCGATCCGACCTCGCTCGACCTGGTGACGGCGGTGCGGTCGGTGCTCTCGCGTGTCGGCCTCACCGAGCAGCCGCCCGCCGGCGGCGCGGCGAAGGAGCGGTGGGACGCGCTGCTCGCGCTGGTCGAGCTCGCCGAGGAACTGGCGGCGACCGTGGCCGACGCCGACCTGCCCCGGTTCGTCGCCGAGCTGGACCAGCGCGCGGCGGCGCAGCACCCGCCGACCGTCGAAGGTGTCACGCTGGCGTCGCTGCACGCGGCGAAGGGCCTGGAGTGGGACGCGGTGTTCCTCGTCGGCCTGTCCGAGGGCACGATGCCGATCCTGCACGCGGGCGACGACGAGGCGGCCATCGAGGAGGAGCGGCGGCTGTTCTACGTCGGCGTCACCCGGGCGCGGGAACACCTGTCACTCTCGTGGTCGCTCTCGCGCACGCCCGGTGGTCGCCGCAACCGGCGTCGCAGCCGGTTCCTCTACGGGCTGATCCCGGAGGACCACCCGGCGGCACGCGTCGCGCGGTCGCAGCAGACGTCGTCGCCGGGTTCGAAGGTGGCGCGTTGCCGGCTGTGCGGCGGGCCGCTGCTGCAGACGCTCGAGGTGAAGCTGGGGCGGTGCTCGAAGTGCCCGTCCACAGTGGATGAAGGGCTGCTGGAGAAGCTGAAGGCGTGGCGGGGCGAGCGTTCGCGGGAGCTGAAGGTGCCGGCGTTCGTGGTCTTCACCGACGCGACGCTGATGGCCATCGCCGAACAGCGACCGACCGACGACGGAGCGCTCGTCTCGATCTCCGGCATCGGCGCGACGAAGCTCGAACGCTTCGGCGCGGAGGTCCTCGATGTCGTTCGCGCCTCGATGCGGTCTTGACCGCGTCCGCACCCTGATCGGTGCGGCGAACCCGCTGCTCGGAGGCGATCTTCGTAGCTTCGGAGAGTTTTCGGGAAATTAAGTTGCCCCCGTCTGCGAGGGGCAATAATCTGCTCGTACCCGGGTGGGAAGCCCTCGGTCTGGGGATCCATGTGACGCGCGCCGCCTCGGGCGGCGAACGTCCGGACAGCGAAAGGTGGTGCCGGTGAAATGATCAGCAACATGACGCTCACGAACCCTGGCACCGGTCTGTCCGGCTGCGCCCTGATCCCTGCCTCGCGCCAGGGGATTGGTGTGTTCACGAGCGCCCATGTCGGCGGATTCCGCCGGATTGACGAGCGCACGTGGGCCAACACCGAGGTCACCCTGGCCAACGCTGCCCTCGTTGGCGCGTACCCGCAGGTCGATGCCGATCTGCCGACCATCAAGCAGTTCCGTGTTCCGTTGTCGATACGGGAGCGAAGTTCCTGACCTAGTCAGGACTCAGGCTCACGAAGGCCGCGGAACCGGAAACCGGATCCGCGGCCTTCGTGTTTTTTTGGCTGCACAACCCCACGAGGAACAAGTTGTCCAGTTCGATCGACAGTCCGAAAACCACTGAAACGACAAGAAGGAGCACGGAAATGTCGTCCGCCATCGCCTTCGCCGAGGGTTTCGACCTCGGTATCGGCGACCTGCTCGACGGGGCCGCCGCCCCCGAGCTCGACCTGCCCTGCCGTTCCCGCGACGCCGACCTGTGGTTCGCCGAGTCTCCCGCCGAGCTCGAGCGCGCCAAGGCCCTGTGCGGTGACTGCCCCGTCCGCGAGGCCTGCCTCGCCGGCGCCCTCTCCCGGCGCGAGCCGTGGGGCGTCTGGGGTGGCGAGATCTTCGAGCGCGGTGTCGTGATCGCGCGCAAGCGGCCCCGGGGTCGCCCGCGCAAGAACGCCGCCCTCGAGCCCGCCGCCGCAGCCCGGAGCGCCGCCGCATGACCGTCGAACTCATCACCATCCGCGATTACGAAGCGCGCACCCGTGAACCCGACCGCGCGCACCCGCTGCCCAAGCAGCTCGATACTCAGGAGACCAGCGAAATGTTGCTTCACGAAGAACTGTCCAGGGCCCGAATACGGGATCTGCATCAAGAAAGCCAAGCGCTGCGCCCGTGGCGCCGCGCCCGCGCCGCCCGCCGGTGGTCCCGCCTCGCCCGCTGGGCGACGGACCGCTCGCAGCGGTTCCAGGACTGAGGTCGTTCGAGCGCGTGCGGCTCTTCGGGGCTCGCCGCGGTCGGTGGTTTTCGATCTGATGCCAATTCGGAGAGCCGGTCACCTCGTGGTGGCCGGCCCTCCGGCGTTTCCGGGATCTTGGCTGCCGGGCTGGGCATTGACGACGGCGGCCTTCATCGGTTCGGCGGCTCGGTCGGGGTTGGGCCCCGGGTGTTGAATGAAGTCGTGTCCGCTCATACGCACGACCACATCGACTGGGCCGAACGGCTGACTCAGCTCCGCACGGCCGACACCCTCGACGCCGAAGCCCACTCCGCCATCGCCCGTCGCCTGGTTGCGGCCCTGCCCCCGGGCGCGACGATCGTCGACCTCGGGTGCGGCGCCGGGGGCATGAGCACGCACTTCGCCCGCGCCCTCGCCGCCCACGGCGGCGGCACGGTCGTGCTCGTCGACGCGACGCCCGAGTTGCTCGCCGAGGCCGAGAGGTCGGTCAAGGCCGCAGCCGAAGCCGCGCGCGCGTCCGGTTCCGTCGAGGCGCACCCGGGGCCCGGCGATCGCGTCGAAAACGGCGCCCAGAGCGACGCTTACATCGCCGCCACAGCGCAGGCGGCGCACGACGGTCCCGTGGATGGTGGTTCGCCAAAGGCGGCTCCCGGGGTTGTCGAAGTGCGGGCGGTACGGGCGGATCTGGCGGACGCCGCGCTGCCGGAGGTGGTGCCGCCGGCGGATTTGGTGTGGGCGTCGCGCGTGGTGCATCACCTGGCGGACCAGCAGGCGGCCGTGGGGACCGTCGCGGCGGTGGCCAAGGTGGGTGGGCTGGTCGCGTTGGCGGAGGGTGGGCTGGATTTCCGTTGCCTGCCTTGGGACTTGGGCGTGGGCAGGCCCGGGCTCGAGGATCGGCTGCTGGCGGCGCAGGCCGAGTGGTTCATCGGCATGCGGGAGGGCATCGAGGGGTCCGTCGCGATGCCGTATGGCTGGTCCGTCGCGCTGGAGAGGGCCGGGCTGGCCGACGTTGACTCCTTCGGGGCGCTCGTGCACCACCCCGCGCCGGGGCCGGCGATGCTCGGCGACTACGTCGTGCGGCGGATCGGCCGGATCTTCGAGTTCGGCGGCGAGCACCTCACCCCGGACGACCGCGACACTCTCACCTCCCTCCTCGATCCTGACGGCCCGCACTACCTGGCCGCTCGCAGCGACCTCTACCTCACCGGGGCGAAGACCGTCCACTGTGGACGACGCCGGTGACCGCCCCCGATCCTGTCTGCTCCCGGTGCGCCCGCGCCCGCGCCGCCGAGTCCGACGCGCTCGCCGCCCTGTCCTGGGTATCGACCAAGGACCACGGCCGTACCCAGTGGCTCTGCGCGACCTGCGCCCGTGACCACGTCCGCGACATCGAGTCCAAGCTCCCCGACGACTACTGGTGACCGCGTGCCTCAGGCGGCCGTGATCGCGCGGTGGATCGCGCGGACCCTCGGGCGGGGTGTGCGAGCGGCCCGGGTGAACGCGCGGACCAGTTCGCGCGAGACGTCGCCCGGGATCTCGTCGAGTTGGCCAGGGGTGCAGCGCACCAGGACGGTGCCGGTGGCCGTGAGCGCGAGGTGGCTGAAGTCGGTGGGCCCGGCACCGGTGCGGTAGCGCCAGGCGAGGCCGACCTCGTCCCACCAGGCGTCGGCGATGCCGATGCGACGGCCGCGCAGGTCGCAGATCGTGACGTTCCACTGCGGGGGCGGCAGGGGAGAGTCGCGGATGAGGCGGAAGGCTCGGTCGTGGGCGGAGGACTCGTGGTCGCCCAGTGCGCGGAGCACGGCGCGCACCGCGGAGGAGCCGCGCTGGTTGCCTGCGTCGAGTTCGGCCAGCAGGGCGGCGCGGTCGCAGTGGCCCCCGAACAGGGGCAGGGTCGTGAGGTGGTGGATGGCGGCCGGGTCGGTTTCGCGGCGCGCGAGGTCCAGGGCGGCACGCGGGGCGCCCGCGTAGGGCAGGCCGTCGATCATCACGGGCTCGGGCAGGCGGGCCGTGCGGTGGGTCACGATGCCGGGCTCGGCACCCGGGCGCCGGTAGTGCGGCAGGAGCAGGTGGATCTCCCCGGTGACGGGGTGGGTCATGCCGTGGGCCCGCAGCGCGTCGGACCCCGTGATCACGGCCGTGGGGCCGTACCGGGCGATCGCGGCGTGCAGCAGTTGTAAGCGGGTCGGCGGTTCGTCCTGGGTGACGAACACGCCGGGGTACACGCGGCGCCACGGCCCGCCCGGCCGAGCCAGCCTGGCGGCTCTTCGGGACGAGACGCCGGCGTTGTTCAGGGTCCTGAAGTCGATCACGCCGACGGACGCGGCATCACGGAAAGCCACCTCTCGGGTGCTTGCGGTAGTCATCATGGTTCGAGGATGGCGGCTCGGCCATCCGAGTGGAACCGGGTTCGCGAATCTGTGGACAACTCCCCGCAACGAGCCCCGTGAGCGCCCGGCCTGTGGATAACTCAGTGGGCGAAGCCGGGCTGCCACCGCTCCACGATGCCGCGTGCCGGGACCTCGGCGTCGAGCTGGCAGAGGATGCCCGTGGACCCCGCCGTGACGCGGTGGATCATCAGGTACTCCGGCGGCAGGTTCAGCGACCGGCCGACGCGGAAGTCGCTGCCCCGGGTGTCGCCGACGCGGCCGGCCTGCTTCTGCATCCAGCGCCGGGTGAAGTGGAACGTCGGCGTGGCCAGCGGCTCGACGAACGGCGCGAGGTACGTGAGCACCTCGTCGGCCGCCAGGTCGGAGTCGGTGCGGACGAAGTGGTTCTCACGCAGCAGCCGCATGAGGTCGGCGGACTCGCCGTCGAGGGCCAGGCGGGTCATCTCGCCGAGGTGGCGCGGGATGCCGTTGGGCAGCTTCGCGACGCCGCCGAAGTCGAGCACGCACAGGCGCCCGTCGTCGGTGATCATGAAGTTGCCGGGGTGCGGGTCGGAGTGCAGCAGGTGCGCCCGCGCCGGCGAGGAGTAGTGGAACTCCATCAGCAGTCGGCCCGCGAGGTCGCGCGTCTCCTGGTCGCCACCCGCGATGACCTTGGACAACGGCGTGCCCGTGGCCCACTCCGTGATCACGACCTTGGGCGCGCTCGCCACCACGCGCGGGATGAGGAACTCGGGATCACCCTCGAACGCCTTCACGAACGCGCGCTGGTTGTCGGCCTCGTTGAGGTAGTCGAGCTCCTCGTCCATGCGGTCGGCGAGCTCGGCCATCAGCGGTTTCACGTCCGTGCCGGGCACGAACGCCTGGAACAGCCGGCTGAACCGCTGCAGCTGCCGAAGATCGCTGCGCAGCGCCTCGTCGGCCCCCGGGTACTGGACCTTCACGGCGACCTCGCGGCCGTCGTGCCAGGTCGCGCGGTGGACCTGGCCGATGCTGGCCGACGCCGCCGGCACGTCGTCGAAGTGCTTGAACCGGCCTTCCCACGAGCGGCCGAGCTGCTGGGCGAGCACCCGGCGCGTCTGCTGCGCCGACATCGGCGGAGCGGCGGACTGCAGCTTCGTGAGCGCTTCGCGGTACGGCTTGGCCATGTCGTCGGGCACGGCGGCCTCGAACACGCTCAGGGCCTGGCCGAACTTCATCGCGCCGCCCTTGAGCGTGCCCAGCACCTCGAACAGCTGCTCCGCGGCCTTGGCCGACAGCGTCGCGCTGACCTGTTCCGCGCTCTGGCCCGCGAGCCGCTTGCCCCATCCGCCCACGGCTCGGCCGGCGATTCCGAGCGGAATGCTGGCGAGCTTCGCGGTCCGTGCCGCGCCGCGGCGGGGGAGGGCGTTTTCGCGGTCTGCGGAGTCGGTCACCCCGTCGATTCTGCCTTGGTGACCTTGGAGTCCGCAGCCTGCCAGGGGGTGTGGGCTACGTCTCCGGCGCGCCGCAGCCGCAGTCGGGGTGCGGCTCCCAGTACCGGTGGCGCAGGCGGCCCTCGAACGGATCCAGCTCGAGTGTGCTGTTCCACGTCGGCGGCGGCTCGGCGCTCGGCGACAGCACCCGCAGGGCCTGCGCGACGGCCAGCGAGGCGCACGCCTGCACAGACGCGAGATCGGGCCGTTGGTCGACGTCCACGAGCTGGGTCGCGATGCGTGGCCACGAGTCGTCCAGGCTTGTCTTGGTCAGGTCGCAACAGCGCAGGCAGGTGCTTCGCCCGGGCACCACGAGGGGGCCGACGATGACCGTGCCGTCGCGGACACGGGCGGGCAGGTGGGTGACGCCTTCTTCGGCCAGCTCCGCCACCAGCTCCGGGGCCGGCACCGCGGCGTCGGCCAGCACCACGACGTCGGGCGCGCGCTGCCGGTTGCGGGCGGTGCTGACTTCGGGCGCGACGCGGGCCAGCACGTTCCGCATGGCCCTTCGGCGGGGCAGGCCGAGCTCGGCGCTCGTGTAGCCGGAGCCGAGGTCGGCCTCGGTGACGACGCCGCCGGCGCGCAGGTCGAGGTGCCCGACGCCGGCGTTGGCCAGCAGCACGGCGACGGCCACCGCGATGCGGCCGTCGCCCCGGACGGTGACCAGGCCGTGCCTCCGGCGCTCGGTGAGGGCGGTTTCGTGGTGCCGGGCGCGCAGGGACCAGAAACCGGTCTCGACACGCCTGGCGGCGGGTTTGGGGGCTTCCGTGACAAGACCCAGCGCGGTGAGTTGTTTCAGCAGAAGCCGCAGCTGGTCGCCGTGTTCGCTCTCGGCGAGCACGGCGTCGAGACCGCGGCTTCCGTCGAGCTTCCGCACGAGCGCGACGACGCTCGGCGCCAGCCCGGAGGCCACCACGCCGTGGCGCGGGTCGAGGCCGAACTGCACCTCGTCGTTACCGCGTTCGAGCACGTGGAGGCCTTGAAGCAGGGTCGGGTAGGCCGGTAGCAGGACGTCCGGCGGAGGAACGGTGGACAGGCTCATGATGATCATCGTGACATCCCCGCGGCGGCCGCCCGGCCCGAAAAGCCGAGTTATCCACAGGCAGGCCGAGTTGTGGACAACTCGGGGCTGTGACCATTCGACGCTCCCAAACTGTCGGCCGGTGGCCTTACCGTTGTCGAGTGGTCGAAGCACGGATGCCCGCACTGCGGGGCCGGGGTGGAACGAACCCCCCGTCGGACACTCCTGAACACAAGGTCGAAGTACGGCGTAGCGCGCGCCGGCACCGGACAGTCACCGCGTACTGGAAAGACGACACCCTCGTGGTGCTGATCCCGTCGTCCCTGTCGCGCGCGGAGGAACGGCACTGGGTCGCGCACATGGAGCGCAAGCTGCAGCGGCCGGACCCGCGGAAACCCACGTCGCCGAAATCCTCGGACGAGGCGCTGCTGGCGCGCTGCGCCGTGCTGTCGGCGAAGTACGTGCACCCGCAGGCGATACCGGCGAGCGTGCGCTGGGTGCCACCGATGCGCACCCGCTGGGCGTCCTGCACGCCGGTGGACGCGACGATCCGCGTCAGCGATCGCCTGCAGCGGGTGCCGCAGTGGGTGCTGGACTACGTGCTGGTGCACGAGCTGGCCCACCTGCGGGAACCGGGGCACGACGCGGCGTTCTGGGCGCTGGTGAACCGGTACCCGAAGACGGAACGCGCGATGGGCTACCTGGAGGGCCTCTCGGCGGCGGCCGGGTGGGGAATCTCGGGCGAGGACGATTGACGGTTGATGCTGCGGTAGCAGGTCGCCGGGTCCGGGTGTTGGTCACTGGGCGGACGTTCGTCGCGAACACTCGGTGCTGAGCCGGGTTCCCCGCAGTGGCTGCCGGTGTCGTGAGGTCCGAGGCCTTCGGAGTCAGGATGAGCCGGTGCAAGGCCGGGCCGGAGGCAGGTCGCGGAGAAGGACGCTGACTGGTCCGGAGTCTGCGGGGTTTTCGGCGCGTGGTCGGCTGCGGGGCTTGGGTAGGTGGGGCTCGGAGGTTGTCGCCGGCGACCGCTCACTGGAAAACGGCCCTGAGCCGGGAAGCAGGGCAGTCGGTCAAGGGAAAAGGCCGTTGCGAGGGGCGTTCGGAGGCCCGGAACCTGCTGTTCTCGATTGCGTGGTGAGGCATTGCTCCTGAGGAGGCCGACTGCGCGGAAGGTTGCCGCTGACGACCGCTGAGCGGCCGCGAGGCGGCCAGGCCAAGGAGGCGGGGCTCGGCTGTCGGCCGCAGGGTTGGCGGCTGGGAGGTCGCCGGAGATGAGTGGCGCGGAAACCCGGCCGGGCCTCCGTCGCGGAGCCGGAGAGTCAGTCGGGTCCGCCTTCGGACGGTCGCCGGAGCTGAGGGGCCCCGAAACCAGCCGGTCCTCCGTCGCAGGGCGGCGGAGGACCGGCTGGGGTCGTGCGTAGAGCCGAGCCGTCAGGACTTCGGGTCGTCGCCCTTGTCCTGGTTCGGGTCGGAGGAGGCGTCCGGCTTCTCGGCCGTGCCCGAAGCGCCAGAAGCACCAGAAGCACCAGAAGAGTCCGAAGCCTCCGCCTCGCGCTTCTCCGTCTTCTCCAGCTCCGCGATCGGGTCGAAGTCGTCCCCGAGGCCGAGGCTCGCGGGTTCGGCGAGCCGGTCGGCGAAGTCCAGGGGCTCGTCCAGGTCCTCGGCGGTGGGCATGAGGTCCGGGTGGGACCAGAGGCCGTCGCGTTTTTCCATGCCGTGGCGGTCGCCCACGAGTTTCCAGAGGGACGAGGCGGCGCGCATGCGGCGGGGGCGCAGTTCGAGGCCCACGAGGGTCGCGAAGGTCTGCTCGGCGGGGCCGCCCGTGGCGCGTCGGCGGCGAAGCGTCTCGCGCAGCGCGTCGGCGCCCGGGAGGCGATCGCCGATGGCCTCGGCGACCACGACGTCGACCCAGCCCTCGACCAGGGCCAGCAGGGTCTCCAGGCGCTTGAGCGCCGACTCCTGCTCGGGCGTGGTCTTGGGTTCGAGCAGGCCGGAGGACATGGCCTCTTCGATGCTCGCCGGGTTGGCGGGGTCGATCTGGCCCGCCAGGGACTCCAGCGCCGACGTGTCGACGGTGATGCCGCGGGCGAACTCCTCGACCGTCGCCAGCAGGCGCTGGCGCAGCCACGGCACGTGGGCGAACAGGCGCTGGTGCGCGGCCTCGCGAGCGGCGAGGAACACGAGCACCTCGCTGCTCGGCACCTCGAGCCCCTCGGTGAACTTCTCGATGTTCGCGGGCAGCAGCGCCGACGTGTTCGCCGGGCCCAGCGGCAGGCCGACCTCCGTGGACGTCAGCACCTCCTGGGCGAGCTGCGCCAGCGCGTTGCCGAGCTGCGAGCCGAAAGCCATGCCGCCCATCTGTCCCATCATGGACAACAGCGGTCCGGCGGCCTGCTTGGCCTCGTCGGGCAGCGCCTGGATCCACGCGCCGGACACCTGCTGCGCCACGGGGTCGCAGAGCCGCTGCCACGTGGGCAGCGTCTTCTCGACCCACGTGCGCGCGGACCACGCGACGGTGGTGGTCGCGCCCGCGGGCAGAATCGTCGCGGCGTCGAGCCACAGTTCCGCGAGGTGCGCGGCGTCGCGCACGGCTGTGGACGAGTCGCCGGTGGCGGAGGTGAAGCCCAGCTTCGCGTCCTGCGAACCGCTGAGGTTCTGGAGCGCGATCTGTTTCGCGAGGTCGTAGTTCACCGGCCCGCTCGACGAGCCCGCCTGGCTGAGCATCTGGCCCAGCTGGCTCAGCATCTGCCCGAGCTGGTTGAACGCCTCGGCGCCCGACGGCTGCTCCGATGGGTCACCGTCGCCTCGTCTGTCGGGATCGGGCGGTCCGAAACCGAACGGGGGTTTGCTCATACGTCCACCGTACGCGGGTAGGGCCTCCCCCAGCGCGTCAACCATGGCCTTCACCGGGAAGCGAACACGGTCACCGTACGCTGTCGCTCGTGACCAAACCCGACGAGGAGACCGCGACCGCGCGCAGCCGGACCGAGCCGTCGAGGGAACCGGCGCGCGACGAGCGCCGCCTGACGCGCCGCGGCTGGACCCTGCTGGTCAGCGGCGCGCTGTTCCTGGTGTTCGTCCTGGCCGGTTTCCTGGTCCAGGTGCCGTACGTGGCCATCAGCCCCGGCCCCACGTACGACACGCTCGGTCGCGACGTCGCGGGCAACGAGGTCGTGCAGGTCAAGGGCCACGAGACCTACCAGACCGCCGGCGAGCTGCGCATGACCACCGTGTCGCTCAACGACGGCATCAACCTCTTCACCGCGCTCGGTCTCTGGGCCAGCGGCCGCTACGCGCTCGCGCCGCGCGAGGAGTACTACCGCCCCGGCGAGACCAACGAGCAGGTCAAGCAGGAGAACATCCAGCAGCTGCAGGACTCGCAGAGCAACGCCCAGGTCGCCGCCCTGCGCCACCTCGGTTATCCCGTCGAGGTGCTCGCCAAGGAGATCGTGTCCGGCAGCCCCGCCGACCACGTGCTCGCGCCCGGCGACAAGCTGGTCACCGTCAACGGCGCCAAGGTCACCGAAGCCGCCGACGTCGCCAAGGCCCTCTTGAACACCAAGCCCGGCCAGTCCGTGCAGATCACCTTCCAGAGCAAGGGCCAGCCCGAGCGCACGGTGCCGATCACGCTCGCCAAACGCGACGACCGCACGCAGGGCTTCATGGGCCTGACCGCCGTCGACCACGCGATCGCGCCGTTCAACGTCAACATCTCGCTGCAGGACGTCGGCGGCCCCTCGGCCGGCCTGATGTTCACGCTCGCGATCATCGACCGCCTCACCCCGCCCGGGAAGGCCGACAGCAACCTCGCCGGCGGCCGCCACATCGCGGGCACGGGTGAGATCAGCGAGACGGGCGAGGTCGGCCCGATCGGCGGCATCTCGTTCAAGGTCGTCGGCGCGCGCGAGGCCGGGGCCACCGACTTCCTCGTGCCGGAGCACAACTGCGCCGAAGCGAAGTCGGCCGTGCCGGACGGGCTCAACCTGATCAAGGTGTCCACTCTGGACGACGCGCTGACCCAGCTCCAGAACCTCAAGGCCGGCCGGCCCACGGCGCACTGCTGAGGGGCGAACGCGTGCCAGGACTCGTGACGAACCGGAGGCCCCCACGGAGAGGCCTCCGGCTCGACCGGGCTCAGTCCAGCAGCGTGGTCTTCAACGCCTCGAGCAGGTTCGGCGCGAGGTCGGGGCTTTCCACGATCTCGTCGACGGCGTCGGAGGCGTCTTCTTCACCGGGCTTCGCCCCCCGCAGCCGCATCACGCACGCCACGTCGCCCTCGCGCAGCACCGCCGCCACGAGCCGCGCTTCCGTGCGCCGCGGGTGGTCGGCGGCCGCGCGGCGCAGGCGTTCGGCGTCGGCCTCCGCCACGCCTTCCAGCTCCGCCTCGACGTCGGGCGGCAGCACGATGATCTCCTGCGCGAGCGCGCAGCCCACCACGATCTCGGGCCACGCGATCCGGCCGAGCGACTCGGCGAGGTCACCTTCCGGCAACGCTTCTTGCGCGACGGGCGTCAGCGGGTTCGCGCGGTCGAGCTGGCCGGCCAGCTCCGGCTGCTCGTCGAGCAGCGCCGCGGTGGGCACCAGCGCGAACAGCTGCGGTGGCTGGTCCCACCCGCCGGACGCGACGAACTCTTCGACTTCCCGGGCCAGGCCGGCGACGGGGTTGGCGGCGGGCGGCTCACTCGGCTGCATGGCGACATCGTCGCAGGCCGGTCCGCGCGCCGTCGGGCGACGTCCGATTCGGGCGGTCCCGGGAACTCGGGAACCCATCCGTAGAGTTAGACCGTCAGGGGACGACGCCGTCCCCGCGAACGTGTTCACGAAGACAGGAGCGTTGCCGTGGCGACTCGGCCCCCGGTGAGCCTGAAGCTGTCCCGGCGCAGCAGGATCCTCCTCATCATCGCCGCGGTGATCGTGCTGGCGCTGCTGCTCGGCGTGAGACTCCTCGACACCTACGTCGACTGGCTGTGGTTCGGCGAGGTCCACGCGCGCTCGGTGTTCACCACGGAAATCCTCACGCGGATCGTCCTCTTCGTGGCCGTCGGGCTCCTCGTGGGCGGTTCGCTCGCAGTCAGCCTGATCATCGCGTACCGCACGCGCCCGGTGTTCGTGCCCGTCTCGGGCAGCGACGACCCGCTGTCGCGCTACCGCTCGATGATCGTGAGCCGCATCCGGCTGTTCGGCATCGGCATCCCGCTGATCACCGGCCTCATCTCCGGCGCGTCGGCGATGGGCGACTGGCAGCTGGTGCAGCTGTTCATCAACGGCACGACGTTCGGCCAGAAGGACCCGCAGTTCGGGCTCGACATCGGTTTCTACGCCTTCACCCTGCCGTTCGTGAACTGGCTGCTCGGCTGGCTCTTCGTCACGGTCGTGGTCTCGTTCTTCGGCGCGCTGATCGCCCACTACATCTTCGGCGGCATCCGCCTCGCCGGCCGCGGTGGCCAGCTGGCGGGCCCCACGCGCGCGCAGCTCGCCATCACCGTCGGCCTCTTCGTGCTGCTGAAGGCGGTCGAGTACTTCTTCGACCGCTACAACCTGCTGCTGTCCGACCGCGACATGCCACTGTTCAACGGCGCCACCTACACCGATCTCAACGCGGTGCTGCCGGCGAAGCTGATCCTGCTGTGCATCTCGGTGATCTGCGCGATCGCGTTCTTCGCCGGAGCGTTCCTGCGCAACCTGCAGCTGCCGGCGATCGCGCTCGTGCTGCTGATCCTGTCGGGCGTGCTGGTGGGCGTCGCGTGGCCCGCGATCCTCGACCAGTTCTCGGTCAAGCCGAACGCGAACGACAAGGAAGCCACGTCGATCCAGCGCAACATGGAGGCGACGCGCGCGGCGTTCGGGCTGCAGAACGTGAAGTACGAGGACTACCAAGGCAACAACCAGGCCACCGCCGACCAGGTGAAGGCCGACACGGGCACCGTGTCCAACATCCGGCTGCTCGACCCCAACGTGCTGTCGGAAACGTACACGCAGCTCGCCGGCACCCAGAACTACTACGGCTTCCCGGCGAAGCTCGACATCGACCGCTACACCGTCAACGGCTCCACACAGGACTACATCGTGGCGGCCAAGGAGATCAAGACCGACGGCCTCTCCGGCAACCAGAGCAACTGGATCAACAAGCACCTCGTGTACACCCACGGCAACGGGTTCGTCGCGGCGCCGGCCAACACCATCGACCGCGCCATCACCGACGTGTCCAACACCAGCAGCGGTGGCGGCTACCCGATCGTCGGCACGAGTGACACGAACAACCCCACGGGCGCCGGCTCCGTCGGCGGCAAGCCCGGCATCAAGGTCGACGAGCCGCGCATCTACTACGGCGAGCTGGCCGACCAGAACGACTACGCGATCGTCGGCGGCAAGCCCGGCGAAGCCCCCAGCGAGTCCGATACGCCGACCCAGAAAGCCCCCTACTACTACAAGGGCACGGGCGGCGTCCCGCTCGACAACTGGTTCAACCGGCTCGCGTTCGCGGCCGAGTACGGCGAGCGCAACATCCTCTTCTCCGACGCCATCGGCGACGGCTCGAAGATCATGTACAACCGCACCCCGCGCGACCGCGTCAGCAAGGTCGCACCGTGGCTGACACTCGACGGCGACCCGTACCCGGCGGTCGTCGGCGGCAAGATCGTGTGGATCGTGGACGGGTACACCACGCTCAACAACTACCCGTACGCGCAGCAGACGCAGCTCGGCGACGCCACCAACGACTCGCTCAACGGTGTCACACGCCAGGCCAACAACTCGATCAACTACATCCGCAACTCGGTGAAGGCGACCGTCGACGCGTTCGACGGCACGGTCACCCTGTACTCGGTCGACGACAAGGAACCCGTGCTCAACGCGTGGGAGAAGGTGTTCCCGGGCCTCGTGAAACCGAGCGCGGAGATCCCGCCGGACCTGCGCGCGCACTTCCGGTACCCCGAGGACCTGTTCAAGGTCCAGCGTGAACTGCTCGCGCGCTACCACGTGGACAACCCGCAGCAGTTCTACGCGCAGCAGTCGTTCTGGAGCGTCCCGCAGGACCCGACGGAAGACGGCAGCGCGACCACGGCAGCGGCGAACGTCGCCAACCAGCCCGGCTACTACGTGCTCGCCGACGCCGCGGGCGAAGGCACCCCGACGTTCCAGCTGACGAGCGGGCTCACCGGTCTGCAACGGCAATACCTCGCGTCGTGGATGTCGGTGTCGTCCGATCCGCGCGACTACGGCACCATCCGCGTGCTCCGACTACCCGCGACCACCGGCGCGAACCAGGTCGACGGGCCGGTGCAGGTGCAGAACAAGTTCCAGAGCGACCCCCAGGTCGCCCAGGACCGGACACTGCTCAACAACCCCAACGTGATCCCGATCTACGGCAACATGATCACGCTGCCCGTCGCCGACGGGTTCCTGTACGTCGAACCGGTCTACATCAGACAGCGCAACCAGAACAGCTACCCGCAGCTCGCGCGCGTGCTGGTGTCGTTCGGCTCGAAGGTCGGGTACGCACCGACGCTCAACGAGGCGCTCGACCAGGTCTTCGGCAAGGGCACCGGCGCCGCGGCGACCACCCCGGTCAACGCGTCACCGCCGGCGTCCTCGACGAACCCGCCGACCTCACCGTCGACCCCGACCACGCCGACCACCCCGCCGGCCAACTCGGGCGGCTCCAACCCGGCACTCGACAAGGCCGTCGCCGACATCCAAGCGGCGCTGGGCAGGCTGAAGGACGCGCAACAGTCGGGCAACTTCGCCGACCAAGGCGCCGCCCTCCAAGCCCTCGACAGCGCGGCCAAGGCCTACGAATCAGCCAAAGCCACCACGCCGCCGGCCGGCAGCGGCACCCCGCAGCAACCCGGCGGGTGACCTCGCGCACGGAACTGGCACCTGCTTTGCACCCGGAAGAAACCCGGGCGTAAAGTAGGTGCCACGACGCGGGGTGGAGCAGCTCGGTAGCTCGCTGGGCTCATAACCCAGAGGTCGCAGGTTCAAATCCTGTCCCCGCTACAGAGGTGGGAGGCCCG
>NZ_JBSGDT010000057.1:0-31991 GCF_053602515.1 Amycolatopsis sp. NPDC004368 | reverse complement strand
CGAACCTCTTCGGCGCGGAGTACTCGCTGTCCTTCGTGTCCCCCTCGGGTGCGGCCGTGGCCACCTCCACCGGGTCGACCATGCCCGTCGACGGCAGCACGTGCTTTTGCTGGCCGGGATCTTGCGCCGGTGCCAGTCCTGCGCCCCCTGATTGCTCATCCCAGAGCCGAGCCGATCTTCGGCCAGGGCCGCGGTCTCACGAGCATCGCGCGTGGGGTCCCCCGGCGGCGAGCCGTTCGGCCAGCCGCTGCGCTCCCGTCAGAGCCTGTACCGCGGTGACCTCCGCCGTGGCCACCAGCCCTGCTCCCACAACCTGCCCAGCCACCATGACGCTGCGCGCCGCAGCTGTTGTCGGGTAATAGGTTGACCTCTTCCCGGCAGTTCACGTGCACTTTGGAGAACCGCAGAGAGGGGCCGGTGTCGTGGATCAAGGCGACCCGCCACTGGGAACCCGGGGTTGACCAGCCGAACGACGATTCGGCGATGTGCCATCCACGACCCTGCCTGGCAACCAAGACCGTCCCGTCACTACCGCTGGTACCAGGACTTCGCCGGCTCGCCCGGGGCGCCTCAGTTCGGCTGCCCGGTCACGCGGCGGCGGCGCTCGCGAAGCGCGGCACTGTCTGTGCGGTCGGCGTTGCCTGCGGTCGCGGCGCTTCCGGACGCCACGACGCGCCCCGTCGTGCGCAAGTGAATCGGAAAATCACGGACCTGGTGGCGGCGGATCCCGAAGGGAACATTCTCTCGTGCGTCCGCGGCAGCTCTCGCGGCTTTTCACGACGAACTTTTCACCGTGAGCACGCGGCAGCCGAAATCGATCCGCGGCCCGAGCCGCCGCGAGCACCGTCGGCCAAGAAGGCTTCGCGAACGAGGTCACGACCCGGGCCGGTTTCCCGAGTTCCGCGAGCATGTAGGGGTGGCTGCCGCGAAATCGTCGATCGGCCAGGAGCTCCACCAGGTCCGTTTCGGGACGGAATGCCGTGGCGAGCCGGGTGAGCACACGCGATACCTCACGGTCCGGTGATCGAACCCAGACGGCCGCATTCGCTGCCGATCGCCGGAATTTTCACGTTAATGTGGATTCCGCTCGCGTTCGGGGTACTCGCCCCGCCTCGGAATGGAAGGATCTCGGATGGCGATGACCGGCACCACGACCGACGACAGATATCCGACGCGGATCATCGGCGAACCAGCGCTGCTGCCCCGGGAGGTGCCTGCGGTGTGGCCGGGTCGGCTGCGGGAGCCGTTCACCCCGGCCCAACTGGCCTCGCACGCCGAAAAGGGATATTCGATCGTCCCGTCCGCGGTCACCGAAGAGGAGCTGGACCTGCTGCGCGCCGAGCTGGATCGGCTGTGCACCGACGAGACACTGGCCGAAGACGAACGGGTGGTGCGGGAGAAGGCTTCCGGGGCGGTGCGGTCGATCTTCGAAGTCCACCGCTCGAGCCCGCTCATCGCGCGGTTGGTGCGCGATCCCCGGGTGCTGGACAGGGCGCGGCAACTGCTCGGCTCGGAAGTGTACGTGCACCAGAGCCGGATCAACTGCATGCCCGGCTTCCGCGGCAAGGGTTTCTACTGGCACTCCGACTTCGAGACCTGGCACGCAGAAGACGGCATGCCCCTTCCTCGCGCGGTCAGCCTGTCACTGGCGCTGACGGACAACCACCCCTTCAACGGTGGTCTCATGGTGATGCCCGGTTCCCACCGGACGTTCGCGCAGTGCGCAGGCGCCACCCCCGGGGACCACTACCGGGATTCGCTCAAGGAACAGGAGGTCGGCGTGCCGGACGAGACCACGATCGCGCGGCTGGCGGCGGCCCACGGGATCGACCAGTTCACCGGTCCTGCCGGGCACGCGCTGTGGTTCGACGCCAACCTCATGCACGGCTCCGCGAACAACATCACCCCCTACCCGCGTTCCAATGTGTTCGTGGTCTTCAACAGCGTGGAGAACACCTTGCGGGAACCGTATGCCGCCGCCTCCCCGCGTCCCCCGTTCGTCGCCGCCCGCGACTTCACACCTCTCATGCCCCAGCGCTAGCGGCAACCCGGCCCTCAGTCGAGAGGTTCCCCGCAGTGCTCGCCGCGTTTCGGCCGAGTTCGGCACGGCGACGGCCGGAGCATGCGCCGATCACATCCGCACGTATCGGGAGATGTCCTCCCGGAACTCGGCCAGGGCCTGTTCGGTGAGGGTGGGCCGGGTGTCGGCGATGGCGGCAAGGTACTCCTCGGTGCCGGCGGGGGCGCCGCGGCCGTGGACGACATCGAGTTCGAACGCGGCCTGGGCACCTTTGCGAGCGGCGAACTCGATGTCGGCGGGGGTGAACATCTCGCTCGCCGCCACGAGCCGCTCCAGATCGACACCTCCCACGGCGGGGCCGAGGTACCGCCGCCAGATCGCCGCCCGGGCCTCCGGGTCCGGCGGGCCGACGGGGAGAACGTAGTCGAACCGGCCCGGGCGCAGGAACGCCGGATCGAGCGAGCGGACGGAGTTGGTGGCGCAGATCAGCAGGCGATCGTCGTGGTCGCGGAAGCCCGGGATCAGTTTGAGCAGCTCATTGGTGACTCCGTGGCCGGGATCGACGGCCAGCCCGGACCGGACGCCGGCAATTTCCTCGACTTCGTCGATGAACAGCACAACGGTCTCGAGCTCCGCCAAGTCGGCAAACGTGTCACGCAGCGAGGTGGCCAAGCCTCCGGCTCCCGACGACGCCAGCCTGGAGGGGAACAGCTCCACGAACGGCCACTCCAGCCGGGAGGCGACCGCTTTGGCGAAGCTGGTCTTGCCCGTGCCGGGCGGCCCGAAGAGGATGACGGCCTTCGGCGGCACCACGCCGTAGCGGTCCGCCACCACGGGCTCGGCCAGCGGCAGCACGATCCGCCGCTCGATGGTTTCCTTCTCCCGCTCCATCCCGGCGAGATCGGTCCACAGTCCCCGCGGCAGAACCCGCCCGCCGAGCTCCGCGAGCAGACCCGCGTCGCTGGCGCCGAGATGCTCGATCTTTTCGTAGAAGACCAACCCGGGGCGAGCCGCATAGCCGGAGTTTTCCAGGGCCGCGGTTCCCGTCGCGCCGGGCGGTAGCAGCGCACTGATCCGACGTATCCCCTGCTCCCTCAGCCGCCGCTCGAGCTCGCCGATCAGGGAGCTGCCGATCCCCCGGTTGCGCCACCGCCGGGCGAGCGACACTCCCGTGATCCAGGCCCGCTCCCCCTGTGCCTGCGCGACCGCCATCCCCACCAGGTCATTTCCGACCACCGCCACGACGACAACGCCGGTCCGGGTTGCAGCCATGACCTCCGAGACCGGAAACACCGGAGGCACATCGTCCGCCTGCCGGTCCTGGTCCCAGAGCTGGATGGCGCGGTCCAGATCGTCGTCGTGGAAATCCCGCAGACGCCACGTCGGCACCATCAGCACGGTACCGGCCACCACGCCTGGTGTGCGAGGCCGAAACGTCCAGAAACGGCTCGGCTCTCCCAGTGCCACAAAACCGCCGGCGGCATCGGCAACCGGCAGGTGCGCCATTCTGCGGATGGCCGCCTGTTCGCGGGCCAGGTCCGCGGCGTCGTCGGGCTCGCGGGCCTCCAGGACGGTGTACTCGGCGATCGCGAGGTCGAGCAACAACGTTCGAGGATCGGCGTACAAGCGCGCGGGCGGCTCGCAGGCCGGCAGCGGGCGCAGTTTGAAAGACGGCTTCATGCCCTCGACGCTGCCGGGTCGACCCGCCCGAGGACAGGCCGTTCGGCGCCCCGGAGATAACTGCGGCCAAGCCTGCGCGGCGGCGAGCCGCCCGGGACGCGAACCGGCCTCGACAGGTCGCGTGACGGTCAGTAGTCCACCACGCCAAGGCCCTCGACGCACCACTTGCCGTAGCTGTCGGTGGCGCCCACCGAGCCGCTGATGTCTTTCCTGGATTGCGAACCGCCGAGGTGCGCGTAGAGAGTTGTGGTGGTGCTGGGGACCGCGGGCTCGTTGGTGGGCAGTCCCGGCTCCGACGGTGCTGACGTGGGCCGCGAGGTCTGTAACGGCGAGGGGTTCCGCGTTTGCGCCGTGGTGTTCGAGGAGTCCTTGCTCAGGAAGAAGCCCGGCGCGATAACCCGGTGAAGCCGAGCGCGACGACGACCACGACCACCACCACCGCGGCCACGGCGATGCCGATCCACAGTCCGGTCTTGTTCCTCGGCGGGCCGCCGCCGTAAGGCTGGGTCGGGTCCCAGCCCTGCTGCTGGTAGGGCCAGGTTCCGGGATGGGCCTGTGCGTACTGCTGCGTGTTCGGTCTCGCGCCGTGCTCTGATGGCCGGCGACCGCCGGCGGTTCCTCCCCGCACCACGTGATCAGCATTGTGCAGGGTCGGACAGCCCGGCACAAACGGAGGCTTCCGGCCGCACGCCGGGGCCCGAGAGCTCTGCTGCTCTACCGGCGTAGTACCTCGACCTCGTCGACGAGCACGGTGCCGTCGGTGATGAGCTCGTCGAGCTCGGGCAGGAACGCGCGGATCTTGTCTTCGGCATCGATGATGATCACGACGATGGGGAGGTCCTCCGTGAGGCTCAGGATCTCGTCGGTGTGGATCAGCGAGGTCGTGCCGAAGCCTTCGCATCCGTGCAGCACCGTCGCGCCGGCCAGGCCGGCTTTGTGGGCGCGTTTCACGATCTCGTGGTACAGCAGCTGGTGATGCCAGGTGTCGTCCTCACCGAGGAAAATCAAGGCACGCAACGCCTTTCCGCTGAGCTGCATTGGTTGCGCCTCCTGTCCGGGTGCTCGTATCGAGGACTGGCTGGTGTCCTGGTCCGGTCCGGACTACGCGCGGTGCTGCCACCAGTGGGTGTGTGGTCTTTCTGGCGCGGTGTAGCGGATCTCCTCGACCTCGTCGAGGGTCGCCAATCCGCTCATGTCGAGGTCATCCAGTTGTGGCAGGAAGGCCCTGATCCGCTCTTCGGTGTCGGCGATCGTGATCAGCACGGGGAGGTCGTCGCCGAGCCGGAACGCGTGCTGGGCGTGGATGCGTGAGGTGGCCCCGTAGCCCTCGATGCCTCGGATCACGGTCGCGCCGGCGAGCCCGGCGTCGTGGGCGCGCTGGACGATCTCGGTGGCAAGCGGTTTGTGGTGCCAGAGGTCACCGTCGCCGATGAAGATCGAAAGGCGAAAGGCCCGTCCCGAACTCTTGGTGTTCATCTGCGTCCTCCTGGCACGGGTGGTCGTCACACGTGTGCACCAGGAAGCCATCAGCCCCGTCAGAGGCGGTTCGGCCCAGTCGGCCAGGCGGGATCCATCACCCAGGCCAAGTACACCCCCGAGAGCCCGAACAGGTCAAGCACGAGAGGGCCGCGCGCGGAGAAATCAAGTTCGATTGGGTACGACGTCCGGTTGAACGGCATTTTCGCGAGCGCGCGGATGCGGTCGCTGGCTTCAAGGATGCAGCACGGGTACGCGCGCGATCTGGCGGCGTTTCTGGCCTTCCTGTCGTGGCCACGAGGACGGACCGGGTGGGTTCAGGCAAAGGAAGCTGATCACCTGGCATATCTGCATTGGCGTCGGCACGACAGCGCTGGGCCGCAGGTGGCGGGGTCGACCTGGAACCGGGAGCTGGCCGCGGGGAATCAGTTCTACCGGTGGGCCCTCGCGGCGGGACACGTCGAGGTCAACCCGGTCCCGCAGAAATGGCGGAGGCCAGGCGGAACCCGCGAAAAGCTGGGCATCCGGTCCACATTCCCCGCTGCGGATCGCGAAGAGCGTGCACCAACGCCGTGGTCACGGCCGTCGACGGGGGGGTCAACCGGCCGGTGCGCTCGTACCCGGTGAGACCGTCGAGCCAGGCCAGGCCCGAACAGCGGTCCGCGCTCATGCGCGCGTCGAGGCGGCGGCTTCGATCACGCGCGCCGCGGCGGCGTGCGCGGCGGCGGCCAGTCCGGCGGCCCGTGCGGGACGCGGGTCGTCGCGCCGGGCACGGAGGTTGGCGCCGACCAGCGCGGCCGCGGAGGCTGCGACGGCGCTGGCGAGCTGAACCGCCGTGAGGGCGTCCGGCCGGAGCCGGGGGTTGCCGTCCTCGACGAGCAGCTCGCCCAGCTCGGCCACTTCGGCGGCGACCGCGGCGAGGGCGAGTGGGATGTCCGCCGCGGCGTCCAGCGCTGTCCGGATCGCCGCCTTTCGGGCCGTCGCGTCGGGCGGCTTCACGAGGTCGAGGTATGCCTGGTACGCAGAGACATCGTCGTCCGCGAGCCGCTGCGCGGCGCGGCGCAGCTCGTCCGCCCGGGCCGCCACAGCGGCGGTGTCGAGGGCACCGGCCGCGGTTGAGTAGCGGGCGACCATCGCCGTCAAACCGGCGGCCAGCGCGGCCGTCAGCCCCGCGACGGCGCCGCCGCCGGGCGTCGGGGCGGCCGAGGCCACGGTGTCGGTGATCTCGCCGAACGCCGTGCCCGCGAGCGTCGTTCCGGTCATCGCTGGTCCTCCGTCGGTCCGCGGGCGCGTCAGGACGACGATGAAGTCCGGCATCGGAGGCGGCAACCGCGGTTAACAGGCGGGGTCACGGCGTTCGGGCCCCCGCCTCCCGCGCATTTCTCCCCGGCTAACGACCCGCCGCTAGCGTCCCCCGGACCGGACGTCACAAGCGTTCTCGGCTGTCTGCCAGGCACTCGGTCCCCGCTGAAGCTCATGCCCTCACCCACTCGGGAGAACGATATGTCCGCCCCCACGAACTCCTTCAGCCTGGCCGACGCCATCCGGAAGGCCGGCGACCCGCTGACGATGCTGCGCACCTCCGCGACCGGCCCGTTCGCCTTCCCGCGGATCCCGCGGGAGGTCGCGAACTGGCGGGACGAGCAGGAGGCGTGGCACTCGAGCTGCGCACTGATCGACATGTCCCACCACCAGACGGATCTTTCCTCCGCGGTAGCGGGGTGCTCGACCTGCTGCGGCAGGTCGGGGTGAACCGGTTCGCCGGCTTCCCGGTCGGCTCCGCGAAGCAGCTCGTCTGCGCCGCGCCCAACGGACGGCACGTCACCGACGGCATCGTCATGCGGCTCGAGGAGGACCTCTACCGGCTCGTCGGGGCCCAGCCGGTCTCCAACTGGGTGCAGTACCACGCGGAGTCGGGCGGCTGGGACGTCGAGGTGCAGCGCGACGAGAACTCGATGTTCCGGCGCGACGACCGGCGGTTCTACGCCCTGCAGGTCCAGGGGCCGACCGCGCCGGCGCTGATGGCGGAGGTCGTCGACGGGGACATGCCGGAGATCGAGTTCTTCCGGATCGGCGAGATGACCATTCGCGGTGTCGCCGTTCGGGCCCTGCGGCACGGCATGGCCGGCCAAGCGGGGTTCGAGCTCTCCGGGCCGTGGGCCGACTTCGAGCGGGTGCGGGACGCGCTCGTCGAAGCCGGTCCGAACCACGGGCTGGTCCAGGTCGGCGGCGTCGTGATGTACAACCTGCCCATCGAGTCCGGCTGGTACCCGTTCCCGCTGCCGGCGATCTACACCGGTGACGGCACCAAGGGCTACCGCGAATGGCTTCGGGTCATGACGATGGAGGGAATGGGCTCGCTCGGCGGCAGCTATGAGGTCGAGAACATCGAGGACTACTACGTCGACGCCGTCGAGATCGGGTACGGCAAGCTGATCGACCCGGGCCGCTCGTTCACCGGCAGCGAATACCTGCACGAGGCGCTGAAGTCCCCGCGCCGCAAGAAGGTCACGCTCGAGTTCGACGTCGACGACGTCGTGGCGGTGCACCGCGCGAGCCTGTTCGAGGAACCGCCCGCGAAGTACCTGGACTACCCCTACGCCGGCTATGCGACCTTCCCCGCGGACAGCGTCCGGCGCGGCGGGCGGCAGATCGGGCTGTCCCACTGGACCGGGTTCTCCGTGCACACCAGGAAAGTCCTGTCCCTGGCACTGGTGGAGATCGAGCACAGCGTCCCGGGCACCGAAGTGACGGTGCTCTGGGGTGAGCCCGGCTCGCAGCGCCCAACGGTCGAAAACCACGTCGTGCGCGAAATCCGCGCAACCGTGGCGCCCGCCCCGTACTACTCCAAGATCATCGCCAAGGGCTGACGGCGCATGGACACCTTTCCGCATCCGGGGCCGGCCGCCGTCGCCCACCGGATCGGCGCACTGGTCGCGGCCGCGGCCTGCGAGGTCATCCCGCTCAAGGGAGCCGACCAGCAGGTCTCGGGCGTGCCCCGGACGACGCCGTTGACCATCACCTGTTCGCCCAAGTTCGGCTTGGAACGGACCCTCGAGCACGTCGCTTCGGCGGCGGCGCAAGGGTTTCGCGTGGTCCCGCACCTGGCGGCCCGGATGGTCGACGACGAGAAGGCGTTGCGGCGCTTCGTCTCCAGGATCACCGACCTCGGCGTGGACGAGCTGTTCGTGGTCGGCGGTGACGGCGAGACACCCGTCGGCAAGTTCACCGCCGCGGGCGAAGTTCTGGAGTCGCTGACCCACTTCGAGCACGGCCTGCGGCGGATCGGCGTCGGCTGCTACCCCGAGGGCCACCCGAAGATCGGCGACGCCGACCTGATCGAGGCATTGCTGGCCAAGCAGGAATCGGCAGACTACATGGTCAGCCAACTGTGCTTCGACGCGGCTTCCTTGGCGCGCTGGATCGGCGAGGTCCGTTCGGCCGGGGTGCGGCTGCCGTTGCGGATCGGTCTCGCCGCCCCCATCAAGATCGCCCGGCTGCTCGATCTGTTGATGAAGATCGGCGTCGGGCAGTCGGTCCGGTACCTGCGGAAGCAGCACGGGATGCTGCGGGGCTTGGTGCTCGGGCGGTCGTACGCGCCCGAGCGCCTGCTGACCGCCCTGGGCAAGCACCTCACCGACGCCGCGGCCGGGATCGAGGGGCTGCACGTCTTCACGTTCAACCAGCTCGACGTGACAGTGGACTGGCTGACCGCCGGAGGTGCCCGGTGACGGCGCACGTCATCGACGGCCGCAAGATCGCGGCGGCACTGAGCGAGGAGGTGGCCGCCGAACGGGACGCGGCGGAGACCCGCGGTGAGCGGTTCGGGCTGGCGACGCTGGCGGTCGGCGATGACGCGGCCGTCGCGGCGTACCTGCGGCGCATCGACCGCACCGCGGCCCGGCTGCGGGTCCCGCACCGCGCGGTGGCCCTGGCCGGATCGGCCTCGCACGCGGCGGTCCTCGCCGCGGTCCACGAGCTGAACGGCGATCCGTCCGTCTCGGGGATCCTCGTCCTGCGACCGCTGCCGGAGCACCTGGACGAGGCGGCGGTGTTCGCGGCCCTCGACCCGGTCAAGGACGTCGAGGCGGTGCACCCGGAGAACGTCGGTCTGCTCGCGCTCGGCACGCCGCGGTACGTCCCGTCGACGGCCGCGGCCGTGTACCACCTCGTGGACGCCTGGCTCGCGGAGATCGGCGAAGAGCCGTCGGCGTTCTACCGCGGCTCGCGGATCGTGGTGGTGGGCCGGTCGAACAACGTCGGGAAGCCCACGGTGTCCCTCGCCTACGCCAAGCAGGCGGCGGTGACCTCGGTGGACGAATGGGCGAGCGCCGGCGGCCGGCTGGGCGCCCACACGCGGCGGGGCGACGTGCTGATCGTCGCGGCCGGGGTGCCCCGCCTGATCCGGGCCGAGCACGTGCGTGCCGGTGCGGTCGTCGTCGACGTCGGGATCAACGTCGTCGAGGACGACGGCGGCCGGCGGATCGTCGGCGATGTGGCCTGGGACGAAGTGGTCGGCCGCGCCCGGGCGATCACCCCGGTTCCGGGCGGCGTCGGACCGGTGACCGACGTCTGGCTCATCCGCAACACCGTCCTGGCGGCCCGGCACCGGACGGAGACCACGTCACGAGGAAGAGGGAAACGATGACGGGTGCCGAGGACGACAGCCTGGTCCTGACGCTCGCTTGCCCCGACCGGCCGGGGATCGTGCTGGAGGTAGCGCGGTTCCTGGCCGAGCACGGGTGCAGCATCCTCGAGAGCCAGCAGTTCCGGGACGCGCGGACCGCGCGGTTCTTCATGCGCGTCCACTTCGGACCGGTGGACGTCGCCACCCCCGACGTGGCGACGTTGCGGCAAGCATTCGCGGCCGTGGGCACCCGGCTGCTGATGACCTGGCAGCTGACCCGCGCGGCGCGGCGCGCCCGCGTTCTGATCATGGTGAGCCGCTACGGGCACTGCCTCAACGACCTGCTCTACCGGTCGTCGGTCCGGGACCTGCACATCGAAGTCGCCGCGGTGGTCTCCAACCACCCGGACCTCGCCGAGCTCGCAGACCACCACGACGTCCCGTTCCACCACGTCCCCGTGACGCCCGGGACCCGCGCGGCGGCCGAGGAGCGGGTGCTGGAGCTGGTCGACGAACTGGACGTCGATCTCGTGGTCCTGGCGCGCTACATGCAGATCCTCTCCGACGAGATGTGCCGCAAGCTCGACGGCCGGGCGATCAACATCCACCACTCGATGCTGCCGAGTTTCAAGGGCGCCCGGCCCTACCACCAGGCGGCCGAGCGAGGTGTGAAGCTGGTCGGCGCGACGGCGCACTACGTCACCGCCGACCTCGACGAGGGCCCGATCATCGAGCAGGAGGTGGCCCGGATCGACCACACGATGTCGGCCGCGCAGGTGACGGCTTTGGGGCGGGACACCGAATGTCTCGCGCTCGCCCGGGCGGTCGGGTGGCACGCCGAGAACCGGGTGCTGCTCGACGGTGCCCGGACGATCGTCTTCCGATGAGGCCGGCGGTCACGGCGCGGCCCGCCGGTGCCCGCGAGCTCGAGCGGGCCGTCGCCGCCGCGCCCGGTGCGCACCGCTGCCTGGTGATGGGCGTGGTGAACGTGACCCCGGACTCGTTCTCCGACGGGGGCCGGTACCTCGCCGCCGAGGCGGCCGTCGAACACGGGATGCGCCTGGTGCGGGAGGGTGCCGACCTCGTGGACGTCGGCGGCGAGTCGACCCGTCCCGGCGCCGACCGGACGCCGGTGGCCGAGGAACGGGCGCGAGTGCTTCCCGTCGTGCGGGAACTGACCGCGGCCGGCGTCGCGGTCAGCATCGACACGATGCGGGCCACCGTGGCCGAGGCCGCGGTGGCCGCCGGTGCCGTGCTGGTCAACGACGTCAGCGGCGGGCTGGCGGACCCGGACATGGCCCGCTGCGTGGCGGAACTGGGTACGCCGTACGTCGCGATGCACTGGCGCGCGCACAGTGCCCGGATGCGGGAGCACATCCGCTACGGCGATGTCGTCACCGACGTCCTGGCGGAGCTGCGGCGCCGCGTCGAGGCCCTCGTCGCCGAGGGCCTCCGTCCGGAGCGGGTGATCGTCGATCCCGGGCTGGGGTTCGCGAAGACCGCCGAGCAGACCTGGCAGCTGGTGCGGCGGCTCGACGAGTTGGCCGTGCTGGAACGGCACATCCTGGTCGGCGCCTCCCGGAAGTCGTTCCTGACGACCGTCGCGCCCGGGTCCGCCGCCGACGCCGCCTCGCGCGAGGCGGCCACCACGGCGCTGACCACGGCGGTGGCGGCCCGCGGGGCGTTCGCCGTCCGGGTGCACGACGTGCCGGCCTCGGTGGTGGCGGCGAGGGTTGGCGAGCTGCTCCGGCGCCGCCCCGGCCGGTGACCGGGGCGGCGGCTCAGTTCAGGCGGTCCAGCACGAAGGTGTGTTCGACGAAGTCGAACGGTCCGTCCGGCCCCTCCCGCAGATCTCGCCGGTAGAGCAGGGACCGCTTGGTGCCGAACACCGGATCCTGGGCCAGGTACGGGTCGTCGTCGCGGAACAGCATCGTCGTCACGGTCGAAAAGCCCGGCGCCGCGATCCGGACGTGGATGTGCCCGGGCCGCATCACCGGCCGCCCGGTCGCGCGCATGAGCTCGCCGACCGGTCCGTCGTCCGGAATCGGGTACGGGGCCGGTGCGATGCTGCGGATCCGGACCGTCCCGTCCCAGCCGGTGCGGAACAGCCCGCGCATCGCGGCCGCGTCCAGGCCGAGCACGTCGGAGTCGTAGTGGCCGTGGCTGTCGGCGTGCCAGACGTCGAATTCGGCTCCGGCCACCGGCGCACCGGTGGCGTCGACCACGGTGGCGTGGAACAGCAGTGGCGTGCCGGGCAACCCGTTGGAAATGTCGGCACCGTCGGGGAATTCGGGCCGCACCTCCCGGTAGAAGGGGCCCTGGACGCTGTTCTCCGTCGCGTGGGTGCTGCGCCGGTGGTTGACCGCGTCGACGAGCGTGGTCACCCCGAGCACGTCGGAAAGCAGGATGAACTCCTGCCGGGTGTCGTTCGACTTCCGGCCGGTGCGGGTGAGGAAATCGATGGCGTGCGCCCATTCCGCCTCGGTGAGGTCCACGTCGCGGACGAAGTCGTGCAGGTGCCGCACCAGAGCGGACAGCACCGTGCGGATGCGCGGGTCGGGCGTGTCCGCCATGGTCCGCAGCACCGCTTCGGTGATGCTCTTTTCGTCCGGGTCGAGCATGGTCTGCCTCCTCGCGTTCGTGCCGGAAACGTAGCCGGGCCGTCGTTAGCCGCGGCGAAATCCGGTGTTAGCGCGGATTCACCCGGTGGCACCGGGGTTTCCTCACCCCGTCGCGCGGCACCGTCGGCACCGGCGCACGAGGAGCGCCCACGATCGGAAGGAGCGACCTGTGTTGCGAACCGGTAAGGAATACCTGGACGCACTGGACGACGGCCGGGTGGTGTGGGTCGGGGACGAAAAGGTCGGCAACGTCGCCACCCACCCGAAAACGCGTGACTACGCGAAGCGCCTCGCGGACTTCTACGACCTGCACCACCGGGACGACCTGCGCGATGTCATGACGTTCGTCGACGACGCCGGCGAGCGCCGCTCGATGACCTGGTTCCGGCACACGACGAAGGACGAGCTGAAGCGGAAGCGCCGTTATCTGGAAACGGTGATCCGCGAGCTCGACGGCGGCGCCGTGCCGAGGACACCGGACGTCAACAACTACGTGCTGCTCACCTACGAAGACGATCCCGTGCCCTGGAGCGAGCAGTCGCAGGGCACCGGCGGCCGGGACCTGACGGTGGGCATCCGGGAGTTCTGGGACCTGATGGTCGAGGGCGACCTCAACGCCGCACCGGCGTTCGTCGACCCGCAGACGGACCGGTCCCGTGAGTCGGCGCAGGCCGAGTCGCCGGCGCTGCGGATCGTGGAAACCCGCGAGGACGGCATCGTCGTGCGCGGCGTCAAGGCCATCGCGACGGGGGCGGCGTTCGCCGACTACATCCACATCGGCGTGTTCTTCCGCCCGGGTATCCCCGGCGAGCAGGTCATCTTCGGCGCGGTCCGCACGAACGCCCCCGGGGTCACGCTGGTCTGCCGGGAAAGCACCGTGAAGGAAGGGCAGTACGAAGAGCACCCGCTGGCCGCCAAGGGCGACGAACTGGACACCACGATCCTTTTCGACGACGTCTTCATTCCGTGGAACCGGGTCTTCCACATCGGCAACCCGAAGCACGCGTCGCTCTACCCGCAGCGGGTGTTCGACTGGCTGCACTACCAGGCGCTCGTGCGCCAGACGATCCGCGCCGAGGTGATGGTCGGCCTGGCCCTGCTGATCACCGAGCACGTGGGCACCTACCAGCTGCCGCCGGTCCAGGCCCGGCTGGCCCAGCTGGTCGGCTTTCACCAGACGCTGCGCGCCCACGTGCTCGCCTGCGAGGAAGACGGCTTCACCACCCCGGGCGGCCTGTACAAGCCGAGCGTGCTGCTGTTCGACTTCGGCCGGGCCTACTACCTGGAAAACGTGCCGCGGATGGTCAACGAACTGATCGACCTGGCCGGGCGCTCGTCGCTGATCTTCCCCACCGAGCAGCAGTGGAACCAGCCGGAACTGCGCCGGTGGCTCGAACCGTTGCAGACGGGCCCGATCGGACGGCCGCACGACCGGCTCAAGATCAGCCGCGTGATCCGGGACCTGTACCTCTCGGACTGGGGTGACCGGATCAGCGTGTTCGAGAACTTCAACGGAACCCCGTTGCTGGCGGTGCGGATGCTGACGATGAATCGCGCGGAGATGGCACCCGCGGGCCCGCTGACCGACCTCGCGCGGAAGATCGCCGGGATCGAGCCGGCGACCCCGAAGGACAACGGGAAGACGGATTACGCCGGACAGGCCGCTTACGCGCGCCAGCAGGACGCGAGGGCCCACTGACTCCGAGACCGCGGCTCGGGACGGCCGGTGCCCACCGCCCGGCCGTTCCGAGCCGTCACCACGTCATCGCCTGGGCAGTGCTCCGCGGCTGACAGCATCGGCCCGGTCGTGGGCGCCCAGCTTGCGGAACACCGACCGGACATGGGTTTTCACGGTGTTGTGGGAGACGTGCAGTTCGGCGGCGATCTCGCGCAGGGTCAGCGGTCCGGCCAGGGCGCGAAGCACGGCGCGTTCCCGGTCAGACAGCACGGCCGGGCGGAGATCGGGAATCCCTTGCCCCTCGAACAGGCCGGTGAGCACCGGGCCGTACCGGACGCCGGTGAGCGCGGCCCGCGCCCGGGCGCGGGCTTTCCGCGCGTCCCCGGGCGACGTGGCGTGGGCGTGGAGCAGAGCCGCGAACGCCTCCGCATGCGGAAGGAGAGGCGAAACGCCGCCGCGGTCCGCGCAGGCCAGGCACGCCATTGCGACAACGGGCGCCACGCACTGCGTCGGATCGGGCTCGTGCAGGGCAACCGCTCGCGCCGCCGAGGCCAAGGCAGCCGTGACGTCGCCGGCGAGCAGCAACCCGGCGGCGTGGGCGTCCAGGGCTCGCACGGCGACATCCCGGTAGCCGAGCTCATCCGCGTCGCGAGCCGTGACACCCAGCCGGTCGACGACCTCGGCTGCCCGCCCCTCCCACACCCCGGCGGCGCCCAACGCGGCGGCGGCCAGGAGCTGCCACCAGGGCCGGGCTTCCACCGGCCAGTGGACGGCGATCACCCCCGCGGCGTCGTCGCGTGCGGTGGCCAGGTCACCGCGGTGCAGGGCCAGCCACGCCCGCACGGCCGCCGCAGGAGCGTCGTCGGCGCCGGCGAGCCGAGCCTCCGCCCGAGTCGGATACCCGCAAGCCAGCTCAGCAGCCGCCGCAACCGCGTGCGCCTCGGCCGGCACCGCGGTCAGCTCGTCAAGCCGCGCGAGCAACGTCCGCGGATGCGCCGCCGGCCAGGTCTCGATTGCGGCCCGAGCGGCCACCTCAGGCAGCCCGGCCCATCGGGCGTGCTCGTAGGCGGCGTCCGGATCGCCTTCCCGCCGCAGCCGTTCCGCCGCGCGGCCGTGCAGCACGGCAACAGCTTCTGGCTGTTCCGCCGCCAGCACCGAACCCAGGACGGCCCGCAGCACCGGATGGCACTGCAGACCCGCACCGGTCCGCCGCACCAGCAGCGAGGACGCGGCCAACGCGGCCAGCGTCTCCCCCACCGCCGCAAGCGCCGTGACTTCCGCGCACCGCTCGGGGGTCAGCTCGGCCAGGACGCTGCTGTGGAGCAACAGCCGTCGTTGGCGTGAGGTGACGCGTTCGAGCACCTCGGCGCGGAAGAACTCCTCCACCGACGGAACGGGGTACGGCAGGGGCGCGCCGGGCGGCCGGCTCCGCAGGGCCAGGCCGGCCAGTCGCAGACCGGTCGCCCAGCCCGCGTACCCGCGCCACACCGCAGCCGCTTCCGCCCCGTCGACCGGCCGCCCGGCCGTAGCCGACAGCAGTTGCCGGGTCTCCGCCAGGTCGAACCGCAGATCGTCTTCGGTGAACTCGGCGAGCCGGCCGGCCGCGCGCAGGGCGGCGACCGGCCCGCTCGGCGGCCGGGCCGTCGCCAGCACCACCCGGACCGCGTCGGGGGCACGGCGGACGAACTCGTCCAGCGCGGCCCTGGTCACCTCGTGCTCGACGACGTCCAGCCCGTCGAGCACGAGGACCAGAGGCCCGGCCGGACCCAGCGCGTTGAGCAGCTCGGGGATGATGCCGGTGAGCAGCGTCGGCTCGTCGTCGAGCAGGGCCGCCGCGGGTGCCGGAACGCCGGTGCAGAAGGGCCGCAGCGCTTCGAGCACCGCCGACCACACCGCCGCCGGGGTGTCGTCGTGCCGGCTCAGGCTCACCCACGCACACCGCCGCCCGGCGACCCACTGCGCCAGCAGCACGGTCTTCCCGGCGCCTCGCGGCGCGGCCACCAGGACCACCGGTTCGCCGGCCGCGTCCAGCCGGGCCAGCAGCCGCGTGCGGCGCACATCGTCCGGGTGCGGGGCGGGTGGCCGCAGCCGGGTCCGGACGACGACGGCCGGGCGCGTTCGGGGTGCGGTCACATCGCCGACGCGAACTGCCAGCCGCCGGTGGCCGCCGCGTCGTGGAGGGTGCCGAACGCGCTGGCGAAGTAGACGAGCGGGGTCGTGCCCGGCACGTGGTCACACCGCAGCACGTCGCCGACGACGATGGTGTGGTCCCCGCCCGGCAACGTGTCCGCGACGGCGCAGACGAAGTGCGCGATCGCGTCGGTCAGCACCGGGACGTCACTGTCGCGCCGCAGCTCGACGCCGGCGAACTTGTCCTTCCGGCGCTTCGCGAAGTGCTTCGCCAGGTGTTCGTGGCCTTCGCCGAGGACGTTGACGGCGAAGTACCCCGACTCGCGGATCGCCTGGCAGGTCGGGAGGTTCGACCCGATGCACACCAGCAGCTGCAGCGGGTCCATCGACAGCGAGGCGACCGCACTGGCGGTCATTCCGGCGGGTCCGTCCACGGTGCGCGTGGTGATCACGGCGACCCCGGTGCTGAACCGGGAAATGGCCTGCCGGAACCGGAAGACCCCGTCGTCGGTGTCGGGCACGGCAAGCTGCTTCACGCTGTCCATTGCTACCTCCGTGGGAGCACGCGGGTGACGTTGGCCGCCACCACCGTGCCACCGGCCCCGTTACCGGCCGGGAAATCAGCTCCGCAACCGGGTGACCAGGCGGTGGACCTCCGCCGACGGGGGCACGGCCAGTTCGTGCATGGTCGCCGAGTAACGCTGGTACAGCGCGAGCACGTCGTCGTCGTTGCCGCTGGCCTGGGCCAGGGTGATCCGCAGCAACCAGGCCTGCTCGCGGTACGGGTCGAGACGCAGCACCGTGTCCGCGTTGGCGACCGCCTCGCGGTACCGGCCCAGCCGGAACGCGACCTTGGCGACGTCCAGCCGCGCCCGCAGGACGCGCTCGTCGATCTCGGCGCGCCGCGCCTCCACCCACGCCCCGGACAGGTCGGCGAGGTACCGGCCCCGCTCGGTCGCGGCCAGCGCCCGGGTCAGCGTGTCCAGCTTGACCTCCCCGTCCTGGTGGTCGGCCTGCGTGAACGCCTCCAGGACCTCGGCCGCGCTGCTGCCGGCCAGGTCGGGCCCCGGCAGGCGGAACCGGTCTTTCCGCAGGGCGGGCGCCAGCTCCTCCGGCAGCACCTCGCGCAGGCGGTACAGCGCCTGCCTCAGGTAGCTGCGGCCGGCCGCTTCGTTGTCCGAGTCGAACAGCGCGCCGAGCAGCTCCTGCCGGCCGGCCTCGCGGCCGGGGGCGGCCAGCAGGTAGGCGAGCAGCTCGACGCTCTTGCGCAGCCGGGGCGTCACCGTCGCGCCGTCGACCCGCAGCTCCGGCTCGCCCAGGTCCTCCAGCACCAGCCTCGGCGCCCGGCCGGCCGCGGTGATCCGGCGGCCGTTCGCGAGCGACGCGGTCAGCTCGTGCCAGCGCGACAGCCGGTTCGATTCGGTGTCCGCGCCCCGCACGGCCACGGCGGGTACGTCCGCCAGCGCGGTGAGCAGCAGGTGCACCGAACCCCGTTCCTCGGCCACCCGGATCGCCAGCGCCGCGGACTCGTCGGAAACGTCCTCGGAGCCGAGCCGCCACTGGACTTCGGCCAGGTAACACGCCGCGGTCGGGATCTCGAGCACGCGGTCGGCGGCGAGCATGCTCCGCAGGCACTCGTCGAGGGCGTCCCTGGCCTCCGTGTCGCGGTGGCGCAGCAGGAACGCGAGCCCCCGCCAGAGAGAGGTCAGCTCGCGGGTGAACGCGTGCGTGCCCGATCCGCTCGCCTCCGCTTCGTCCAGCGCGCGGTGCGCGGCATCCGGGTCCTGGTGCAGTCGCAAGCACAGCTTGGCCTCCATCACGTGCAGCAGCACCCGGTAGATCTGCGACCCGGTGGCCGGCACGAGTTCGTGCCCGCGCCGCAGGGCTTGCCACGCGTCCTCGGCGCGACGGAGGTCGATCATGAGCTCCACGGCGTCGAGGGCGTGCAGCCACAGCGGCTGGGGCGCGTCGCGGTGCGCCTCGTAGCGGGCCAGCGCCTGCTCGATCCGCCCCGTCGCGCGGAGCCCGGCGATGACCCAGGGGGCGCCGAGAACGCTGCGCCAGGGACCGTGGGTGCCGGGATCGTCCAGACCGGCCAGCCGCCCGCGCATGAAGGCCAGCCGCATGAGCATCCCGTCCAGCGGTCCCGACGGTGTGGTCGCGAAGGCGGGGAACGGGGGCGGCGGGTCGTCGAGGCTCAGCGCCAGCACGGTGAGCGCGATGTCGCGGGCCCGCCCCGCCGGCAGCAGCCCGGCCACCTGCTCGGCGTCGGCCGGGCGGCCCGCGTGCCACAGGCACCACACCAGCAGCACCAGCGCCTCCCCCGAGCCGTGGTGCTCGTCGGCGGCCGGCTCGGCGAGCCAGTCGCTGCCGTGGCGGTCGTACAGTTCCACTCCGCGCCCGGCCTGTTCCAGTGCGAAGGCGACGCGCAGCACGATCCCGCCGATCCGCGGGCTGAGCGAGCGCTCGGGCACCCGCAGTTCGTCGAGCCAGCGCGCCGCCGGGCCGAAGTCCATCCGTTCGATCAGGCGCGGCAGCAGTTCGGCCGCCAGCGCCCACGCCTCGTCGGCCGCACCGACCCCGAGCAGGGCGTCCACGGCCTCCTCCTGCTCGCCCCGGCGGACCAGCAGCCGGGCGTGCCGCAGCCGGACCTGCTTCAGCTCGCCCGGATCCTGCTCGGCAAGCAGATCGCGCAGGTGGTCCCGCAGCTGGGGGCTGACGATCAGCGTCCGGTCGTCAGGCCAGGCGGCGGGCAGGTGCCGGTGACGCAGCGCCGCCATGGTCCGGGGCGCGTCGTCGAAGCCGAGCGCGAGCGCGTCGCCGACGGTCACTTCGTCCAGCAGGCTGGTGTAGACCAGGAACCGCCGCTCCGGTTCGGACAGTCCGGAAAGGACGTGTGTCGAGAGGTAGTCGCGGAACCGGTGCGGCGCGTCGGCGACGGCACCGTCGGCGAAGAGGATTCCCGCCGCCCAGCCGCCGGTGACGCGGAGGGCCTCGGCCGCCTCCGCCGCCGGTCGTCCGGCCAGGCGCAACGCTTCCGCAGCCTCGTCGAGGTCGAAGGCGAGGTCCGGACCGGTGAGTTCGGCGACCCGGGCCAGTTCTCCGGTCGAACCGGTGTCCAGTGGCAGGGCGGTCCGGGAAAGGAGGACGATCCCGACGTCGGAGGGTGCGTAGCGGGCGAGCGCGGACAGGACGGTCAGCGCCTCGTCGCTGCCGGCGATCCGCTCGGCGTTGTCGCAGACGAGCACGAGCCCGGTGCCGTGCAGGCTTTCGGCGAGCAGACCGGCCGCCTCGCCGATCAGAATGCCGGCGGCGAGCGCGTCGGTCGCCGCGCCCCTCGCCTCGGGAGCGTGCGGCGCGACGGCCGCCTCGATGTACAGCAGCAGGCGTCCCGCCGCCGCTTCGGTACCGTCGAGCGACAGCCAGGCCACCGGCCGGTCAAGGTCCTCGAGCGCCATGGCGACGGCGGTGGTCTTGCCCGAGCCGGCCGCCGCATACACCGCGAGGACGTTCGCCCGCCCGAGCAGGGCGCGGATGCGGCCGGTCAGCCGGTCCCGCCGGACCAGCCGGTCACCGACGACCGGCGGCGCCAGCTTCCGCCGGATGATGGTCCGCGCACCCGGCTCCTCCGGCGGCACGCCGGGCTCGGCAGGCGCCACGCGAAGCACCTCCCCTCGCTTCCGGCTCGTCCGCACTGCAGTGTCTCCCGAGCACCACGGGCGGGCAACGCGCGATTTCGCGCGGATTAACAGGCCTGGTTCGCCTCACTCCTGGTGCAGGAAGGCCACTTCGACCGGGCCTGCCGCCCGCCGCCGAGGCAGTTCGACGACGCCGGTGCCGAACACGGTCACGGGGGCCGCCACGCCGTCGATCACCGCCGTGTACCGGCCCGGGCGGGGAATCGCCAGAGCCGGATCGAGCGCCAGGCGGTCGTCGCCGAGCGCGTGGGCGGGCAGCGCGTGCGGCCGGCCGAGCAGCCGCGCGGCCCGCTCGACGTCACCGGCGGCGACGAGGTCCCGGATCCGGGACGAGGACACGACGTCCTCCCCGACGGTCACCATCTCCGCGATGGTGGTGGCGAACCGCCGGTCCGCCCGCAGCATCGCCGCGTCGCCCCCGCCGCGCACGCCGAACCGGAAGTTCGCCCCGACCGCCACCCGGACCGCGCCGAGCCGGCCGACCAGCACCTCGTCGACGAACGTGGCCGCGTCCATCGCCGCCCACTCCCGGTCGAACGGGATGACCACGACTTCCCGCACGCCGAGCGCGGCGAGCCGCCGCCGCTTGCCGGCCACGTCGGTCAGCAGCCGGGGGCCCCCGCCGCGGCGCACCACCGAACGCGGGTGCGGGTCGAAGGTCAGCACCGTCCCGCAGCCGGCGACCACCTGCGCGTGTCCCAGGTGGACACCATCGAAGGTGCCGACCGCCACTGCGCGGTGGGCCGGCCCCACCTGCCGGACGTCGACGAGGCGGGCCGGTGCGCTGTCCGGGATCCGGAGAACTCCGGGACTTTCCATGGTTCCTCCCCCGTTCCGGGCTCGAAGCCGCCGATCGTGCCCCGCTTCGTGTTAGCGGCGCGAGAGCCGCCCGGCTCGCCGGCGGGCACGGTGTGAACGACCTTGTTAGGGCGGTTTGTCAGCGCGGGCCGGCTCGCGGTGCAGTGGAAGCCGAAACTGCCGGGGACAAGCCGAAGGAGACCCGAATGGTGGCACGCACGGAGCAGGCGGAGCGGCGCACGGCGCTGGTGACCGGGGCCGGCCGCGGGATCGGCTACGCGGTGGCGCGGCACCTGGCCGAGCAGGGTGTGGCGGTCGCGCTGCTGGCCCGTGACGAGACCGCGCTGAAGGACGCCGCGGTCCGGCTGAGCGGGGAAACGCTGGCCGTGCCCGCGGACGTGCGTGACGGCGAGTCCGTCGACGCCGCCGTCGGTCAGGCGTACGCCTGGCACGGCCGGCTCGACGTCGTCGTCAACTGCGCCGGCCCCCAGATCGCGTCGGCGCCGCTCAGCGACACCGAGCACGGGGTGCTCGGGGGTGCGCTCGACACGAAGCTCCGCGGCTTCGTCCGCGTCGCGAAGGCCGCGCTGCCCAGGATGACCGGGGGCGCGATCGTCAACGTCGCGGGAGCCACCGCGCACGTGCCGGTCCCGGGGGCCGCGGTCACCGGGATCACCAACGCGGCGGTCGTGGCCTTGACGAGCTACCTGGCGGCCGAAGCCGCGCCGCGCGGCGTCCGGGTCAACGCGGTGTCGCCGGGAATGACGCTGACCGAAGGCTGGCTCGCCCGCCACGAGGCCATGGCCGGCAAGCAAGGCCTGACGGCCGACGCCGTGCGCGCGAACATGGCCGACGCGCTCGGAATCCACTTGGGCCGCTGGGCGTACCCGGAAGAGATCGCCGCCGCGGTCGCGTTCCTCGCCTCCGACGACGCGTCCTACATCACCGGTCAGGTGCTGCGCGTCGACGGCGGCCTGACGAAGCCGGTGGCCTGATGCCGTTCATCCAGATCACCATCGCCGAGGGACACGACCGGTCCGTGAAGCGCGACCTGCTGACCGCGGTGTCCGCGGCCGCTGCCGAGGCCACCGGAACGCCGGAGAGCGCCTTCCGGGTCTGGCTCGTCGAGGTGCCCGACACCGAGGTCATGGTCGGGGGCACGATCCTGCACGACGCCCGCCACCCGCGAGCGATGCCGTGACGGCCGGGTTCGAGTACGTCGGCCTCCCCTACCGCATCCTCTTCGGCCGGGGGCTGCTGGAAGAGGTCGGCGCCGAGGTCTCCCGGCTGGGCCGGTCCCGGGTGCTGCTGCTGAGCGCCGGCGATCTCGCCGAGCCGGGCGACCGGGTCGAAAAGCTGCTCGGGCCCCGGTGCGTCGCCCGGTTCGAGGGCGCCGCCCTGCACACCCCGGTCGGCGTGACCGAGGAGGCGATGGGACACCTGCGGTCGAGCGACGCCGACTGCGTGGTCGCGGTCGGCGGGGGCTCGACGACCGGGCTGTCGAAGGCGCTGGCCGCGCGGACCGGCGTCGACCAGGTCATCCTCCCGACCACCTACGCGGGCTCCGAGGTCACCCCCGTGCTCGGTGAGACGGCCGACGGGAAGAAGACGACCCGGTCGTCGCCGTCGATCCTGCCCGAAACGGTGATCTACGATGTGGAGCTGTCCCGCGGTCTGCCCGTGCCGATTGCCGTCACCAGCGCGGTCAACGCGCTCGCCCACGCGGTGGAAGCGCTGTATTCGGCCCAGGCCAACCCGATCGTCGACGCGTGGGCGCTCGAGGCGATCTCAGACATCGGGAACGGGCTGAGCCGCCTCACCGGCGAGCCTTCCGACATCGAGGTGCGGTGGGACCTGCTGCGGGGCGCGTGGCTGGCCGGGATGTGCCTGGCCTCGGTGGGAATGGGCTTGCACCACAAGCTCTGCCACGTGCTGGGTGGCAGCTTCGGGCTGCCGCATGCGAGCACGCACACCGTGGTCCTCCCGCACGTGATGCGCTACAACGCACCGGCCACGCCGGAGGTGATGGCGCGGATCGCCCGGGCACTGGGCGTCCCCGACGCACCTTCGGGCGTCTTCGACCTGATCGAGCACGCGGACGGCCCGAGGAGCCTGCGCGCGCTCGGGCTCGGCTTCGACGATCTCGGCGAGGTGGCGGACCAGGTGACCGCGTCTCCGTACCCGAACCCGAGACCGCCAGCCCGCGACGGGATCCTGGAACTGCTCACCCGAGCCTGGCACGGCGTCCACCCGTGACCGGAGGTACCTGGTGCCCGCACTGACCGAGATCCGGGCAATCACACCGGGAGGAGTGCTCGCGGTCGCGCTCACGACCGTCGTGATGAACGGGGTCTTCCTCCTGCTGGTGCGGGTCATGGGGCGGCGCAGTCTGGCGGCGATGTCGGTCTACGACGCCGCCGCCGTCATGGCGTTCGGCGCGGTACTCGGCCGGACCGCCCTCCTGAGCGTCCCGACGCGGGCCGGCGGTGTGGTCGCGATGGTGACTTTGTTCGTGCTGCAGCGGTTGTTCGCACTCGCGCGGAAGAGCCGCTGGTTCGGCAGGGCGCTGCGGGTGGAGCCGATTCTGCTCATGGAGGGTCCGCAGGTCCGCCACGCCGGCCTGCTGCACGCCCGGATCACCCCGGACGAACTGCGCCAGCACCTCCGGCCGGCCGGCATCACCCGCCTCGACGACGTCGCCTGGGTCGTTCTGGAGGCCGACGGCCGGGTGAGCGTGGCCCGGCGGGATTCCGCACCGGACCCCTTCCTGGTCGAAGACCTCGCCGGCTACGGCGAGCGGAAGCCCTCCGGACAGCCCGGGTCCCCGGGCCGTCCGGAAGCCGGGGACGTCAGCCCGCGACGTGGTACCGGCTGGTGATGGCCACGCGGTTGAAGGCGTTGATCACCGTGGTGAGCCACGCGACAGCCGAAATCTGGTCCGCGGTGAGCACCGTCGCGGCGGCAGCGTAGTCCTCATCGCTGACGTGACCGTCCGCCACCCGTGTGATGGCTTCGGTCAACCGCAGCGCCGCCCGGTCGGTGTCGGAGAAGTAGCCCGTCTCCTCCCATGCGGGCAGCACGGCGATCCGGTCGGGGTTCTCTCCCTTCTTGAGGGCGTCACCGGTGTGCATGCGCAGGCAGAACGCGCAGCCGTTGATCTGCGAGGCGCGGATCCGCACCAGCTCGGCCAGGAGCGGGTCGAGGCCCGCCGCGGTGGCAGCTTTCTCCGCCTCCGCGGAAAGGCTGATGAGTGCCTTGTAGGCAGCCGGGTGCTGTTTGTCGATGCTGACGCGTTGGGTGTTCGTCATGGTTTCTCCGATCAGGCGAATATCAATGGTGGGCGTCGTCGACTTTGAGCTGGGCTCCGTTGTCGGCAACAAAGACGACCAGCAACCTGGCCCGTGCCGTTGCGCTCGTGTTCTCCGTGAGGACGTGGTGGGCACCCGGCTGCTCGGTCCAGTTCTCCCCCGTGCGGAAGGTGCTGACGGGTTTGTCGTCGACTTGGCTGCGCACAGTCCCTTCGAGGACGAAGGCGTAGACGAAAGCGCTGCCGTGCCGGTGCGGTGCCGCGCGTGCGCCGGGAGGCAAGGTGACGATCGCCGACGTGAAGGTTTTCCCTTGCACATTGGGAAGAGCCTGCTGGAGCAAGGGGCTCAGGGTTTCCGTGGGTGGCTGCGCCGCCGTGGTGGCCGTCGGGTTGGTGGCCGTCGGGTTGGTGGCCGAAGCGGGCTGGTCGGCTGCGCAGGCAGTGGCTCCGGCCAGCGCGGCGACGGCCAAGACGCCGCCGACGATCCGAGTCCCGGTTCTCCTGCTGTTTTTCATGACTTTCCTCACTGGGAGGGGAAATGGCGCCGGCGAACGTGCTCGCGAGCATTTCCTCGTTATCCCTTTTCGTTCTCGTCAGGGAGACGAGGTAGCCCGTCCGGGTGTGACAGCTCTGAGGTGGAAAAGTTTGTCCGGGTTGACGACCCTGCGGTACGCGGTGATCAGACCGCCGGTGATCTGCACCGTATCGACGGAGCAGACGCGGCCCTGCCGGCAGCACACGAGGGGCGAGCTCGCCGCCCACCTCGACGAGGTCGAGGTGGTCCACCTGGCACTGGCGGCTCACTCACACCATCACCTCGGCAATGCGCTCACCACCGTGGATGAGCTTGCGCGCCGCCGAAACCTTGCCGCCGCCGTCGGTGACGTACACCGCGTCCGGGTCCAGGAACCTGACCAGGCCCGCGCTGGGTCGGCTGGTGCGCGGATTCCGCCACGACTCCGGCCTCGCACTCGAAGATCTGGCCCATCATTCCGGGGTGAGCGTCCGGACGATCAGCGACGTCGATCGCCGGCGCAGCCGGACTCGCACGCGCGGACCCTGACCGCCCTCGCCGACGCGCTTCGCCTGAACGACGCCGACCGGCAGCGTCTCCTTCGTGCGTCCCCGGGCGACCGGCCGGGACCGGCCCCCTGTGCCAGCTCCCGCCGGACGTCCCGGACTTCACCGGCTGGGCGGTGGAGGAGGCCCGAGTGGTCTCCTGGCTGGCCGAATCCCCCGGCTCCGGGGTCCCGGTGGTGATTTCCGGTGCCGGCGGGCTGGGCACGACCGTGCTCGCTGTGCACGCCGCCTATTTCCAATGCGACGGCTTCCCCGACGGCAGGCTGTCCGTCGACCTCGGCGGCACCGGCGCCGAGCCGCTCGACGCTCATCTGGTCCAATTCCGGTTGCTGCGGGCCCTCGGCGTCAACGTGGACGGCATTTCCCCGGCGGACAACCGGATCGCGGTCAGTTGCTGCGCCACGTGCCGGCCCGGAGGCGCTCGCTTCTGATCCTCGACAACGCCGCCGACGAAGCCCAGGTGCGAAGACATGCTGCGCGCGGTGATCGAAGCCGGGGGCGCCACGGTCGCGGACCCGGACCGTCTGCGACCGGTGGCGAGGCTGTGCGGCAACCATCCCCTTGCCCCTGCGGATCGCGGGGAACCGCGTGTCCAGCCGGTCAGGCTGGAACCTGCGCGAATTCCTGGTGCGACTGACCGACCAGCAGAGCAGGCTCGACGAACTGGTCGAACTCGGCCTGCTGGTTTCCGCCACCGGACAGCGCGCAGGGTTGCACGACCTGGTCCGTCTCTTCGCCTGGGAACAACTCCGGGCCGACGATGCGGCCACCACGATCGAAGACGCCACCGACCGGCTATGTCCTGGCTGCTGAAGACGGCTCGCTTCGCCGGCCCTCGCCTGCCGCACCGACGGCGCGGTAACGCGGGGTCCGGACTTCGCCGATCCTGAGTCCGCGCGCCACTGGCCGGAGGCCGAGTCCGGCAATGGGCCGGCCGCGCTCCCCCACGCGGCCCGTCTGGGCGACCACGCTGCTGTCGTCGAGACGGTCGACGCCCTCTGTACCTACTTCGACGAGACCTCGGCCCGGCACGGGCGGGCGGAGCTGTTCGGTCTGGCGGCTGACGCGGCCGGCGCCCTGGGCGACGCCCGCCGGGCCGACCGGTACCGCCGCCACCAGGCCGAGCTGTCGGCGCTCGCCTAAGGGATGTCTCGTAACCCCAGTGCCTGTCGTGTGGGACGGTGCCGTACCTGATCATGTCGTGGTGCAGGTGATCACAGCGTCGCGGCCGACGTGGATTGCCTCGCTCACCAGGCTGGAACCGGGTCAGTTCCGCAAGTTCGTGGGCTCATCGAGGAGGCCGAACACGCTGCGCGCCGGCTGCTCGGCGTGCAGACCGCTCTCGGGGACTCGACCAAGGCCCAGAGCTACTTCGCTCACGGGGAGCCCGGCCGCCTGCCGACCGCCGAGCCAGTGGCCCGGACACGCCCACTCGTTCCCGGTACAGCTTGACCCTTCTGCCGACGGTTCCGCACACACTCAGCCGCGCGGCCGGTTCCAGCCGGTACGGAACCGTGGTCACGGTCACGCTCGTACTCGGCCCAGAGCACGGAGGGCCCGCTCACCAGCGCTGCCCTCGGCCGCGGTGCCGACCAGAAGCTGCTGCCCCGGCGCGTCCCGCACATCGAATGTCTGGAAGGTCAGCTCTAACCTGCCGATCTGCGGGTGCCGAATGGTCTTCACCGTGCGGACGAGCCCGTGCACGGAGTGATCCCGCCACAGAGCGCGAAACTCCCGAGAAGCCCTACCGACCTCAGCCACCAGCGCCTCGATTCGCGGATGCCCGGGAAACCGGCCGGCGTTGAGCCGCAATGCCTGCACGCTCGAACGAGCCATCATTTCCCAGTCACCGAAGAACTCGCGGGCCACCGGATCCAGGAACAGCATTCGCACGGAATTGTCCTTGTGCCGGAAAGGGCAGAACAGCGCGTCGGCGACCGCATTCGTGGCCAGCACGTCGAACACCGGGTCGATCACATAGCCCGAGGCGAAGGGGAACGAATCCAGCAGCCGACGCAGCGCGGGGTGCACCTGCTCGCCGGACTCGACGACGCCGGGCAGCAGTCGCGCGAGACGGTAGAGGTGCTCGCGGGAATCCGGCTCCAGCCGCAACGCCTGCGCCAGCGCGCCGAGCACCTGCGGCGACGGATGGCGTTCGCGCCCCTGCTCCAGCCGGGCGTAATAGTCGGCGCTGACCCCGGCGAGCACGGCCACCTCTTCGCGGCGCAGGCCGACGACCCGGCGACCGGTTCCGCCGGGCAACCCGGCGTCGGCGGGCTGGACCCGCGCCCGGTGGGCACGCAGGAAGCCGGCGAGGCCGTTATCACCGTCTGTCACGCCGACCAGGGTAGTCGGTACCCGCGCCGACCTGCTCCGTCGTCACCCAGCCAGGGTGTGGCACTCCTAGGCAGGCGCGCCCTTCTCCGGCACCAGTCGTCCCGGCACGCTCGAAACCATGTGCACCACCTTCACCATGACCATCCAAGGCTCCCCCGTCGACGGCACTTCGTTCTTCGACGTGATCGACCCCGCCGACGAAACCGTCGTCGCGACGGCCCCGAACGCCACTCCCGGGCAGCTCGACGCCGCCGTGGCCGCCGCGCGCGCCGCCGCACCCGGGTGGGCCGCACTGCCGCTGCCCGAGCGTGCGGGCCACCTGCGCGCCATCGCCGACACAGTTGACGAGCACCTCGGCGAGCTGCACCAGCTGATCACCGCCGAGCAGGGCAAGTCGCCGGATCGGGCCGCGGACGAGGTCCGGGGCCTGAGTCACTGGCTCCGCGAAACCGCCACGCTGGACCTCCCGGAAACGGTCAACGAAAACAGCGAGGAACGCCGCTCGATCACCCGTCGGGTGCCGCTGGGCGTGGTCGCGGCCATCACACCGTGGAACTACCCGCTCGGACAGCTGTCCTTCAAACTGGGCCCGGCCCTGCTGGCCGGCAATACCGTGGTCGTGAAGCCCTCGAACCTCGCCCCGCTGGCCGTCCTCCGGCTCGGCGAGCTGTTGCGCGGGGTGGTTCCCGACGGTGTGGTCAACGTCATCTCCGGCGACGACGCGCTCGGCCCGCTGATGACCGCCCATCCCGGATTCGACAAGATCAGTTTCACCGGCTCGACCCCGGTCGGACGAGCGGTGATGGCCAACGCCGCGCCGGCCCTCGCCAGTGTCACCCTGGAACTCGGCGGGAACGATCCCGCCATCGTTCTCCGGGACGCCGACATCGCGGCGATCGCCACGCAGCTGTTCTGGGCGGCTTTCGCCAACGCCGGGCAGATCTGCCTGGCGGCCAAACGAATCTACGTCCACAGCAGCCGATACGATGAGCTCGCCTCGGCGCTCACCGGATTGGCCCGCGCCGTCGGCACCGAAATCGGCCCGGTGTCCAACCGCCGCCAGTACGAAGCCGTGCTCGACCTCATCCAGGACTCGAAAGACCACGGCCACACCTTCCTCACCGGCGGCATGCCCAGCGGTGGAAAGGGGTTTTTCCTCCACCCCACCATCGTGGACGATCCGCCGGAAAGTGCGCGGATCGTCCAGGAGGAACAGTTCGGCCCGGTGGTCCCGCTCCTACGCTACGAGACCGTGGACGAGGTGCTGCGCCGCGCCAACGCCGTCGACCACGGGCTCGGCGCCTCGGTGTGGTCGGCCGACCCGGCCGCCGCGTGGGCAGTGGCCGGGCAGCTGGAGGCTGGAACGGTCTGGGTCAACGAAGTGATGCACCTGTCGCCTCTGGTGCCCTTCGGCGGACACAAGCAGTCAGGCATCGGAGTCGAAAGCGGGAACGCCGGCCTGCTGGAATTCAGCCAGCCGCAGACCATCACAGTGAGAAAGAGCGCATAACCGGACTGCGGAACATCAGCAGTTGAACCAGACGTGATCAATGTGCATTGCAGATCAACGGAGGACGCATGAACGAGTCTCAGCAGAACAAGGCGCTGGTACTGGAGTTCTACGGCGATCTCTCGGCCGGAAACCTTGCGGGGGCGATGAGTCGGCTGGACGAGAATCTGGAGTATCGAATCGGGGGCCACCCCACCGAGTTCCCACTGGCCGGGACACACTCCAAGTCGCAGCTGATCAAAATTCTGGGCGCGATCGGCGCGGCCATCCCCGGCGGCGTCCAAGTGGAAATCTTCAGCACTATCGCCGAAGGAAGCCAGGTGGTGGTCGAGTTCATCGCTCGCGGAGTCTCCGTCAGCGGCAAGACTTACGAGAACCGAGTGGCCTTCTCCTGTGAGGTTGCCGATGGGAAAATCCGGAAAGTGCGAGAGTATCTCGACACGCTTCATGCGAACACTGTCCTGATGGAGTAATCGGCAACCGCAACGCAACCTACCGAACGCCACGGCAGCGAACGGCGTGACTTCCGATGGCAAGCCGAAGTTGACGCAGGCCGACTGTCTCACGTTACGGTTGGCCGAGTGTGGTGACCTGACAGACATGAGTGGGGGGCGAACGGCGTCGTAGGCCGCCGCGTACACCCGGCGGCAGCTGGCGGGCAGAGCTCGCAGAACACCGTCGACACTGGCCGACCGGTTGGTGAAATTCGACGTACCGGTGAAGTAGGTGTTGACGCACCTCAGGTCGACCGTGACACCGTCGGCAGCGGACGCACTTGGCGCCCCGGCGAGTGCCAGACCCGCAGCGGCCACGAACGCCGCCACCCGAAGCACGTAGTCCAGGAACTGGATCGCGGTCTCTTGGTGCGAGCGCGGATCGATTCACAGGATGCGCAGGCGGATCACCGCGTCGACGATCTACCGCAGCGCCGACCAGCGCAGGCGGAAGTTCTACCAGTACACCGCGATCGACGACTTCACCCTCGACGTCGTGGTGGCGACGCAGATACATCTCGATCTTCAGCGGGCCGAAGTGGTAGTGCCGCCGCAGATGGATGATTTTCTCGACCACCTCGGAGTGGGTCATGGCCGGGCGATGCAGCGGGGCGCTCGAGCGATCCTTCAGCCCGTCCAAGCCCTCGTCCTCCCAGCGGCGTTTCCACCGTAGGAAGTGTGCGGCTGGTCTCGAAGTACCGGCACGGCGCCGCCACATTCCCGCTGACCTCCCGGGCATGACGAAGAACGGCCAGACACCGGCGCGCACGCCTGACCATGCCGTTCTCACTCCACACTCGCTGACCAGCCCCGGTGTAGATTGTGCGCGTGTCCGAGACGATCTTGCACACCATCTGCACGCCTGCATTTGCCGTGTCGACAAGCGCTCGACGCTGAGGCTCTGGCATTCGCAGCAGGCTTCGGCGGCGCGCAGCGCCTCAAAACCCGTGGCGCCCCACCTGCTGCAATGGTCCCGGGACGTCGCTCTGGGCTGATGTGATGTCGGGTTTGCCGTGATGACCGCGGGACCAAAGGTTGTGAAGCGGAGCTGGCAAGGACTCGCCTTACAACCGGGAGACCGCGCGCCCTGGCGATGCGCTATTTCCGGCCCCCGTCCCGAGTGGTGCGCGGCCCTTCGGAACCGGGGATGCGACGGACCGCACCGGTGTCGGCCGAGGTTGCCATGGCGGCGTAGGCGCGCAGTGCCTTCGAGACCGGGCGATCGCGCTTCGGGGTCCACGGTCGCTCCGAAGCGTCCATCTTGGCGCGGCGTTCGGCCAGAACCTCGGCGGGGACGTCGAGCTGGAGTACGCGCTCCCGGACGTCGATGATGATCCGGTCGCCGTTCTCGATGAGGCCGATGGCTCCGCCAGCCGCGGCTTCGGGTGCGACGTGCCCGACGGAGATGCCGCTCGATGCGCCGGAGAACCGGCCGTCGGTGACGAGGGCGCACTTGGCGCCGAGGCCGGTGCCCTTCAGGAATGCGGTGGGGTGGAGCATTTCCTGCATGCCCGGCCCGCCGGCGGGGCCTTCGTACCGGACGACCAGCACGTCGCCGGGTTGGATTCGCTTGCTGAGGATCGCGGACACGGCTTCCTCCTGGCTTTCGACGACCATGGCAGGGCCTTCGAAGTGGAGGATGCCTTCGGGGACGCCGGCGGTTTTGATGACGGCGCCGTTTTCGGCGAGGTTGCCGCGCAACACGGCGAGGCCGCCGTCGGCGGTGTAGGCGTGTTCGAGGTCGCGGATGCAGCCGCCGGCGGCGTCGGTGTCCAGCGAGGACCAGCGGTTCTCCGTGGAGAACGCTTGGGTGGTGCGGAGGCCGCCGGGTGCCGCGTGGTAGAGCTCGACCGCCGCGGCCGACGGTGAGGCGGCGCGAATGTCCCAAGTAGACAGCCAGTCCGACAGTGAAGCGGCGTCGACGGTGTGCACGTTTTCGCGGAGCAGTCCAGCGCGCCAGAGTTCGCCGAGGATGGCGGGGATTCCGCCGGCCCTGTGAACGTCTTCCATGTGGTAGTCGGAGTTCGGCGCGACCTTCGACAGGCACGGCACGCGCCGGCCGATCTCGTCGATGTCGCTGATGGTGAAGTCGACCTCGCCCTCCTGCGCGGCGGCGAGGATGTGCAGCACCGTGTTGGTCGAGCCGCCCATGGCCATGTCGAGCGCCATCGCGTTCTCGAACGCCTCGCGGGTCGCGATCGAGCGGGGCAGGGCGGAGGCGTCGTCGTTGCCGTACCAGCGGTCGCACAGCGCCATCACGGTGCGGCCGGCCGCCTGGAAAAGCTCGCGACGGGCACTGTGGGTCGCGAGTGTGGAGCCGTTGCCGGGCAGCGACAGGCCCAGCGCTTCGGTGAGGCAGTTCATCGAGTTCGCGGTGAACATGCCCGAGCACGAACCACACGTGGGGCAAGCGACCTGTTCGACGGCGGTGAGCGCGTTGTCGTCCACCTCCGGCGAGGCGGACGCGGCGATCGCGGTGATCAGGTCGGTCGGGGCCTGCGCGACACCGCCGACGACCACGGCCTTGCCCGCCTC
>NZ_JBSGDT010000056.1:0-32403 GCF_053602515.1 Amycolatopsis sp. NPDC004368 | reverse complement strand
ATCCGACGGCTCAGTCATGACAGCCATACCCGAAACCCCCGGGTCCTCCGATCCTACGAACGACCAGATCAAACCCGTACTCGAAAGGTAGGACATCCGTCATGACACCTCGTCCACCGCTGGCCGAGCTGGGGCTGAACACCGGGAAGAAGGCACGGTTGCACCGAATTCTGCACGAACACGGCCTGCGCAACGGGACCGCGTTCTTCCTGCCCTATGACCAGGGCCTCGAGCACGGGCCGCGGGACTTCTTCGCCAATCCGCGGGCCGGTGACCCGAAATACATCCTGAAGCTGGCTGTCGAGGGCGGCTTCAACGGGATCGCCATCCAGATCGGGCTCGCCGAGAAGTTCTATTGGGACTACGCGGGCGAGCTCCCGCTGGTGCTGAAGCTCAATGGGAAGACCGAGATCCCATCGGATGCCGAGGCGCTGTCGCCGCTGCACGGCAGCGTCGAGGAAGCCGTGCGGCTCGGCGCTGACGCCGTCGGCTACACCCTCTACGTCGGCACGCCCGCACAGGAGCACGATTTCGCGCAGCTACGCCAGGTCCGCGCGGACGCCCACCGGCTCGGCATGCCGCTGATCGTGTGGGCCTACCCGCGCGGCGCGGCGATCGAGGCCAAAGGCGGGCGGGATTCCTTCTACGCCGTGGACTACGCCGCGCGAACGGCCACCGAGCTCGGTGCCGACGTCGTGAAGGTGAACTTCCCGCACCCGGACAAGAATTCGCACGTGCCACGGGCCTACGACGCGGAGTTCACGAGCCAGCAGGCCATTGACGCCGTCGTGCGCTCGGCCGGCCGGACACTGCTGCTCGTCTCCGGCGGGTCCAGAGCGGGCGACGACGCGATGTTCGAGAAGGCGCGCCAGGCCATGGAAGCCGGGGCGACCGGCCTGATCTTCGGCCGCAACGTCTGGCAGCGCGAACACGACGAATCGCTGCGGTTTGTCTCCGCGCTGCGCGAAATCCTCGCCAAGTACCCCAGTGTGTGATCCGAAGCAGGCGGTTGGGCAGGAGAAGCATTGGCTGGTGGGCATCTTCATCGGCGAGGACGGCACGCCCGGACCCGTGCGGCCGCTCGGCCGCAACCGGCTCCCCGGGAGGCGGCGACTCGAAAGCCGAGGAGGCGTGATGCGGACCAGAGGCTTGCGTGAAGGGAACCAGCTCGTCGGTGCGACGGCAATCCACCGCGGCGACGCCTGATGGCCGCGCCGAGCACCGGAGCGCTCGACACACCGCACGCGATCCCGTTGGAGGTGCTGGTCGAGAAGCTTCGGACCGACCTGGCAGCCGGGCTGGACGCTGGTGAGGCTGCCGCCCGGCTGGTCAGTCACGGGCCGAACCAGCTCGAGACGGCCCAGGGACCGGGACTCCTGAGGCGGGTGCTGGCTCAGCTTCGTGACCCGCTGATCTACATGCTGCTGGCCGCGGGCCTCGTCACACTGGCATTCGGCGGCTACGTCGACGCCGCCGTCATCGGTGGGGGTGGTCCTGCTCAACGCACTGATCGGGTATGTGCAGGAGTCTCGCGCTGTGCACGCGCTCGACGCACTGGGCCGGTTGGTGCCGGTGGAAGCGACGGTGGTTCGCGGCGGTCGCGGGCAGCGGGTTCCGGCCGAGGAACTCGTGCCCGGTGACATTGTGGAGCTCGCCGGTGGTGACCGGATCCCGGCCGATGTCCGGCTCGCCGAACTGCACGCGCTGGAAATCGACGAGTCGGCACTGACGGGCGAGTCGGTACCGGTGTCGAAGACCGTGGCGGTGCTGCCCGATGACACCATCGTCGCCGATCGGACGAATACCGCGTACTCCGGGACGGTCGTCACACATGGCTCGGCGCGCGCCTTGGTCGTGGCCACCGGCGCGGCGACGCAGCTCGGCGGCATCCAGCGGATGGTCAGCGGTGCCGGCCCGGCCGTCACCCCGCTGACCCGCAAGCTCACCGGGTTCTCCCGGCATCTGACCATCGGGATTGTGGCCGTGGCTGCGGCCGCATTCACGGTCGGCCTGGTGCGGGGGATGTCGATGGCTGAGATTTTCACCGCCGCCGTCGCACTTGCCGTGGGCGCGATCCCGGAGGGGCTGCCTGCGGCGGTGACCATCGTGCTGGCCATCGGCGTCGTGCGGATGTCACGGCGCGGTGCGATCGTGCGCCATCTCCCCGCGGTGGAAACCCTCGGGTCGACCACAGTGATCTGCACCGACAAGACCGGTGTTCCTCGGGCTCACCTTGGCGTTCGAGCTGCAAGAGCCGGACTTGATGCGCCGCCCGCCGCTCCCGCCGCGGCAACCGCTGTTCACTGCTGCCCTGCTGCGGCGGGTCCTCGTGCTCTCGATCCTGTTGGTGGCAGCCGCGTTCTGGGCCTACCGCGCTGAGCTCGCTGCGGGCGCAGCGATCGCGGAGGCGCGTACCAGCGCGACGAACGTGTTCGTCGGGGTGCAGATCGCCTACCTGATCACTTGCCGTTCGCTGAACCGGCTCGTCGTGCTCGCGTGGCCCCGGCACAGCGGAATACTGGCCCTCGGCATCGGAGCCACCGCGGTGCTCCAACTGGTGCTCACCTACGTGCCTGTGATGAATACGCTGTTCCACACCGCGCCGGTCGGAGCTGGGACGTGGTTTCGGGTCCTGGTCGCTGTGGCGGTCACCTTCGTCGTGGTCGAGGCCGACAAGGTCGTCTGGCGCGGTCAAGGGGCCGATGCGAACCTTGGGGTCCTCGTCCGCAGGAGGCCACGATGTCCGACCCCTTTGCACACGCGGAAAGCACCGCGCACGAGTGGCTGGCCGTGGTCCGCGACCACCTCGGCGCGAAAGACGACCGGGACGCGCACCGGATGCTCCGTGCCTGGCTGCATACGGTGCGCGATCGGCTGACCGTGGAGGGCGCCGCGAGGTTCGCGGCCCAGCTGCCAGAGCTGCTGCGCGGCTTGTTCTACGAGGGCTGGCATCCGGCCTTCGTACCGACCCGGTACGCCGTCCCCGGTTTTGTGGCCCGGTTCGCTGGGTCCGCCGACTCGACGCGCGCCGAGGTACCGGCGGCGGTCGGGAGTCTGTGCCGCCTCGACGGCGTTCTGGAACTGCTGCCCGTGTCGGTGGTCGAGCTGCTCGGCGGTAAGTCCGAGGCAAGAAGGCCCCTCTCGAGATGACCGACGCCTACGGCGGCGGTGCGCGCTGCAGGTTGTCCGGGCCGGCCAGCCGGAGCACCGCGTCGTCGGTGTGCAGGGCGTCGCAGCGGGCACGGTCACCGTGTTCGGCGCATCCGCGGGCAGCTCAGCTCTGCGCCGCGGAACAAGCTCGACATTCTCACGGTCCGCGGTTGCTGCGGCGCGGGCTGTTCGTGGCACGGGTCTACGTGGGCTGGCGCCTGTCGCGTCTCTCGTGCCGCCCGGACGGCGGTGCTCGCGCCGATGCTGGCCGCCGCAACGCTGCGCCGCAGGACGCGCTGAGGCCGTTCGTCACCCGGACACGGGCCGTACGGCCACCTCGGCGCACCGGTCGGCCGAGGTGTGCTGGAGACGAGACGGGCAGGCAAAGGAGAAACGAATGGCTGCACTTGGCCGAGTGCGTCGGAGCGAAGTGGGGACGGAAGGTGGAGGGGCACCGTGACCCACCCGCTCGGAGATGATTCGGATCGGGAATACGCGTTCCTGTGCGGTCTGTCCGGCTACGTCGCCGCCGTGAGTGCCGCGATGGGCGTGGGCGAGGCGTCGTGTACCACCGACCTGGACCCGCCCCTCTCGGCGTACATCGCGCTGGAGATGCGCCTGCCCCAACACTCCGATCGGGACGTCGCGCTGTTGTGGGACGAGCGGCACGGCTGGTCGGTGGCGATCGAGACAAACTCGGGTGAGGATCTCCTCGTCGTCGCCTACGCCGGCGCGCAGCTCGTACCGGAGCCGGCGCGCCTGTCGCTATTCCTCGCGGAGCTCATTCGCGGCGATGCGCAGGTCCTCACCGCGGCTCCCGAACTGGAAGGTCCGGAGGAACGCTTGCTCACCAGCCTGCAGCGTTATCGCCGCGACCTGTGGACAGCGGGTGCGGGTCGGCTCGGCCGGAGGGGTGAGGGCGGTGGAGACTGATGTCTGGACGAGCGCCGAGACCGAGCACCTCGCTCGGGCCGTGCTCGGCGCACCGTCCGTGCACAACCTCCAGCCGTGGCTGCTGGACCTCGCACCGGGACGGGCGTGGCTGCGTGAACGGGACGACCTCGTTCTGCCACACCACGACCCGGACGGTCGGGATCGCGCCGCGTCGTGCGGTGCGGCGGTCGTGAACCTCGAGCTGGCAGTCCGAACGCTGGGGCGGGCAGCTGAGGTCGTCCTGCTGCCGGACGAACACCGGCCCGAGGTGGTGGCGCGGGTGGATGCCCAGCGGTCGTCGGCGCCCACGCACGAAGAGGTCCGGCTGCACCGCGCGATCGCCCACCGAGCGAGCCATCGGAGGCCATTCGGCTTGCAACCGGTGCGTGACAGCGCCGCTCGGAGGGTTGTCTCGGCCGCCAGGACGTCGGGTGTCGATGCCCGGCTCGTCACCCGTGAGCCCGACATCGCGGCCGTCGCGAAGTTGCTGCACGTCGCGGCGGGGAAGTTCCAGTCCGACAGCGGGTACCAGCGTGAGCTGTCGTTGTGGACGATCCGGGACGAGGCGACGCACCGTCACGGCGTCGGCATTCCCGCGGGTCGCATCCCGGCCGGTGCAGTGCCTTGGGCGGGACTGGTCCGCCGGGCGACCGAGATCCCGCACCGGACCGAGATCGAAGAGCGGCTGGCGGCCGGCGTCCTGGTCGTTCTCGTGACGCCCGGCGATACCCGCCTGGACCACTTGCGGGCTGGATACGCCTTGGAACTCGCGTGGCTCACGGCAGTCGACCTCGGCCTGGTGGGCGCCGTGCTGACTCAGCCCCTGCACCTCGAAACGGTGCGCGCGAAACTCGGTGAAGAGCTCTCGTTGACAGGAGTACCGCAGGTGCTCATGCGGATCGGACACAGTTCGGAACCGGAACCGCCGCGGGTGCGGCGGTCGACCGAAGAGCTCGTGCAGCACGGTGAGGACTGACGGCCCGGCTGTCAGCTCGGTTCGTGCGCGACCTTGACCCCGCCGAGCACGGCTGTGGCGTTGACCTTCAGGACGGGTGCGTTGTCCGGGAGAACACCGTCGTCGGCGGAGGTCTTGTCCTCGTAGCCGCCGAGGATCGGCAGCCCGCCGACGTGCACGCGCCAGTCTTCGGGCACCAGCACGTCGACGCCGCCGAAGAGCGCGAACGCATCGACCGTCGCCTGGTCGTCGACGTGGGCGTGACGCAGGTCGAGGGTGGAACCGCCCAGGACCGCCGCGACGTCGGCATGGGTGAAGTGCTCGGACCGGTCGACGGTCTTCGCCCCGCCCAGCAGGGCCAGCGATTCGGTGCGCGGCAGGGAGCGGGACCGGCTTGGCCGCAGCCCGGCGAGGACCACGACTCCCGCGAGGAGCAGCAGCGCCGGCCAGAACAACGTCTTTTGCGTCCACTGCAGCTGCCCCGCGAGCAGCACCAGCCCGACGACGGTCAGCAGGCCCGGACCGAACGAGACCCGTCGCTGCGACCACATCGCCGTGAGACCCAACCCGATGATCGCCAGCGGCCACCACCGCCCGGCGGTGACGTTCCATTCCGCGACGCCGGCGGTGTCCAGGATTCCCAGTACGCCCAGGGCCACCAGGACGAGCCCGAACCAGATGCGGACCAGCTTCATCACGACCTCCTTGTGCCGGTTGGGTTACCTGCTTTCGCCGGATGCAGGGGCGCGGCGAGGGCTCGACCGCCTTCGTCGGCGGGGCGAATGGCCGCGCGTGATCTTCTCGACGCGCACCGCACCGCGGTGGCGTCACGACCGAGACTCGAAGCACCGAAGTCCCCGGCCGACGAAGGCGGCAACTGTGTGGCCAAGTCGTCGACCACGGACACCACCGCGGGCAGCTCGCGCCGACGACGAGTGAGCACGGCTGTCCCAGGGGCTTGATCGCAGTCAGCGATGTGCTTCGCCGAGGAAGTCCGCGGCTGAGTCCAGGGTGGCCAGGTGGTCGTAGTCGTCCTCCTCGATGCGACGTCCGAGCTGTTCCGACAGCCGTTCCACGAAGGTCAGGAAGTCCATCGAATCGAGTTCGAGGGCTTCGCGGAGGTTTTCCGACGGCGACAGTTGCTCGAGTTCGGCTTCGCTGGCGAAGCCGGCCAGCGCGGCGTGGAGCGCGCTTTTCGCTTCGGCACGGGTGAGCGGCGGGGTCATAGTTCCTCCGGTTGCTGCAGCAGAGCGGCAACGCGACTCAAGAAACGCGCACCGGTCGCGCCGTCGCTGGCGCGGTGGTCGGCAGACAGCGTCGCGGTGACAAGAGGGCGGACGCCGAGCAGGCCGTCGACTGCCCATGGGCGCGAGGTGATCGCGCCGAACCCCACGAGGGCGACCTGCGGCGGGTAGATGACGCCGTGAACCGACTCGACGCCGTTGTCGCCGAGATTGGTCACGGTGATGGTGCCTGCCGTGAGGTCCGTGGAGCGCAAGGCCCCCGTCCTCGCCCGGATCACAGCGGCACGCAGTTCGGCCATCAGCTCCGATGCGGAGCGGTCCGCCGCGTCGAGAATCACGGGCGTGAGGAGCCCACCTCCGCGCAGGGCGACTGCCGTCCCGAGGTGGACGGAGTCCGCCGGGCGGAAGCTGTCGTCGACCCAGTGTCCATTGAGCTGAGGTGCACGCCGGGCGGCCAGCGCGGTCGCCTTGAGCAGGAGCGCCGTGGGCAGGAGCCGCTCGGGTACCGGAACGTGCAAGTTGTGCTCGCGCAGCCACTTCACCGCGGTGTGCAGGTCGATCGTGGTGGACAGGTAGTAATGCGGGATCTCGCGCTTGGCCCGCGCCATCAGGGCGCCGATCGCCCGGCGCATGGCTTCCGCGTCCTGGCCGTGGCGCGCCGGCGCTCGTTCCGCCCGGCGCTGGGCCGCTGCTCGTACATCGCGAGCGTGGATCGCCCGGCGCGCCTGCGCCGGGGGGAGGGAGGACACGGCCACCCCCAGTTCGGTCGCCAGCTTCCGGGCGTAGGGCGAAATGCGGACGCGGCCTCCCGGCAGCGAGGTCCGCGCGGCGATGGCCCGCGCGACGTCGGCGTGAGTCACCTGTCCGTCGCGGCCCGAGCCGTGCACGGTCGTGAGGTCGACTCCGGACTCCGCGGCGAACTTGCGGGTCGGCGGTGTCGCGAGCCGCACTTCGGCGGGAGGACCTGGCTCTACATGTGGAACGGTCTCCGGTGCAGGTCCACGTTCGTCCTGCGTCGGTCCGACTTCAGTCATGCCGCGACCCGCGGCGAGGACAGCCAGCGGTGTCCCCACCGGAACGCGCGTGCCCACCGGCACGAGAACCTCGCTCACCTTGCCGCTGGTGAAACACTCGACCTCGATCGCGGCTTTGTCCGTGTCCACCACCGCAACGATGTCACCCTTTCGCACGGTGTCCCCGGCCTTCACCAGCCATTCGAGGACCGTGCCCTCGGTCATGTCCGCGCCGAGCGCGGGCATCAGGAACTCCGCCATCTCAGCCCACCGCCCGCCGGGCTGCTGCCACGACGTCCGCCAGCTGCGGCAGGGCGGCTTGCTCGAGTTGCTGCGCGTAGGGGATCGGCACCTCGGCGGTGCACACGCGTTCGATCGGGGCGTCGAGCTCGTACAGCGAGTTTTCCGCGACCCGCGCCGCGATCTCGGCGGACAGGCTGCCGCTGCGCCAGCCTTCGTCGACGACGACCAGGCGGTGCGTGCGGGCGATCGAGTCGAGGATCGCGGGCTCGTCGAGAGGCCGCAGCGTACGCAGGTCGAGGACTTCGGCGTCGACGCCCGAATCGGCGAGTTCACCGGCGGCGTCGAGTGCGGTGCGCAGTGTGCCGCCGTAGGCGATCAAGGTGACGTCGGTGCCGGGTCGTCGGATCACCGCGCGGTCGATGTCCACCGCGCCTGCGTCCGGCGCCAGCTCACCGGACACGTTGTACAGCGTGCCGTGTTCGAACAGCAGGACCGGGTCCGGATCCTGCACCGCGGTCCACAGCATTCCGCGGGCGTCCTCCATCGTCGCGGGGGCGACGATCCGCAGGCCGGGGATGTGGGCGTACCAGCCTTCGAGGCTGTGGGAATGCTGCGCGGCGAGTTGCCGCCCGGCACCGGTTGTCATCCGGATCACCAGCGGCACGTTGAGCTGACCGCCGGACATGTGCAGCAGCGTCGCGGCGTTGTTGAGAATCTGGTCCAGCGCCAGCAAGCTGAAGTTGACCGTCATGATCTCGACGATCGGCCGCATCCCGCCGAGTGCGGCGCCGATCCCGGCGCCGACGAACGCGGACTCCGACAGGGGGGTGTCGCGGACGCGATCGGGCCCGAACTCTTCCAGCAGGCCGAGGCTGACCGCGAAGCATCCGCCGTAACGGCCGACGTCCTCGCCCATGAGGAACGTGCGCTCGTCGTGTTCGAGGGCATCGCGCAGGCCGGCCCGCAGAGCTTCGCGATAGGTGGTCATGGCCGCTCCGAGTAGACGAACCGCGTGAGGTCTTCGACCGGCTCGAGCGGGCCGGCCTCGGCCGCTTCGATCGCGGCGTTGATCTCCCGGTCCACGTCGGCCTCGATCGCCGCCGCCCGGCGCCCGGTCAATTCCCCGTCCTCGGTCATCCGGTGCTTGAGGCGGGGGATCGGGTCGGCTTCCTTCCAGCGCTCGATTTCCGATTTGTCGCGGTACCGGTCCGGGTCGTACATCGAGTGCGCGCGGAAGCGGTAGGTGCGCAGTTCGAGGAACTGCGGGCGGGGTTCGGTGCGGATCTTCTCGACGGCCTGATCGGCGGCTTCGGCGACGGCGAGCACGTCCATGCCGTCAACCGCGCGAGCCTGCATGCCGTAGGAGGCGGCGCGGGCGGCGAGATCGACCTCTGCCTGGGCCCGGTCCAGCCGCGTGCCCATCGCGTACAGGTTGTTCTCGCAGCAGAACAGCACTGGCAACCGCCAGAGTGCGGCGAGGTTGAGGCATTCGTGGAACTCGCCTTCTGCGACTGCGCCGTCACCGAACAGGCACACCGTGACCTGTGGCCGGCCGCGCATCGCATCGGCGAGTGCCAGGCCGACGGCGACCGGCAATCCGCCGCCGACGATCGCGTTCCCGCCGTAGAATCGCCGGGACGCGTCGAACAGGTGCATCGAGCCGCCTCGGCCGCGGCTGCACCCGGTGGTGCGCCCGTACATCTCGGCGAGCACCGCGTCCATGGGCAGTCCACGTGCGAGTGCGTGCCCGTGTTCGCGGTAGGTGGACACCACGGCGTCGCCGGCACCGACGGCCTGCAGAATTCCGGCCGCCACCGCTTCCTCGCCGATGTAGAGGTGCATGAAGCCGCGGATCCGCGCCGCGCTGTACAGCTCGACGCAACGTTCTTCGAACCGCCGGATCCGGACCATCTGGCGCAGCAATTCCGTACGGTGCTTCGCGCGGGCGCTCTGCGCGGCCTGTCGTCTGCTCATCCCGGGACCTCCAAGGTGGACACGTCGCCCTCGGGGAGCCCCAGCTCCCTGGCTTTGAGCAACCGACGCATCACTTTGCCGCTTCGGGTGTGCGGTAGCCACTGGTCGAACACGAGCTCTTTGGGTGCGACCGCGCCGAGCGCGTGCCGCCCGAAAACCAGCAGTTCCCAGCGGAGGGTTTCAGTGGGTTCGTAGCCGGGGCGCAGAGTCACGAACGCCTTGACGAGTTCGCCGGCGACCGGGTCGGGCTTGCCGATCACCCCCGCCTCAGCGACAGCGGGGTGCGCCAGCAGCGCGTTCTCGACTTCGAACGGGCCCACGAGGTGACCTGCTGATTTGATCACGTCGTCCGCGCGACCGACGAACCAGAAGTGGCCGTCTTCGTCCCGTCGGGCGACGTCGCCGGTGAGGTACCAGCCGTCGGCGAACGCGCGCGCGTAGCGCTCGGAGTCGTGCCAGTAGGCGCGGAACATCGACGGCCAGTCGGGTCGCAGGGCGAGCTCACCTTCCACCCCTGGCGCGGTGATCTCGTGAACCCGGCCATCGGTGACGAGGGCGCGTCCGTCCGGTCCTCGTTCGAGCAGACCGGCCTTGACGCCGGGAAGGGGCCGCCCCATGGAGCCTGGCCGGATCTCCGCCGCGGCGAGGTTGGCGATCATGATGGAGCCCGTCTCGGTCTGCCACCAGTTGTCGTGTACCGGCCGGCCCAGCGCCTCCTGGCCCCACACCACGACCTCCGGGTTGAGGGGCTCCCCGACACTGGCGACGAACCGTAGTGCAGCCAGATCGAAATCTCCGGGTTTTCGCGCATCGCGCATCAGCATCCGCAGTGCGGTCGGAGCGGTGTACCAAACGGTGACGTGCTGTGCTGCCAGGACCCGGTACCAGCGGAGGGCATCGAATTCGCCTTCGTCGCTGATCAGCGTGGCACCGTGCGTCAGCGGAGCGATCAGGCCGTAGGACATCCCGGTCACCCAGCCAGGATCGGCGGTGCACCAGAACATGTCGTCCGGCCGCAGGTCAAGGGCGTAGCGGGCGGTGACGTGGTGTGCGAGCACGGCTTGATGGACGTGGAGCGCGCCCTTCGGCGTGCCGGTCGTCCCGCTCGTGAAGTGCAGCAGCGCGGCGTCCTCCGGTTTCGTCGGCACGGCGTCGAACTCGGGGTCCGCAGCGGCCAGAGCAGGCCCGAGGGCGGTCGTCCGTGGTTCGGCGTCCCCGCCGACGAGGAGCACATGGCTGAGCGACGGTAAGAAGTCCCGGATTCCGCGTACCTTCCGTCGGTATAGCGCGGGAGTGGTGACCAGGACGGAACCTTCGCCGAGGCGCAGCCTCTCGCGGATCGGTTCGGGACCGAACGCGGAGAACAGCGGCGACACCACGCAACCAGCCTTCATCGTCCCCAGGGCCGCTACGTACAGTTCGGGTACGCGACCGAGGAGGGTGAACACCCGGTCGCCGCGGCGCACCCCGAGTTCTTGCAGCAAGTTCGCGAACCGGTTGGTCCACTCGCGGAGCTCGCTGTAGCTGAAGTCGTGCGCTCGGTCATGGCGATCGATCCAGCGGATCGCCGTCTGCCCGCCTCTTGGCCCGGCCGCGTGGCGGTCGACCGCCACGCAGGCGATGTTGAGGCTGTTCCCGCTTGGGAGACCGGACAGCTCCCGACGCGCTTCGTCCCAGCTGAACTCGCGGCACGCCCGCGCGTAGTCGCGCAGGTTGGCTGCAGCGCGGACCTGTTCGGGCTTACCGATGCGTGCCCAGGTCACGGCCGGCCTCGGTCACATCGCGGCAGTGTTCCGGTGGTGCACACGGAGTCCGCGGTGCTGCAGCGGCCCATCGTTGCCTCCTCGTGCCGGGGTGCTCAGGTTCTCTCCGCTCGTCCGGTCGCCGTGAGAGGCGTTGGTCCCCGCACCGGGGACTTTCGGACGCCGGTGGCCGGTGCCGCGACGCCGTGGACTTCCCTCCTCAGCGGTGCCGAATTGGGACGACTGCTCGCGGGCGAAGGACGACACACTCGTGCACACCGGCATCCCCGAGGCTCTGTGGGTACGTCGTCGACAGCGGCCAGCACACCTGCTCGCGAGCATGTGCTCCACACCGCCGGCCCGAGGGAGGCTGTGACGCTGCCGCTCAGGACACAGGACACCCCGCACTGACCGTCGCCTGGAGCGTGCGGTGCGCGAATACGCGGCAACGTCGCTGACGAGTCCCGCGCTTTCGTCCCACGGAACCACTCTCGTGGCGATCCATACCTGGAGCGAGATCACTCCGGACGGGTCGCTGCGGAAACGGGACTTCGACCCGGAGGCTGTTGCCGCCGCCGAGCACCGGTTGGTGGACGAGCAGTTGGCTCCCTCGCGCGAGAAGTTCCCTCATCTGCCGGTTGAGGTGGTGGTCGTGCGTGCCCGGACGGTCCAGACGCTGCTGGAACGCGGTGCAGGGGCCCAGCTGATCGTCGTCGGAAGCCGCGGGCGCGGCGGGTTCACCGGGATGCTGCTCGGCTCCAAGAGCAAGGCACTGCTGGCGCACTCCGCGTGCCCGGTCGCGGTCGTGCGGCCGGGAAGCAAGAAGTGATCTCGAAGCTTCCGTCCCTCGTGAGCGACGACGTCCTCGACGTCATTTCCCGCGATACCCGCATTGCGGTTGCCGCATCACGACCTCGTGCTGAGGCAAGTCGGACGGCGCCGGGCGCCGGGTCGAAGCGCCGCCGGCGGGCGAGAACTCAGAGGGACTGCGGTGGAGTGTCCGCGCGAGCAGCCGCGACTCGGAGCTCGTTCGTTGGCCGTCCGGGTGCTGCCCGCGTGTGCCAAGAGCGCGTCGGCAAAACGGCCTGGAGCGGGGTGCTCGGTCACCGAGCTGAGGACGTTGGTCCTTCGCGCCGGTGACTCCGGGCCGGAGCCCCGGATGCCGGGTGTTGCCTATTTTCGGTGTAGCACAGCGAAAGGGAGAACCCGATGCGTGCACGAGACCTGATGTCCGCGCCGGTGGTGACGGTCCATCCATGGGTGCCGGCCAAAGAGGCCGCGGAGGTGCTGTTCGAGCACGGATTCACCGCACTGCCGGTGGTCGACGACGACGAACGGCTCATCGGTATCGTCACCGAAGTCGACCTGATCCGCGGCCGGATCCCAGCTGACACCCGGTCGGCGCACCTGCGTCCCGAACCTCCCGCGCCGGTCGATACAACCGTGGAGCAGGTGATGAGCACGCCAGTCACTGCGATGTCTTCCGGCACCGACGTCGCCGACCTCTGCGAGGCTCTGGTCGACGCGAAGATCCGGGCGATGCCGATCGTCGACGGCAGCCGCGTGGTGGGCATCGTCACCCGGGGTGACGTGGTCCGGGTGCTGGCGCGCGAGGACGCAGCGATCGCGGTGGACGTGCGTCATCGGCTCGAGATCTACGGCGGGACGGGCCGCTGGAAAGTCGAGGTCCACGACGGGCTCGTGCGCATTGTCGACCGCTACGACGACACTACCGACCGTCACGTCGCCACCCTGCTCGCGCTCGCGGTGCCCGGTGTCGTCGGCGCCGAGACCGTTTCGTCCGGAGAGGACCCTTGGTCATGACAACGCACAACAGCACCACCGTGGTGGTAGGCGTCGACGGTTCCCCCGGTGCCGACGCGGCCGTCCAGTGGGCCGCGCGACTCGTGACCGGACGCGCCCTCGAGCTCGAAATCGTGCACTGCCTGCAGGTGGCAGCTCTCTACTACGGCGGTGCGCCGGCTGGGAGCGATGTGCTGTTCGACCAGCTCCGGCAAGACGGTGACCGGATCGTCGCGAAGGCCCGGGAGCAGGCGCTCTCCGTCGACGCGGCTCTCGCCGTGCGCACGGAGGTGCTCACCGACGCCCCGTCCGCCGGTCTGATCGAGCGGTCGCGGCGCGTCCGGATGGTCGTGGCCGGCCGGAGCGGGATCGGCGGGTTCGCCGGTATGCTCGTCGGTGCCACGGCCGCGACTGTCGCGAGTCACGCCTACTGCCCGGTGGCGGTGGTCCGCGGGCGGCATGGCGAGGGTCCGGTGCCTCTGGACGGCCCCGTCGTCGTCGGCGTTGACTGCACCCCGAACAGCGAAGCCGCCATCGGGGTCGCGTTCGAAGAAGCCGGCTTCCGCGGAGTTCCGCTAGTGGCAGTGCACGCGTGGAACGACGTCACGTACGACTCGGCCGACAGCACCGCCCGGCTGATGCCGCAGCTGGAATCCCTGGAGCCGACTGAGGAACGCCTCCTGGCACAGCGGCTCGCCGGCTGGCAGGAGAAGTACCCCGAGGTCGAGGTCCGCCGGATGCTTCTGCAGGACCGGCCGCGGACCGTCCTGCTCGCCGAGTCCGACCAGGCCCAGCTGGTGGTCGTCGGCAGCCGCGGGCGCGGCGGGTTCGCCGGGATGCTTCTCGGTTCGACGAGCCAGGCGCTGCTGCACCATGCGTCGTGTCCGGTGCTGGTGGTGCGGCCGGAGCCGAAGCGGTGACGGCTCTCGAGCCACCGCCGCGACTCTGCCGCCGGTCGAGCTGGCTCAGGTCGAAGCCCAATGGCGGGCGGCCAACTATCCGGCTGTGGGGCAGATCTACCTCATGGCCGATCCGCTGCTGAGGGAACCGCTTGTGGCCGGACAGATCAAACCGCGCCTGCTCGGCCACTGGGGGACCTCTCCCGGGTTGAGCTTCGTCTACGCGCACCTCAACCGCGCGATCCTGACGCACGACCTGGACGCGATCTTTGTAACGGGTCCCCGGCCACGGCGGGCCTGCTGTGCGGGGCGCACACGTGGCTCGAGGGCACGTACTCCGAGTTGTGGCCCGAGATTTCCCGCGACGAGGACGGATTGCATCGGCTCCTTCGGCAGTTCTCCTTCCCCGGCGGCGTGCCGAGCCACATATCCCCGCACGTCCCGGGCTCGATCCACGAAGGCGGGGAGCTGGGGTATTCACTCGCTCATGCGTTCGGCGCCACGTTCGACAACCCGGCTTGCTCGTCGCCTACGTCCTCGGGGACGGTGAAGCCGAGACGGGACCGTCGGCCATCAGCTGGCAGGCGAGCCGGTTCCTCGACCCGCGCCGCGACGGCGCGGTGCAGCCGATCCTGCACCTAAACGGGTACAAGATCGCCAACTCCACGGTGCTGGCGCGGATCTCGCCGTCCGAATTGGACGCTTTGCTGCGGGAGCCGGTTGGGCACCGGTACGTGGAGGGCGACTAACCGACGGTGATGCACCAGGCGATGGCGGCCGCGCTCCACGCCGTGGTCACCGCGACGCCGGACCCGCCGGTGGGCGGACCGTCCTCAGCAGGGTCCGGCGGTGGGCACGGCACGGAGCACGTCTCGGAACGTCACCATGCCGACCAGGATCCTGTTGTCCACCACAGGTAGTACACGCCCGCATCGTTCATGAGGCGGGCCAGTTCGGCCGGATCGAGACTTCCGGGCACGGCCAAGCCTGGGGCTGCGCATGACGGTCGCGACCGTGCGGTGGCGGCCCAGCACCGCGCCCGCGTCGGGATCACCGGCGGCCACGGGGTCACGGGAAAATCCGGCCGGCACGAGATCGACCTCGCTGACAAGCCCGATCGGTTTGCCGGCTTGGTCGACGACCGGAAGGGTGGTGAAGCCGTGTTCGGTCATCACAGCCGCGACTTCCGCGAGCGAGGCGGACGGGGTCACCGCGATCACCGGGGTGGCCATGATATCGCGCGTCTGGATAGCGGACTCCGTTCTTCCCGATCCGACCCTGCCGGTCGCGGGGACGAGAGGCCAAGGTTCTTTGGCCGCGACCTGACAGGCAGTGCGGTCGGGTGGCGGGGACTGCCTGCACGCCACCGCGGGTACAAGGCCTCGTCGGCCGCGCCGGTGTGCGGCCATGCTGGGGGCGAAACCCGTTGCGCGGCAAGGAAAGGTGAGAGACATGAACTCGTCGGCGAGCCGCTTGCTGCGGTGGCGGCACCTGCTCGTCCCCGGACACGGCTCGGTGGCGCGGACCTCGGACCGGGTGCAAGCCGCACTGGTGCTCGTGACGATCCTGGTGGCGCTGGCCGCGATCCCGTTCTCCGCGGCGGCCGGCTCGGCGGTCTACGCCGCGCAGAAGGAGCAGTCCGCCCGGGAGCTCACCGAAAACCGGCCGGCGACTACGACGCTCCTCGCAGACGGGCCACCGATGTCCGTCGGGGGCCGCAGCGGGGAAGTCGGTAGTCCGATGCCGATCGACGCGATGTGGTTCGGTCGCGATGGAGTGCGCCACTTCCCACGGGTGAACGCGCACGCAGGCACACACCGCGGTGACGTGCTACCGATCTGGGTGAACAGCTCCGGGAGCGTCGTCGCTCCGCCGTTGTTCGCTGAGGGCGCGGTGGTCAACTCGGCTGCCGCTGCAGTCGGTCTGTACTTCGTCACATGCCTGGCGCTTGCGGTGGCTTACGGGATCTCGGCGTTCGCGCTGAACCGTTATCGCGCCGGGAAGTGGCAGCAGGAGTGGTACGCGGAGCTGGCGAAGAAGGCAAATTCCTGAGGCGCTTCGCCTCGGGGCCGCGGCTCACGCCGGGGCGGCGGCAACCCGGTTGCGTAGCCGGGCGGCGGCTCGTTCCGGAGAAACAATGACCACCGGGATCCCCGTCACGAGCTCCAGCCCGGCGGCGATGCCGAGCCGGGGGAGCAGCTGAAGGGACCACGCGAGGAACGGTGCGTCCTCGAATCCGCTCGGTGCGGTGCGGACGACCAGATTGTAGGCAGGATCGCCGAACTCGGCCCGCACCGCGGAGAGGACCGCGCGCAAACAATGAGCGAGCGCGTCGATGCGCGCACGGGGTGCCACTGCGAAGTCGGCTTGCGGCTCGTGGAGGGTGAACCGCACTTCACAGTCGGCGGCCGGCGCGGAGGGGCTGAACGCGACGACCTGCTCGTCGGCGTAGACGATTCTGGTGCCGGTGGTGAGTTCGGCCGTCAGTTCGTCGTTCGCGATACACCGGCCGGTCGAGGCGTGGTGCTCGCGGGCGATCTCGAGCTCGCGGCGGGTGGCCGACGACAGCACGGGGAGGCCCGCTACCTGCGAATGCGGGTGGGACAGGGAGATGCCCGCGGCCAGGCCGTAGTTGCGGAAGACGGCGACCTGGGCCGTGTCCGCCCGCAGCGCACGGTGCCGTGCCTGCCACGCGGACAGTACGTCGGCGACTTCGGAAACCGGAGCAGTTGCCGGATCCCAGTCGTGGCGCGGTGATTCGATCACGACTTCGTGCCGGTCGGAGAGCGCGAACCGGTTGCGTACCGCGCGCACACGCCAGCCGTCGGCGTCGGCGAGCCGCCAGGTCTCGGCGGGGGTGTCCTCGCTCGGCCCGGGGCAGAACGGGCAGCACGCGCGGATCGGCAAGTGCGGCCGGGCGGCCCGGTCGGGCGCCAGGATCGACCACCCGTGAGTCTGGGCGTTACGGCGCAGTTCGCCTCCGTGCCAGCGCTTCGCAGTCATCGGTTCTTCCTCCCGGACGCGAGATACGCGGTGCGGCACGCCTGCGAGCAGAATCGGTGGAGCACCCCGTCGCGGCGTGCGGTGAAGGATTCGTCACCGGGCGTTGTCGAGAGTCCGCAGATCGGGTCCCGGTGCCCGCCGCGTGTCATCAGGGCGCCGGGCTGGTCTCCGTGGGCCAGGCCGTCGAGCAGGGTCAGCTCATCGAGTACGAGGCGGGGCACGAGGAAGTGGCGATGGACCCGTTCGCGCCCGGCAGCGGCCAGCGCGGCGGACCGCACGTGGTCGGTCAACAGCTCGGCCAGCGCTTTTGCGCAGCCTTCCGTCGAGTCGACCAGTACTCCGCCCGAATCGTCGGCGACTTGCAGAGGGATCCCGCCGGCCCGGCCCGCCACGACCGGTGTGTTCTTCCACAAAGCTTCGGAGACGACCAGGCCGAACCCCTCGCGGATGGACTTCTGCACCATCACCGCGGACGTGCGCTGGAAGGCGTTGACCTCGATGTTGCCGACGCCAGTGAGGTTCGTGAACACGTGGACGCCGCTGTCGGTCCGGGTCGCGTCGCTGATCGTGCGGTAGACCTCCCAGGCTTCCGGGTCGTCGAGCGCCATGGAACCGACCAGGGCGAGCTGTAAGTCCGGCACCTCGTCACGGACCAGCCGATACGCCTCGATCACGCCGAGCGGGTCCTTCCACGGGTCGAAACGGGAAACCTGCGTGATGAGCGGTTGCGCGGGCTCGATCCCGATCCAGTTCAGGACCGCGTGCGCGGTGCGCTCGTCGAGCGACATGTTCTTAGGGCTCAGCGGGTCGATCGCCGGAGGAATGACGTCGACGCGGTCACTGGACAGCGACGGGGGGACGAACTCCGCGAGCGTGAAGACCGTCGCGTCGTAGGGGGCGATGAACTTCTCCAGGTATCGCCACGCTTCGGGGTGCGGTTGCGACGTGTCGATGTGGCAGCGCCAGACCCAACGCGCCCGGGAGCCGTTCGCGAAAAGACGCAGGGCAGCCGGTTGCGGATCATGGACGAAGACGAAGTCCCACGACGCGAAGTCGGGGTCCTCGGCGAGGTCGGCGGCGTTGCGACGGGTGGTCTCCTCGTAGACGGCCCGGTCGGTCTCGGCCAGCGGATCCGGTGCGCCTTGCAGGGCGTTGTGAAGTTTCTTGGTGGCGGCGAAGAAAGCCGGTTCGCCGTTGATGATCTGCCACTCCGTGTGCAAGCCGAGGTCGTTGTAGAGCGGGACGACCGACCGGAGGAGTTCCGACACCCCGCCGCCATACGGCGTGGCGCTCAGGTGGAGCACGCGCGCGCCCCGCAGGCGTTCTGCAACGGTGGCCAGGGAATCGAGGATCCATTCCGGAGCGACGGCGCGATAGGCGTCGAGCGCCAAGTCGCCGGTGTCCACAGTCTGCATCGAACGCACCTCCCTCTCGCCCCGCCGTACAGCCAACCGGTGCCCGCGACGACGCGGAAAGAGGCGAAAGCCCCCTGCTGGTGCCCATCCGGGGACCACCGTCGTCGCGTCGCGGGCCGTGTGACTCTCCGGATCCGGGCGAGATCGCTCGTAGCTGGCGGGTGCGGACGACCTGGCGGAGGTGCGACAGGATGAACGCGTTGCGCACGGACCCTACGAGATCCGCATGGCCGCGAGCCACCTGCGCCGCGGCATGACTGCCCCGGCCACGTTCAGGCTGTTCGTCCGCGACCTGCCCCGCGACCAGGGTTTCGTGGTCGCCGCGGGGCTCGCGGAATGCCTCGACCTCCTGCGCGACTTCCGGTTCGAGCCGGAAGAGCAAGCGTATTTGAGAGAGGGCTCGGACTGCCGGCCGCCGACGTCGAGGCGCTGTCCCGGCTCCGGTTCACCGGCGATGTCCGCGCGGTCCCCGAAGGGCGGGTGGTTTTCGCGGGGGAGCCGCTGCTGGAGGTCACCGCGCCGCTACCGGCGGCGCAGCTGGTGGAGACGATGCTGCTGAACTCCGTGACGTTTGCGACGGCCGTGGCTACGAAGGCCGCGCGATGCCGCGTCGCGGCTCCGGGCGCCGACCTGGTCGACTTCTCGGCGCGGCGTGCGCACGGGGGTGACGCGGCGCTGGCCAGGGCGGGACTGACTGCGATCGCCGGGTTCGGCCGCACGAGCAACGTCGAGGGGGTCGCCCGTCCCGGCCTGTGCCCCGCAGGCACCGTCGCCCACTCCTACCTTCAGGCGTTCCGGTCCGACCGCGACGCGTTCCGTGCTTTCGTGGAGGACTTTCCGTCCGCACCCGTGCTGCTTGTCGACACCTATGACCCGGTGACGGGGATTGCCCGCGCGATTGAGGTGTTCCACGAGTTCGGAGTCCGGCCGCCCTCCGCGGCACTGCGGCTCGACTCGGGTGACCTCCTCGCGCTGTCGGAGATCGCACGCAAGATGCTGGATGGAGCCGGGTTCCGCGAAGCTCGCATCATGGCGAGCGGCGGGCTCGGCGAGAACGAGCTCGAACGGCTCACCGCTGCAGGGCACCGATCAACGCCGACGGGCTGGGCGCAGCGGTGGGCGTCTCGGCGGACGCCCCGACACTCGACACCGCCTACAAGCTCGTCGAATACGACGGCAGGCCGGTGATGAAGCTCTCGACCGGGAAGCGGACGCTGCCCGGCGCGAAGCAGGTCTACCGGGGTGCCGCGGGAGAGCCGGACGTGCTCGCGACGACGGGCAAGCGGCGGTTCCCCGGCCGCGAGGCGCTGCTGATACCCGTGGTGCTGCGAGGCCGGCGACTGGAGCAACCCGGCGTTTCCGGCTCGCGCCGCCGGCGCGAGCACGACCTCGCCTGGCTTCCGCCGGCGGCGCTGCGGCTGCGTCGCCCCGAGCCGGTCGGTGTGGTGCACTCGGCCGCGCTGGAGAGCCTGGCCGAGGACGTGGCCGCACGCGTGCGCGAAGACCAGGAGCGCGCAGCCACGGTGGCTCGATAGCGCCGATAACGGCAAGAAGAGGAGGCAGTGGTGCACGGCAAACAGTGGCACGACGGCCGAGGCCGACCGCGTCGTGCGGCGGGCGCGTGACGTGCTGTTCCGGCAGATCATGCCGTACGAAGCTGCCGAAGAGCACGAGCTGTACCCGGCGTTGGCGGGACCGCTCGGCTGCGTGGAGAGCACCGTGACGATGAGCCGCACTCACACCGAGACCGCCCGTCTCGATCGCCGGCTCGACCGGCACCTGCGGGAGTCTCCGGAGATGATCCGGCCCGACCAGGGCGACGGCCTCCGCGCGATGCCTACGGCCTTGCCGCGGTGCTGACCCTGCATTTCACGCAGGAGGAGAAAGCGATCTTCACGCTGCCCGTTTTGTGAGCGGTCAGGACTCGGCGGGCCGGCGTACGCGGACTCCGAGCGCGGCGAGCTCGACCGCGCGTGCGAGGTCACCCGGCGCGACAACCCCGGCGAGTGCGCCGTGGTCGACGACGAGTATGAGGTCCTGTCCCGGCCGTAACGCAGTCCTGCCCAGCACTTCCGTCAGGGGCGTTTCCGGCGGTCCGGTGACGCATGCCGGGGGCTTCGTGCACACCGACTCGAGCCGGGTGGACGTGCGGGTGGTTTCCGGCACGTGGGCAAGCGGTCCGAGGCTGACGACGCCGACCGGGTGTCCGTCGAAGGACACCACGGGAAAGGCGCGGAAGGGCAGCTCCGCCGCGAGGTCGAGGAATCCCTGCACCGTGTACCAGCCGGGAGCGGTTGCCGGAGAAGTTGTCATGACGTCGGCCAGCCGGATCTGGGAGAGCGCTTCCCGCAACGGCGCCGCGACGAGTTCGCTGCGCGCTGCGAACATCAGGAACCAGCCGATGGCCACGAGCCACAGGCCTTCGAACGAACCGGTCATCAGGAATACCCACGTTCCGCAGCCGACGAGAAGGGCCGCCAGGAGCTGCCCACCCCGGCTGGCGATTCGTCGGGCTCGGACGCGATCGCCGCTGACCTTCCACGCGATGGCTTCGGTGATGCGGCCGCCGTCGAGCGGCGTAGCCGGAAGCAAGTTGAAAACAGCGAGGACCGCGTTCGTCCAGCCGAGCCAGCTGAGGGCGACTACGACCACGGGCGGCAAGGCTCCCGCCGCGAGTACTGCCATACCCACGAAAACACCGGCGAGGGCCACGCTCGCGGCGGGGCCGGCCGCGGCGACGAGCAACGCGGCCCGGGGCGTCCGTGGTTCCGCGGGAAGCTCGGCTGCGCCGCCCAACAGCCAGAGCGTGATGCGCTCGGTTTTCAGGCCGAACCGCCTTGCGGTGAAGGCGTGACAGAGCTCGTGCGCGAGCAGGGACGCGAGGAACACGACCGCGCAAACGGCCGCGGCAGACCAGCACAGCGGTGCCGGCGTGCCCGGGGCACCGGCTGGGAACACGTCCGTCGCAAGCAGATACGCCAGCAGCCCCGCGATGATCAGCACGGACCAGTGGGCACCGATCCGGATTCCGGCGATGCGGCCGAATGGGAACGTCGCGGGTGTCATCACCCGAGCCTGCGGCGAACGCCGCCACCCGGGCAGGGTCGCACCACCTCGTCGTGAAGGACCAAAGACACAGAGCTCGCGGACATCCGGATCCGCCTGCCGCGGCAGGCGGCCTCTTCCCGTCGGCGCTACGCCACCCGCAGCACGGCGATCCGCCGCTACCTGCACGCAGCCGAGCGGCGCGCAATCGACGAGAACGAGAAGGACGTGGTGCCGGAGCCGGCACCCGAGCCCGGAGCATGACGGGCGAGCTCGAGCCGGTTCCCGATGGCGGGGCGGGGACCGGCTCGAGTGGTGAGTTCAGTCTGTGCGGCTGTAAGCGGAGAGGCTGCGTTCGCGCGCATCTTGAGAGATCGTGCGCAGGAGCGTCGTATGAGCGGCCTGAGTGAACGGGTAGGCAACCCGCCAGTACCGGCGGAACTTCAGCCAGCTCTCCGGGTCGGTCAGCTGCACGCGGGTGTCGATCGTCAGCAGACTGCGGTGGGCACCATACGGGCGGACCCCGAAGGTGATCACGAGCTTCCCGTACCCCGGTTCGGCGAAGTCCGCGAAGTCCTCGGGCTCGACGCGCCGCCAGGCGATGACGGGACGCCAGAACTTGCCTGCCACGCCGACGGCGAACTCGGTGCCGGGGTGCTCACCGAGCAGGGCCCAATCCGATCCGCTGTCGAGATCGTCGACGGTCAGGCGGGTCGGCTGTCGTGGCGGACCGTGCCGGCGGCCGCGCCAGCGCGCGGGCAGCTCGCGTAGCCGTTCGGCCGTCGTGAAAAGGCCGCTGTGGATGTCAGTCAGGTCGAGGTTACGAGCCGCGGCATAGGTTTCCTTGATCGGTGCGTCGACGATGGTGTTACGCACGAGCGTGAACTGCGGGTGCGGGGCGAAGCCGTCACCGAGCAGTTCGGGTACTTGCGGCTGGTCCTGGGTCATGGTGCCTCCTGCGGAAGGGCATGGGCTACCAGACTGGAGCGGTGTTTCCCGCGTCCGCTAGGAGAGGAAGGCGCGGTCGGAGCCGATTTCGTCACCACCCAAGGGGACTTACTGCTCTCCTGTGCCGACGGCATGGGTGGGCACCGTGGGTTTTCTTGACCGAAGGCGTTCCGCCACAAGGGTTCTCGCCGCGGTGGCCACCCGGCACGGGGCCACCGGGGAGATCGCCGAGCAGATTGCCGCCACGGCCACGATGACGCTCGAGCAAACGACGCGGCACTGCTCGGCAGCGCCGTCTACCCCGGGCATTGGCTCGAAAGCGCCCGGCGGCTCGTGGGCGAGCACCAGTACGAGTTGCGACGGATCCCCGTGTGGCTCTTCTCGAGCGGGCCGGTGGGACAGCAGACGCGCGCTGGTGAAGACCCCTCGACGTTTCCGACGTCCTGGTCGCCACCGCGGCCCGCGAGCACCGGCTGTTCGGCGGCCGAATCGAACGGGCGCGGCCGCGCTTCCCCGAGCGTGCGGTGGTCACCGCCCTGCGAGTGAAGGACGGGGACAACCGCGATTGGCCGGTGATCCGCGCCTGGGCCCGGCCACCGCCAGTGAACCGGCCGCGGTGCCCGCGGGCGAGCAGCGCGAGCGATGATCGCCCCGTATCCGGTCCGGGTCGAGGCGGAGCTGGAAATGCCGCTGTCCCGCTGGCTGTGGCTCGTGAAGTGGATGCTGCTCATCCAGCACGTCACCGTGCTGGCGTTTCTCTGGCTGGCCTACTTCGTAGTGGCAATCATCGCGTTCTTCGCCATCCTGATCACCGCGCGAAACCCGCGGTCGCTGTTCGAGTTCACGGTGGGCGTTCTGCGCTGGAGCTGGAGAGTGCACAACTACGGCTACGCTGCACTCGGTACGGACCGGTATCCGCCGTTCACCCTCGGCGACGTGCCGGAGTACCCAGCCCGCCTGCACGTCGACTACCCCGGACGGCTTTCACGCGGGCTCGTGCTCGTCAAATGGTGGCTACTCGTCATTCCGCATGCGATCGTCGTGAGCCTGTTCATCGGTGGCGGCAGTTGGTTCGCGGGGCGCGCCGGCGCGAACGGTTGCGACTGGGCCGCCATCGGCCTGGTCGGAATCTTGGTGTTCGTAGCGGCCGTCATCCTCTGTTCACCGGCTCGTATCCCCGGCAGATCTTCGACTTCGTGCTCGGGATGGTCGGTGGGCGCTGGGCGTCGCCGCGTACGTCGCGTTGCTGACCGACGAGTACCCGCCGTTCCGGTTGGACCCCGGCGGCGCCCCGACGCGAGTCCCGGCCGCCGCCGGTTAGCTCGGCGGGGACCTTCGTCCTTCGCCTTCGGGCAGTCCGGCCGCCTCGCCGACGCGGCGCAAAAGAGTTACCTGGCCGTGAAACCGAAACCGAGGAGAGGAGCGAGCATGACTGGACTGTTGCCGGGTTCCCGGATGGCGCTGCCGAGCATCGCCGCCTGGCTGGACCACCCTTGGCCGTTCGCCGAGCACAACCCGGTACGGATCGAGGAGTCCACCAAGGAGGGAAAGTACACGATTCGCGCGGAACTGCCGGGGTTCGAGCCGGACAAGCACATCTCGGTGACGACGCACGACGGAATGCTTACCATCGAGGCGGAGCGCGAGGCGAGGGAGACCAGCGGGGGGCGCAGCGAGTTCTACTACGGGAAGTTCAGCCGGACCGTGCCGCTCCCGGCGGGGGCAGAGGCGACGAAGGTGAACGCCACCTACGCCCACGGCATCCTCGAGATCACCATGCCGTTGGCCGCGCAGCCGCACGAGAAGCAGATCAAGATCCACGTCGACAAGGCCTGAGGGCCGCCTGTGGTGGGCGTGGTCGCGGCCGCGCCCACCACCGCTGTGCACGAGGGGAGCCGTGACCGCAGACCTACCCGTCAGGGCGCCGCTGGCCGACGGCGAGGTCGGTCTCTTCCGGACCCTGCGTCCGGCGGATGCGGATGCCCGCGCAGGCGCTGCGCACCCGCCTCGACGAACGCGACCGCTATTTCCGGTTCTTCGGCTCATGCCGTCCACGATGGACCGTTCGGCGGACCGGATCGCGGGGGAGCCCGGCGACACCCATGCGGGACTGGGGTGTTTCTTTGAAGGAGACCTCACGGGGCGGCCGACTTCGAACGGCATGGCGGCTCGGTGGAGGCCGAGATCGCCTGGTCGTCAACGGCACCCACCGGGCACACGGGATCGCTCCTTGCTGCTGGAGCGCCTCGCTGCGACGGCGCGCACCGCGGGCCTGAGCGGCTCGTCGCGGTGGTGCTCGCCGAAACGCGAAGGTCATCAAGGTCTTCTCCGAACGGGGCTGCCCTACCGACTGGCCCGTGACGGCGCGGAGTGGTCGGTCACGCTGTGGCTCAACGCCCACCACTGCCCGGAGGCGATCGCCCACCGCGACGAGGTCGCCGAAGCCGCGAGCCTCACGCACGTGCCGGACCTGGAATCGGTCGCGGTGATCGGGCCGGGTCGACAGACCGGCTCGGTCTGCCATCCGTGCTCGGCCAACCTGCTCCACGGCGGGTACCCAGGCCACGTCGAGGCTGTAAATCCCCATGCTGCCTCGATCCTCGCAGTCCAGCGTTCGCCGTCGATCACGGGGCGGAGCATCGCGCCGGCCGAGTCCGCCGCGAGCGCAAGCGACGAGCGCGGTGCCTGCGGCAACCGTCTGCTGCTCGGCCGCATCGTTTTCGAGGTGCTGTTCGCTGCTTTGATGATCTACGTCCCGGGACTCCAGGGGTGTTCGACTTGGTGCCGCCGCGGGCGTTCGCGATCCTGCTTCCGACGCCGATGAAATCTTCCGCCGGGCGACGCACCGCGGACGAGGACGTCTGCCCCGTGCCGGGTGACTTTGTGCTCCGGTACGGCGTCCGCCGTCGAGGCGAGCATGGGGAAAGTCGGGCGGCTGCCTCGCCCGCGGTTCGGGAGGATACTCATGACCCACGTACGGAACCTGGCTGACCTCCGGCTCACCGACGCCGAGGTTGCCGGCGGCAAGGGCGCGAACCTCGGTGAACTGGTCGCGGCCGGCTTCCCGGTGCCGCCGGGCTTCGTGATCACCCGCGACGGCTACCGATCGGCGCTGGAGACAGCCGGCGTGCGGGCCGAAATCGCGGACGTGCATGCCAAAGCGCTGACCAACGTCGACGATGGCGTGGCGCTGGCCGAGATCTGCGAACGGCTGCGAGCCCTCGTTCGCTCGGCAGGTCTGACCATGGAGCTGGCCGAAGCAGTGACCACCGCCTACCGGGAACTGGGTGACTCGGTCACCGTTGCCGTGCGGTCTTCAGCGACGGGGGAGGACGGCGCCGAGGCGTCGTTCGCCGGGATGAACGCCAGCTTCACCAACGTGGTCGACGAAGGCACCCTGGCCCAGCGGGTCGTCGACTGCTGGGCGTCGCTGTTCTCACCGCGGGTCGTGAGTTACCGCGCGAGCCGCGGATACGCGGCGGAACCCGCGATCGCGGTGGTCGTGCAACGGATGATCCCGGCCGACCGAGCGGGCGTGATCTTCACAGCGGATCCGCGGACCGCCGAGCGGGACCAGGTCGTGATCGAGGCCGTCTTCGGCCAGGGCGAGGCGATCGTCAGCGGGGCCGTCGAGCCCGACACCTACGTGGTCGCCAAGCAGGACCTGCGGGTGCTCAGTGCTCGCATCGGCACACAGTCGCTCAAGATCATCCCAGAGGTCGGCGGTGGCGACGTAACGATCCCCCTGAGCGCGCAGGCCGGTGGTCGCCGGGTGCTCGACGATGCAACCGTGCTCGAGCTCGCCCGCCTGGCTTCACGGGTCGAGGACCACTATGGCGTGCCGCAGGACGTGGAATTCGCGATCGAGGACCACCGGACGTGGCTCGTGCAGTCGCGGCCGATCACGACGCTCCCGCCCGACCGCGAACCCGAGCCGGGCGCGCTGGTCACGGGGCTGGCGGCCTCGCCCGGTGAGTCGAGCGGGGCGGTCCGCGTGCTGCGTGATCCGGCGGAAGTCGTACAGCTGCGGGATGGCGAGGTGCTTGTCGCGCCGATGACGAACCCGGACTGGGTTCCGGCGATTCGCCGCGCGGCGGCGCTGGTGACCGACGGCGGCGGGATGACGTGCCATGCGGCCGTGGTTGCTCGGGAGCTGGGTGTGCCGTGCGTGGTCGGGACTGGCGATGCGACCCGGGTGCTGGCGGATCGGACGCTGGTGACGGTCGACGGGAGCCAGGGCGAGGTGCGGGCCGGTGCGGTGGTGCACGAGCCGGTCCGCGCGACGCCGACGGCAGCTCCCGCGGCCCTCGAGACGGTCGGGACCCGGCTCTACGTGAACCTCGCGATGCCCGAGCACGCCGCGGAAGTCGCGGCGCAGGCTGTGGACGGGGTCGGGCTGCTCCGAGCGGAGTTCCTCCTGACCGAGGCTCTCGGGGGCCGCCATCCTCGCGACTTGCTCGCCCGGGGAGAGCAGGAGTCCTTCGTGACCGCGATGGCGGATTCTCTTGCCGTGATCACGATGGCGTTCGCCCCGCGCCCCGTGGTCTATCGCGCGACCGACCTGCGCACGAACGAGTTCCGCGGCTTGGCGGGCGGGGAGGCGTTCGAGACCGAAGAGCGCAACCCGATGATCGGCTACCGCGGCTGCTACCGCTACATTCGCGAGCCCGACCTGTTCGCGCTCGAGCTGAAGACGCTCGCGCAGGTCCGGGAGCGTACACCGAACCTGCACCTCATGATCCCGTTCGTGCGCACGAAGTGGGAGCTGGAGGCGTGCCTCGAACTGGTGGACGCCAGCCCGCTGGGCCGACAGCGCGGGCTCCTGCGGTGGATCATGGCCGAGGTTCCCTCGGTGGTCCACTGGCTGCCCGAATACGTCGGTCTCGGCATCGACGGCGTGTCGATCGGCAGCAACGACCTGACCCAGCTGGTGCTGGGCGTCGACCGCGATTCGGCGGAGTGCGCGGAACTGTTCGACGAAGGCGACCCCGCGGTGCTGGGTGCGATCTCGGATATCGTCCGCACCGCCAACACGTACGGCATCACTTCGTCTCTGTGCGGGCAGGCGCCCTCGACCAACCCGGCTTTCACCGAACATCTGGTGCGGGCCGGCATCACGTCGATCTCGGTGAACCCCGACGCGATCGGTGCCGCGCGGCACGCGATCGCCGCCGCCGAGCGTCGCGTCCTGCTGGACGCCGCACGGTCACCGATTCGGAACCTTGAGTCAGTGAAGGAGACATCGTGACCACAGTGGACCAGAGCGACATCGTCGTCGGCGTCGACGGCTCTGCAGGCAGTGCGGCCGCTCTGCGCTGGGCGCTGTCCGAAGCACACACCAGCGGCCGCCGGGTCGTCGCGGTGAGAGCCTGGGCCTTCGACCGGACCGCCGACCTGGAGGCCGCGGCGACGCAGTCACCGCAGGACATCGAAGCTCGATACCGCGGGCAGCTGGAGCAGTCCGTGGCCGACGCGCTCGCCGGCGCCGAGCCCGTGGCCGTGCGCACGGAAACCGTCGACGGCGCGCCCGGTCCGGCCCTGGTGCGGACGTCGCAGCACGCCGCGATGCTCGTCGTCGGCAGCCACGGCCACGGCCGGTTGCGGCGGCTGCTAGTCGGCTCCGTTTCCGCGTATTGCCTGAAGGAGTCGCGCTGTCCGGTCGTCGTCGTGCCGGTCCGCACGGCAGAGGAGCGCGGCCCGGTATCCGACGCGGACGCGGTCGGGACGTACCAGCCCGGCCCGCTGTTGTGAGGAGTGGACGATGACCGGACAGCACGAAGTGGGCGCTGTGATGACAACGGACGTGGTGAGCGTCCCCCTCGGTACGCCCTTCAAAGCGGTGACGGCGTTGCTCGAGGAACGCGGAGTCGGAGGTGCTCCCGTCGTGGACGAGCGCGGTCACGTGGCTGGCGTCGTCTCACGCGGTGACCTGCTCGAGCGCGAAGTCGAACATCGCGGCTTCGGCCCGCGGGCACGGCGAGCCCGGCGCAAGGCCGAAGGGGTGTTCGCAGCCGACCTGATGACCAGCCCGGCCGTGACGATCGGCCCGGACGAAGACGTGGTGAGGGCGGCCCGACTGATGGAATCCTGCGGTGTTCACCGGATCCCGGTGGTGGACGCCGGCGGTGCGCTCGTCGGGATCGTGTCACGAGCCGATCTGGTGCGGGTCTTCCTGCGGCCGGACAAAAAGATCCGCGACGAGGTTCGCGACGAAGTGCTGGTGAAGGAGATGTGCGTCGACCCGCGGTCTCTGAGCGTCGCGGTGCAGGACGGGATCGTCTCGATCCGCGGCACGGTCGAGCGCTACAGCATGATCGGGCTCATCGAATCACTGGTCCGTCGCGTCGCCGGGGTCGTCGAGGTACGCGCGCAGTTGAAGGCCCACTTCGACGATCGCGGCATCCGCCCGGAAGAGCCCGCCGCCGGTGGTCGGTTCGGCCGGTGGTCGCCGCACCGGCCCTGACTGTGTGACAGCGAATCGGCCACCGTCCTTTCCGGATGGTGGCCGATTCGCCGTGCAGCACAGGTCACTGGCGGAACAGCGCCACCTTCAACGCCTCGCTGTCTTGAGGGTGCGCGAACACGTCGTAGGCTTCGTCCATCTCCGACAGGCCGAACCGGTGAGTGACGAACCGGCTGGTGTCCAGCCGGCCGGCGGCCAGTATGCGCAGCAGCATCGGGGTGCTCCAGGTGTCGACGAGTCCGGTGGTGATGGTGACGTCGCGAATCCACAGCTGTTCGAGGTGGAGCGTGGCGGGTTTGCCGTGCACGCCGATGTTCGCCACGTGCCCGCCCGGACGGACGAGCTCGGTGCACAGTTCGAACGTCTCCGGGACGCCGACCGCTTCGACGACCACGTCGGCGCCGCGCCCGCGGCTCGCCTCCTGCACCGCCTCGACGGCTTCCTCGGGCCCCACTGCCAGGTCGGCACCGAAATCCTTTGCGGCGCCGAGCCGGCTGGGTTCCTTGTCCACCACGACGGTCGCGGAAGGGCTGTAGAGCCGCGCAGTGGTGATGGCGGCCAGCCCGATGGGCCCGGCTCCGACGATGACCACGACGTCGCCGGGGCTAGTCTGCCCGTTGCGGACACCCACCTCGTAGGAAGTGGGCAGGATGTCGGCCAGCATCAGCGCGGACTCGTCGCTGACCGACGGCGGTAGCCGGTAGGTGGACGTGTCGGCGAACGGGATCCGTGCGAGTTCCGCCTGGACGCCGTCGACGAGGTGCCCGAGGATCCAGCCACCTCCGCCGAGGCACTGGCCGTAGGTACCGCGCCGGCAGTATTCGCAGCGGCCGCAGGCGCTGATGCACGAAACGAGGACGCGGTCGCCGGGCCGCACCGTGCTGACTGAGCCACCCGTGCGCAAGACGGTGCCCACGGCCTCGTGGCCGAGGACGCGCCCGCGCTCCACCTCCGGCACATCGCCTTTGAGGATGTGCAGGTCGGTGCCGCAGATCGTGACCGCGTCGATCCGTACCACGGCGTCGGTGGGGTCGATGATCTCCGGGTCGGGGTGGTCGGTCCAGGATCGACGACCCGGACCGTCGTAGACGAGTGCTTTCACGACTTCCTCCATTTCGGTCGCTTGTGGACGTTCAGCGCAGCCATGCCCGGTCGCCGGTGAACGCGGCCCAGCGGCGGGCCAAGCCCCAGGTGTCGCCTGCGAGCGTGGCGGCGAGCACGACGAGGACAAGCGCGTAGATGACGTGGTAGTCGATGAGCGGGTGGGTCGAGTGTGTCGCCTCGCCGGTGGCGGTGAACCGTGCGGGTGGCCAGTCGGTGGCCCACATGAGCAGCAGTATGGCCGTGCCCGCGACGGCGGTGATCCGCAGGGCCACACCGGTGACAAGGGCGAGGCCGATACCGAGCAGCCCGGCCATGAACAGCCAGTCGGCCCACCACGCGCCGGCCCAGGCGTGGAACGTCGAGGCGAGCGGACCCACGTCGACGTTGTTCAAGAAGTCCTGAGTGGGCGAGCCTCCGCGGATCCAGGCGTCCGCGGCGGTGGTCGAGTAGCCCAGGCCGAGCAGCTTGTCGGCGAAGGCCCACAGGAACACCAGTCCCATGGCGATCCGCAGCAAGGCGAGAGCGCGACCGCCGATGGCCCGGCGGGCGTGGCCTGGCGCGGGCCGCTCAAGCTCGCGCCGGACGGGAATCTGTGTGTCGGGAAGCTTTTCGTGCTCGGGATTGAAAGACATGATCCGTCCGTTCGTGGTTGGCCCCGAGCGCTGGGCTCGGCGGTGGATCACTCTGGAGCCGAGGGGCCTCGCTCTGTGGGCCCGGGCCGCAACCGGCCCCACCGGAAGTACGCGAGCGGCCCGGCGAAGTTGACGGCGATGACCGCCGCCCACACGGCTTTGGGTCCGCGGACCTGGTCCGCCTGCCGGTGCGCGAGGTCGCACCACGCCGTCGTGGCCAGAGCCCCCTGGACCACGGCGGCGCCGGTCACGACCCGCCGTTCGGCTGGGGACAAATCGGCCCACCTGCGGCGGGTGGCGCGGTCAGCGCCGGGCGAGCTCACGGCCCACCAGCTCGACGAGTTCCACGGTCCGGCACGCGTAGCCCCATTCGTTGTCATACCAGCCGAACACCTTCGCGGTATGGCCGTCGGTCTTGGTGAGGCTCGCGTCGAAGACGCACGAGGCCGCGTCGCCGATGATGTCGCGGGAGACCAGCGGCGCTTCGGTGTAGCGGACGATGCCCTTGAGATGCCCGTCCGCGGCCTGGCTGTACGCGTGGTTGACCGCGTCGGGCGTGACGTCCTGGTCGAGCTCGACGGTGAGGTCGGTGAGGGACCCGTCCTCGACGGGTACGCGGATGGCCACACCGTCGAGGCATCCGGCAAGCGCGGGGATGACGTCGCCGATCGCCCGGGCGGCACCGGTGCTCGTCGGGATCAGGTTCACGGCCGCCGATCGCGCTCGCCGAAGGTCCTTGTGCGGGCGGTCGAGCAGCGCCTGGTCGCCGGTGTAGCTGTGGATCGTCGTCAAGAACCCGCGCCGGACCCCGAATGCTTCGTGCAGCACCCGGATCATGGGCGCGACGCAGTTGGTCGTGCACGAGGCGTTGGAGATCACGTGGTGCGTCTCCGGCTCGTAGGTGCCTTCGTTGACGCCGAGCACGATCGTCGCGTCGACGCCCTTGCCCGGCGCGGAGACGATCACCTTGCGGGCGCCCGCAGTGAGGTGTCCGGCGGCCGCGTCGCGGGTGCGGAAACGGCCGGTTGCCTCGAGGACGACGTCCACGCCGAACTCACCCCACGGCAGGTTCGCCGGTTCGGGTTCGGAGGTGACTTGCAGTACCTGGTCACCTGCTTCGATCGCCGAATCGATCACCTGCACCGGAGCGTGCAGCGGGCCGTAGGTGGAATCATGGGCGAGCAGGTGCGCGAGGGTGTCCGCGGTGGTGATGTCGTTGACAGCCACCACCTCTACCGCGCTGTCCGGTTGTTCGAGGACTCGACGCACAAAGTCGCGCCCGATCCGGCCGAACCCGTTGATGCCGACTCGCACGGTCATGGGGACTCCTTCACTGCAATGGGCGTGTCCGTTCACCGTGCTCTGTCGCGGGGCAGCAGGACGAGGGGCGTTGGCGGGCGCTTGCGAGGACCTTCGTCCCGGGCGGGGTCGACCTCGACCGGCACCTCCTCGTGGATGTACTCCACGCTCGCGGCGTCCAGGATTGGCTGCAGGTGGTGCCCGCCCTCGTTCCCCGGGTCAACGCCCGAGCGCCTCGCGCCGGCGTTCGTATTCGTCCTGGCCGATCTCCCCGTGGGCGAACCGCTCCCGGAGGATGCCCAGGGCGCGGTCGTTGTCCGGTGGCGGCTTCGATGTCCTCCGGAGCAGCACGGCTGTGATAACCCCGGCGGCGGCCATCACGGCGAGGAGCACGAGGACCGCGACCGGGGCACCGAACCAGCCTGTGGCTGTCCCATAGTGCCTGTCAAGCCCCGGGTTTGGTGGAGACTGGATTAGCTGGTTTCCAGGGTTGGGGTGACCGGGTGGGTCATTGCGTGTAGTGCCTCGTACTGGGCGG
>NZ_JBSGDT010000055.1:0-38810 GCF_053602515.1 Amycolatopsis sp. NPDC004368 | reverse complement strand
TCGTCGGCGGGGTAGTTCACGCCGCCGTTCTGGTCGACCTTGCGGAAGCAGCCGTTGTCCGTGGTGCAGGCGGGCAACCCGTACTGCGCCCGGTAGACGGCGAGGTCGGCCTCGGCGTGGGAGTCGCCGAGCGCGTCGATGATGGCGACGGTCTTGCCCTCGCCGCCGCCCGGCAGGTCGTAGGCGGCCTGGATGTCGGCCGGGCCCAGCGAGCCCTCCAGCGGGCCGTCGGCGCTGGTCAGCGGGTGCAGGTTCTTGTCCGCCTTGAACAGCGAGTTGCAGGTGACGGTGTGCGGCTTCGGCTTCGCGGAGTTGCAGCCGGTCGGGGTGTACAGCGCGGTGGGCGCCTTCGCGGCGGGCTTGCCGGTGGCCGTGCGGGTCGCCTTCTCGGCGCCCGCGGGCTTCGCGTCACCCGACGTGGCGGCCGCGTCGAGCACGGTCTTCGCCGGGGCGTCGGCGTGCGTCGCGCCGAGCGCGCTCGTGCCGAGTGGACCGTCTTGTGCCGGACTGACTTGTGCCGGACTGACTTGTGCCGGACTGACTTGCGCCGGACCGACTTGCGTGGTGCCGGCGACCAGCGCCAAGCCGGCCAGCACCGGGAGGATGAGCGCCAGCAGGCGCCCCCGGGGGACTCTCAAGGGATGGCCTTTCCGTTCGCCCGGGCGGCTCACAGGGGTTCGTACCCCGGGGGCAGGTCGCGCCCGCCCTGGTCGGCCGCCCGGCCGGACCGATCGCCGGCCGCGGGTACGGCGTCGGCGGGATCCGCGATGGTGGGGTGGGGATCCGTGCCCGCGCCGGGCCGGACAGGCACGGTGCCGTCCACCGGCCGGTCATCGCCGGGTCTCGTCGCGTTCACCGGCGAAGTATCGGGGCGCACACGGTGCGTTCGCGATTGGGCGGATGACCTAATCTGCGCGGCGCGGTTGTTTGAGCCACCGATCCGACGGTGCGGGTTCAGTCCGTTGTGGCCGGAGTGATCCCCGCCTTGGTCGCGCTCACCGCCAACGCCGTCCGGGAGGTCACGCGGTGCTTGCGCATCGCCGAGTTCAGCTGGGCCGCAACGGTTTTCGGCGAGCGGGACAGGACCTGGGCGATCTCCGGGTTGGTCAAGCCGTTCAGCAGGAGCCGCACGACCTCCAGTTCGCGGGGTGAGAGCTGGTCGCCGTAACCGCGGCGGCCGCCGCGCCGGACGGGGTCGCCGAGATCGGGCGAAGAGGTTCGGATGCGGTCGGCAGCGACGGTGGCGCCGAGCGTCTCGGCGGCGGCCAGTGCCGCGGCGAAGCGGTCGAGCGCCTCGGCCCGAAGATCCGCCGCCAGCAGGGAACCCGCCTCGCGTTCGCGCGCCAGCAGAGCCTCGTACGGGCGGGGCAGCGCCGCCCACGCGGCCGCGGCGGTGGCCCATGCCTCAGCGGCACCTCGGTGGTCGGAGTGGGCGGTGGCGAGCAGCGCGTGGCAAGCGTGGACCGCGGGCTCGGCGCTCTCGCCGCTGTGGCCCGCGGCGAACTCGGCGGTGAGCTGTTCGGCGTCGGCGACGCGGCCGGCGGCCAGCAGGGCCTCGACGCGCACCGGCGCGAGTTCCGCGGCCCACAGCCAGATCTGCTTGCGCACCACGACCGCCATCGGTTCCTCGGTGACCTCGAGGGCATCGGCCACCCGGCCGGCGGACAGGTGCAGCCGGGCCAGCGCCGCCGCGGGTTCGAGCGGCATGTCGACAATCCCGCGTTGCCGGGATTCGGCGAGAACGCGTTCCAGCTTGTGTCCGACGTCCGGCCCCGGCGCGGTCGCCGCGCCGAGCAGCGCGCCCACCAGGGTCGAGTCCAGCTGGATGAGCGGCTCCTCCGCGAGATCGGCGAACGCGGCGGCACGCTCGGCCAGCCCGGTCCACGCGCCGGTGAGCCAGTCGAGCCGCACCAGGGTCGCGAGTGCCATGTCGCGCAGGCGCTGCAGTCCGTGCCGCCAGCCGAGCTCGTCCGCGCGTGTGAGGAACGCGCGCGCGTCGGCGTAGCGACCCCAGCGCACGGCGGCGTCACCGAAGTTCACCAGGCCGCGCGTGATCTGCAGCGGATCACCGGCGCCGGCCTCGGGCAGGGTCGCCGCCAGCGCCCAGCCCGCCGCGTCGCCCAGTTCGAGCAGCGTCGAGGCACGGTCGACCATGAACAGCAGCCGGTCTTCCTCCGGCACGGCCGAACGGACGACGGCGTCGCAGCGGTCCAGCCACTCGCGGTGCGCCTGCGCGGGCCACGTCGCCCCGGCGGGCCGGCCCAGCACCGACATCGCCTGCGCCACGGCGACCGGATCACCGTCCAGGTCCGGGATCGCGCGTTCGAGCTCGGCGGCGCCTTCGGCGTAGTAACCCGCGTGCATCAGCAGCCGCCCCAGCTGGCTGCGGATCTCGGCGGTCTCGCGGCGGTCGAGCACGGCGCTGTCGAGCACCCCGCGCACCGTCCGGACGAGGTCGACCCGCCCGAGGTACCCGGTGAAGGCGAAGAGCGGCGTCTTGCGCGCCAGCCGCGCCACGGCCGTCGGCGGCAGCGTGGGTTCGGCGAGCAGGCCGTGCAGGAACGACACGGCCGTGTGGTGGTCCCCCGAGGCCAGCGCCAGATCCGCCGCGCGCTCGGCGTACTCGCACCACTTGCGCGTCTCGCCCGCCTCGCGGAAGTGGTGCGCCAGCACGGCGACCGGCGCCGGGTCCCACGCCGAGAGCGCCTTGCCCGAACGCCGGTGCAGCTCCCGCCGCTCGCGCCCGCCGATGCCGTCGTACACGGCCTTCGCGGCCAGCACGTGCCGGAAGCCCAGCCGCCCGCGGTCGTCCTCGACGAGCAGCCCGCTGCGCACCGCCGCGTCGATCGCCGTGCCCGCGCGCTCGGGCGGCAGCCCGCAGACCTCGACGACGTCGGGCTCGGCCGCCGCGGTCGCGAGCACCGCGCACGCCCGCAGCACCGCCTGGGCGTCGGGCGTCAGGCGCACCAGGCGCTCGGCCAGCGCGTCGCGGATCGTGGGCGGCACGGCGATCTCGTCGAGCGAGCGCCGGACCCACTCGCCGCCCTGGCGGATGAGGTCGGCGCGGTCGCTCAGCAGCCGCACCGACTCCTCGAGCGCGAACGGGATCCCGTCGGTGTGGCGGTGCAGGAACCGCGCGAACGGTTCCGACACCCGTTCGTCGCCCAGCATCGACGACACCAGCTGGGCCGTCTGCGCCACGTCGAGCGCGCCGAGGGTGATGCGCGGGTAGCGCGACGACAGGCGCAGCAGCAGGCTGTCGTCGCCGACCTCGTCGGGCCGGTAGGTGAGCACGAGCCCCGGCCGGTGCTCCTGCCGCGCGGCGAGGAACAGCAGGAACTCGAGTGTGGTCTCGTCGGCCCAGTGCAGGTCCTCGACCACGAGCACGGCGACGTCGCACCGGTCGAGCAGCTCCGCCAGCGCCCGCAGCAGCCGGTGCCGCGCCGCGCCCGCGTCGGCCAGGCCGTCCGGCGCCGGCGGCAGGTCCCACTCGGGGAACAGCGGCCGCAGCGTGCCGGCCAGCGGGCTCAGCGCCAGACCCGCGACGCCGGGACGGGCTTGGCGCAGCGCATCGACGATCGGGCCGAGCGTGAGCGCCTCCCGCAGCGGCGGGCAGCTCGCGACGAGCACCCCGGGTGACGGCCGCAGCTCCCGCACCAGCCGGCTCTTGCCGATGCCCGCCTCGCCGGAGACCAGCACCACACCCGGCGGCTCGGCGAGCGCCGCGGTGAGGCGGGTGAGCTCGTCGTCACGGCCGATGAGCCGGGGTGTGCCGAGAGCGGGGAGATCGCGCCCGTCCGCTCCCACGTGTCCCCCGCTCGCCTCGCCGATCACAGCTGTAGCGAGGATTCTCGACACGCCGGGCCCGGCCGGGCAAGCGATCCGGACCGTGATTCACACTGCTGTCCTTGCGTTCCCGACAAAAACGACACGCTGCGGGCAAGTGGCGCAGCGGCGTCGGCCGATCGGCGCAACCGTCCTCAGTGGAGGGTGTCAGGACGACGCGATCTCCGCGGAATCCGACAGCCGCAGCTTGCGCCGGGCGCGCTGGAAGAACGTGGTACGCCCCAGCCGCACCACCCGGGCGGCGCTCGGGCGGGCGCACAGTTCGATCCGCTCGCCCGGCTCCACGTACCCCTCGACGATCCCGTCGACCTCCACCGCCAGCCGGCCGCTGCCCGGCAGCATCTCGAGCGCCAGCGTGTCGTCCACCGACAGCACCACGCCCCGCCCGTACGCGGAGTGCGGCGCGGCCGGCGTGACGAGCAGGGCTTCCACGGCCGGGCTCGTGATCGGGCCGCCGGCGGAGAAGCTGTAGGCCGTGGACCCGGTCGGCGTGGCGACGATCACCGCGTCGGCCGCGTAGCTCACGAACTGCTCCTCGTTCACCCGCACGGCGACCAGCGCGCCGCCGTCACCGGGCACGCGCACCACGGCGACGTCGTTGAACGCCGTGACGGTCCTGCCGCCGATCACCGCGTCGACCGCCAGGCGCGGTTCGACGGTGAAGTCGTGGGCGTCGATCAGCGACAGCGCGCCGGGCAGATCGGGCACGTCGACCTCGGCGAGGAAGCCGAGCTTGCCGAGGTTCACGCCGAGCACGGGCGCGCGCCGGCCGTCGGCCATCCGCATCGCGCGCAGCATCGTGCCGTCGCCGCCGAGGCTCACCAGCAGGTCGGACTGGCTGGCCAGCTCCTCGGCCGACACCCCGACCGCCTTGCAGTCGAGGCGCACGATCTCTTCGGCGATGCCGAGGATCTTGATGCCGCGGTTCGCGGCCCAGCCGAGGACGGCGTCGACCGCCGCGGCGGAGTCCCGCTTCGGGTGCAGTACCAATCCGGCCGAATGCATGCGGCAAGTCTGCCCGGATCCGATCGCTTTGGCGAGTCCCGCCTAAGCTGGGCGTTCGTGATCGACAACGCGGGCGGCCCGGCCGCCAACTGGGCCGGGAACCTCTCCTACGGCGCCCGGGAGCTGCTGGCTCCCCGAACGCTCGACGAGGCCCGTGAGCTGGTCGTGGCCGCGTCGCGGATCAAGGCGCTCGGCAGCCGGCACAGCTTCAACGACGTGGCCGACAGCCCCGGCGGCGCGCAGCTCGACCTGTCGGCGCTGACCGGCGAGGTCGCCCTCGACCCGGCCGCCGGCACGGTCACCGTGGGCGGCGGCGTGCGGTACGGCGACGTCGTGACCGAACTCGACGCCGCGGGCTTCGCCCTGGAGAACCTCGCGTCCCTGCCGCACATCACCGTGGCCGGCAGCGTCGCCACCGGCACCCACGGCTCGGGTGAGCGCCACCCCGGCCTGGCGGCCGCCGTCTCCTCGCTGGAGCTCCTGACCGCCGACGGCTCCCTGCGCACCTTCTCCCGCGGCGACACCGACTTCGCCGGCACGGTCGTCGCCCTCGGCGCCCTCGGCGCGGTGACCCGCCTGACGCTCGACCTGGTCCCGGCGTTCACCGTGCGCCAGGACGTCTACGACGACCTGCCGTGGTCGGCCGCGCTGGCGCACTTCGACGAGATCCAGGCGGCGGGCTACAGCGTCAGCCTGTTCACGAACTGGGCTCGCGACGTCGTCGACCAGGTCTGGCTGAAAAACCGCGTTCCGGCTTCGGCCCCGGAAATCTTGTTCGGCGCCCTCCCCGCCGACGGCCCCCGCCACCCCGCCCACGCCGCCGGCGTCCCGGCCGGCAACACCACCGGTCAGCTCGGCGCCCCCGGCCCCTGGTACGACCGCCTCCCCCACTTCCGCCTCGGCTTCACCCCGAGCGTCGGCGCCGAACTGCAGACCGAGTACTTCGTGCCCCGCGCCTCGGCCCCCGCGGCGTTCGAGGCCCTGCGCGGCCTCGGCCACCGCATCGCCCCGCTCCTCCTGGTCTCCGAAATCCGCACCATCGCCGCCGACGACCTCTGGCTGAGTCCGTCGTCCGGCCGGGACAGCGTGGCGCTCCACTTCACCTGGCTCCCCCGCCAACCCGAGGTCGAAGCCCTGCTCCCGACCATCGAGTCCGCCCTCGCCCCCTTCGCCCCCCGCCCCCACTGGGGCAAGCTCTTCCACGGCGAGGCCCTCGACCTGGCCTACCCGCACCTCGCGGACTTCCGCGCCCTGGCCGGGCGCCTGGACCCGACGGGCAAGTTCCACAACCCGTTCCTGCAGCGCCACGTCCTCGGCTGCTGAGCCTCGGCGGGGGTTCGCCTGATCACACTCAGCGGCAGCAATATCGCGCGTGTGCAACTATTGCCCACGACGTTAATTGTCGACGCTTCAGGAGGAACCCCATGCCGCTCGCCTTGCTGGCGTTGGCCATCGGCGCGTTCGGGATCGGGACGACGGAGTTCGTGATCGCCGGGCTGCTGCCCGAGGTGGCCACGGACTTCGGCGTGTCCATTCCGGCCGCGGGCTGGCTGATCACCGGCTACGCGCTGGGCGTGGCGGCGGGCGCCCTGCCCATGACCGCTCTCGGCACGCGGATGCGCCGCAAGCACCTGCTCCTGCTGCTCATGGGCGTGTTCATCGTCGGCAACGCGCTCTCGGCGCTGGCACCGTCCTACGGGGTGCTGTTGGCCGGCCGGATCGTCGCCGCGCTCACCCACGGCGCGTTCTTCGGGGCCGGCGCGGTGGTCGCCGCGGACCTCGTGAAGCCCGAGAAGAAGGCGAGCGCCATCGCGCTCATGTTCACCGGGCTGACGCTGGCCGACGTGCTGGGCGTGCCGCTGGGCACGTTCATCGGGCAGGGGCTCGGGTGGCGCGCGACGTTCTGGGTCGTCGCCGGGCTCGGGGTACTGGGGCTGGCCGGCGTCGCGGCGCTCGTGCCGGACACGCCGAGGCCAGAAGGCGCGAACATCAAGGCGGAGTTCGCCGTGTTCCGGCACCCGAAGGTGTGGCTGGCGACCGGCACGACGATCCTGGGCTTCGGCGGCGTCTTCGCCAGCTTCACCTACATCGCGCCGATGATGACGGACGTCGCCGGGCTGCCGGCGGGTGCGGTGAGCTGGTTGCTGGTGCTGTTCGGCGTCGGACTGGTGCTCGGCAACCTCGTGGGCGGCAAGTTCGCCGACCGGGCGTTGATGCCGACGCTCTACACGGTGCTGATCGCGCTGGCCGTGGTGCTCGCGGCGTTCGCGTTCACCGCCCACGCGGCCGTTCCCGCGATCGTCACGCTGTTTCTCCTGGGCGGCTTCGGGTTCGCCACCGTGCCACCGCTGCAGATGCGCATGCTGGCCAGCGCCGAGGCCGCGCCCACGGTCGCCTCGGCGGTGAACATCGGCGCGTTCAACCTCGGCAACGCGCTGGCGGCCTGGCTCGGCGGCGTCGTCATCGCCGCGGGGTACGGCTACGCCTCGACCAACTGGGTCGGCGCCGCCATGACGGTCGCCGCGCTGGCGCTGGCCGTCGCCTCGGGCCGGCTGGACCGGCGCAAGCAGCTCGTCCACCCAGGGCAGTGAGCACACCCCGAGTGCGGGCCCGGTACCCGACCGGGCCCGCACCGGCACTCACACCAGCTTGCGCAACCGCGGCAGGATCTCCGTGCCGTAGGCCTTCAGGAACCGCTCCTGGTCCGGCCCGGGGGCGTGGAACACCAGGTGCGTGAAGCCCAGGTCGAGGTACCGCTTGATCGCCGCCACGTGCTCGTCCGGGTCGGACGACACGATGAACCGGCTCGCGGCCCGCTCGATCGGCAGCGCGTCGGCCAGCCGCTGCATCTCGACCGGGTCCTCGACGCCCGTCTTCTCCTCCGGCTTCAACGCCAGCGCGCCCCAGAACCGCGTGTCCTGCAACGCGCGCGAAGCGTCCGCATCGAACGAGACCTTGACCTCGATCATCATGTCCACGTCGCCGATCGCGCGGCCCGACTGCTCCACGCCTTCGCGGACCGCGGGCAGCAGCGTGTCCGTGTACAGCGAAGGCGCCTTGCCGCTCGTGGTGATGAAACCGTCACCACGACGGCCCGCGAGCCGCGTGGCCGCCGGGCCGGAGCCCGCGATGTACAGCGGCACCGGCACGGCGGGCCGGTCGTACACCGTGGCCTTCTCGGTGCGGTAGTGCTTGCCCTCGAAGTCCACGCGCTCTTCCGTCCACAGCAGGCGGATGAGCTCGATCGCCTCCTTGAGCCGGGCGAAGCGCACCTTCGGCTCCGGCCACTCGATGCCGAGCGGGGCCTCGTTCATCGACTCGCCGGACCCGATGCCCAGTACCACGCGGCCCGGGAACAGGCACCCGAGCGTCGCGAACGCCTGCGCGACCACGGCCGGGTGGTAGCGGAACGTCGGCGTCAGCACGCTCGTGCCCAGCACCACCCGCTCCGTCGCCGAGCCGAGCGCGCCCAGCCACGGCAGCGCGGCCGGCGCGTGGCCGCCGTCGTGGCGCCACGGCTGCAGGTGGTCGCTCACGAACACCGAGTCGAACCCGTTCTCCTCGGCCAGCACGCCGTAGCGCAGCAGCTCCGCCGGCGCGAACTGCTCCGCCGACGCCTTGTACCCGAACCTCACCACTGGACTCGTCCCTTCTCAACCTCAGACGCCCGCGTTCACCTTGCCGATGATCTCCGACCCGAGCAGCTCGATCTGATCGAACCACCGATCGAACTTGAACCGGAAGTCGAACACCAGGTGCTCCACCCCGGTCTCGGCGAACCGGGCTATCTCCTCCAACGCATCCTCCGGTGTGCCGACGATGAGCTGCCCCGAGAGATCCTTCACGGTCTCGAACGTGCCGGACGGCGGCTTCACCGCGAACTTCGCCTTGTTCGCCCAGGCCAGCAGGCCCGGCACGTTCACGTGCTTCACCGCTTCCTCGTACGTGCGCTCGATCGACGTGGGCGGGATCACGGCCACGGTCGGCATCGTGCGCCCGGCCTGGGCAGACAGGTCCCGCATCGTGGTCACGCGCTTGTCCAGCGTCGCCATCGAGATCCGGCCCGGCATCCAGCCGTCGCAGAACTCGACCGCGAGCCGGGCCGAGCGCGGGGTGGCGCCGCAGTACCAGAACGGCACCCGCCCGCCCAGCGGCTTGGGCTCGATGGTGATGTCGTCGAAGGTGAAGTTCGCGTCGGAGTACGACACGTTGTTCTCGGTGAACACGCGCTTGAAAATCTCGGCGTTGGACCGCACGAGTTCCACCCGATCGCGCTCACCCCATTCGATGGCTTCGAACTCGTGGTCGAACGTCCCCGCGCCGAAGCCGAGGATCACGCGCGGGCCGAACAGCTGCGTCATCGTGCCCGTCATCAGCGCCGTGACCAGCGGGTGCCGGAACGGGATCAGCGAACCCGTGCCCAGCTCGATGCGCTCGGTCACGGCGCCGATGGCCGTGAGCGTGGTGAGCGCGTCGTAGAACGTGCGGTTGGGCTTCTCCATCTCGCCGTGCGGCTCGAACACCAGGTGGTCGCGCACCCAGACCGAGTCGAAGCCGGCCTTCTCGGCCATGATCGCGCCCTGGAGCACGTTGTCGCGCGAGGCGTGCTCGCCGAAATGCGGGAGCAAGAGTCCGAACTTCATGCGTTCTGCACCTTTCCTGACACCGCCTGCTTGCCGTGCCCGGCCTCGCCGGTCACCCTGCCGCCCGCGAACACCTCGGTGCCGCGCACGTAGGTCTGCTCGATGCCGGCCGTGAGCTGCCGGCCGTCGTACGGGGTCCAGCCGATCTTCGAGAGCACGCCGGCGTTCGTGATCGTCCACGGCGCGTCGAGGTCCGCGATCACGAAGTCCGCGTCGCAGCCCGGGGTCAGCGCGCCCTTCACCCCCTGCAGGCCGAATTTCGCCGCCGGCGCGCCGGCCACGAGCTCGACGGCGCGGTCGAGCGTCAGCAGGCCCTTGTTGACCGCGTCGAGCGTGAGCGGGTAGTAGTACTGGATGCCCGGGGTTCCGGTGTGGGAGCTCCACATCCGCGTCCAGCCGATCTCCTTCTCCTCACGCGTGTGCGGCGCGTGGTCGGAGGAGAACATGTCGATCGTGCCGTCGCGCAGGCCTTCCCACACGGCTTCGCGGCCGTCGTCGGGCACCCAGTAGGACAGCGCATACGGGCCCAGCTTCTCCACATCGTCCCAAGTGGACAGGAACGGCAGCCAGTGGTTCACCTCGCACGTCACGTCCACGCCGTGCTCACGCGCCCGCCGCACGGCCTCGACCGAGCGGCGCGTCTGGATGTGCGCGAGGTGCACCTTGCAGCCCGAAGCCTCGGCCAGGCGCAGCACGACCTCGATCGCGGTGTCCCAGATGACGCCGTTGCGTGCGGCGTAGGCCGACGCGTAACCCTGCGGCGTGTTTTCCCCGCGGGCCAGGTACTCCCCCTCGATGTAGTCCATCAGCGATTGGTCGTGGGGGTGGATGATGAAGCGCTTACCCGTCTTCGCGATGGTGTCCATCATGCGCAGCAGGTCGCCGTGCCCGTGCATGCCGGTGCCAGCCGGGTGCGGGTAGGTGCGGCCGGTGTCCACGACCATGTAGATCTTGTACGCGTTCACGCCCATCGCGGCCATCGGCGCGATCTCGTCGGGACGGGTGGCCGCGGGGTTGTGGTTCCAGTCCACGATGGACTTCTCGGCGTAGAGGTCGAAGACCTCGCGCAGCGTTTTCGCCGTGGTGGTCGGCGGGTTCAGGTTGGGCATCCCGAAGATCGTGGTGACACCACCGGCGGCCGCCTGCAGCGACGTCGTGTGGATGTCCTCCTTGTGCTCGAACCCGGGCTCACGGGTGTGCACGTGGACGTCGACCATGCCGGGCAGCACCAGTTTCCCGGTGGCGTCGACCGTGCGGCCGACGTCGGCGATCTCGACGGAGCCGGACACCACCCCGACGACCTTGCCCTCGTTCACCAGCAGGTCGCCGTCGACGGCGCCACTGGGCAGCTGCACGCGGCCACCGGCCACACGGAGATCGATGCTCATGCCTTCACCTCCACAACAACGGGGTGCTCCCCCGGCTCGCTCGATCGCACGACCACGTCGGCCGGGCGCAGATACTTCTCGAACCACGCGACGATGCGGGGCGTCGTCGCGGTCCAGTACTTGTCGTAGGCGGCGTAATGACTCGTGTGCCGCTGCATGATCAGTTCCTTCGGACCGCGGGCGGCCTCGTAGATCCGCTCCGCGTGGTCGGTGGGCGTGGTGGCGTCGTTCTCCACCCCGATCACGAGCAGCGGCGTGTCGAGCGTCGCCGCCGCCTCGGCCGGGCGGTAGGCGATGATCTCCTCCGCCGCGGCCAGGCGCACCTGCTTCGGCACGCGTCCATCCACATCGGACTTGACACTCGTGGCCCGGCGTTCCGACGTCGGCACCATGATCTCCTCGCGTGGGTTCACGAGCTTGCCCACGCCGTGCAGCGTGCGCTCGCGCCGGTCGGCGTCCAGCTCCGCGAGGAAGTCGAGCCACTGGTACTCGCTGCGCATGCGGTGCAGCCAGTCGCCGCCGTCGGCCACGGGCAGCTGGCTCACCGCGGCCCGCACCCGCTTGTCGACGGACGCGAGCAGCACCGCGTTGCCGCCGCCCGTGCCGCCGCTGCCGAACACGCCGATCGAATCGGGCAGCACGTCGGGCCGCGCCTCGGCGTAGGTGACGGCACTGCGCAGGTCGGCCAGCTGCCGGGCCGGCGAAAGCAGTTCCGGGTCGCCCTCGGAATCGCCGAAGCCGCGGTAGTCGAACACCAGCACGGCGAACCCGGCGTCGGTGAGCGCCTGGTGGTAGCGCACGTAGAGCTTCGCGTCCTTCAGGCCCATCCAGCCCGGGCCCTGCACGACGACGCGGTAGGGCCCGTCGCCCCCGTCCGGGGTGCGCCAGAGCCCGCTGACGCGTTCGCCGTCGCTGAACCAGGAGACCTCGTCAGTTCTCATCGGAGTTTCCGTTCACTCCTGCCCGCCGGTTTCCGGGCAGGGGGTACCTGCCCGGCGATTCGGCCGGGTTGCGGACAACGTGTGATTCGGTTGAAGGGAAAGGAGAAACGTTTACGCGGGGAATTCGCTGTCCGGTTCGCGATCGCTTTCGCCGGAAAGGATCTTGGCGACGCCTTCGCTCACCTCGCGCAGGTGGTCGTGCAGGGCCGCCTCCGCGGCGGCGACGTCACCGCGCTCGATGTGGTCGACGAGCGTGGTGTGCCGCCCGTGGTGGCTGCGGCTGCCCGACACCCGCCAGCCGAGCAGGTAGCGCCCCACGCTGCTGCGCAGGTCTTCGATCAGCTCCACGAGCCGAGGGTTGCGCTCGGCGTCGTAGAGCTCCCGGTAGAACCGCACGCGGACGTCGAGGAACCCTTCGCCCTCCTCCTCGGAATCGAGCAGCTCCGCGTTGCGGCGCAGGCTCTCGACGCGCTGGGGGGTCATGGTTTTCATCGACTTGCGCAGGGCGTGGGTCTCGAGCAGGTCGCGCAGCTCGTAGATCTCCACGAGCTGCTCGGCCGTGAGCGTCTTGACCACGGCGCCGCGGCGCGGGTGGAACTCCACGAGCCCCTCGGCGTCGAGCCGCAGCAGGGCCGCTCGCACCGGGAGCCGCGACACACCGATCGCGGTGGCCAGCGCTTCCTGCCGGAGGTGCTCCCCGGGGGCGAACGCCCCGGAGAGCAACGCCTGGCGCAGGACCTCGTAGACCATGTCGCCGATCGACCGGTAGCCGCTCGACAACCGCGAGACGACCTCGTCGAAGCTGGCGCGGCCGGTGATCGCGGACCCCTCCGGGGTGCCGCTTCCCGTGCCGCCACCGGCTCCTTCGGACTGACGCCGCTCCATCGTGACCTAGCCTCCCCTCGACCGGCCCCGGCCGGTCGACAAGCGATTACCATTCGTCCGCGTGATCTGGAGGACAATCGTATCCTGGATCCATTATCGGACCGAGCGTCCGGAGTCCTTTCCCACAGCGGTTGGTGACCTGGTTTTTCAGCGCGGTCAATTGAGCTTCATCGCTGCCGTCGCCTTGTCCCAGGTCGCGGTGTCGACCCAGACGGACGTGGCCGGCGCCTTGGTGATCGCCCCGACCTTGTTGGCCAGGTCTTCCTGCGTCTTCGCCGAAGCCTCGGAGTAGGCGCTCTTCGACGCGGGGAACGTGTCCGCGGCCTTGAGCGCGTCGTAGGTGCTCGACGCTTCCTTCTCGTCGGCCCTGGCGTAGGCGACCGCGGCCTTGACCCACTGGTCCTTGTCGGTGTTGAAGATCTGCGCCGCCTTGATCCACGCCTGGTCGATCGCCACGGCCAGCGCGCCGTGGCTCGCGAGCCACTGCGGTGAGGTCGCGAGGAACGAGTCGGCGAGCTCCGGCGCGGTCTTGGACATCGTCACCAGGTCGTGGAAGCCGGCCGAGGTCAGCTTCGAGACGTCGGTGGCGTGGGCGAACGTCGCGTCGATGTGGTGGGTGAGCATGGCGCTCACGCGCACCGACGCGCCACCGGCCACCGTCGTGGTGACCGCCTTGGGGTCGATGTTGTTCTTCGCCAGCAGGTCGGCGAACATCAGCGCCTCGACGCCGTGGACGTTCGAGGTGCCGTAGACGTGGCCGGGCAGGTCCGTCATCGAGTTGAGCGAGGGCGCGCCGATGAAGTGGTAGTCCAGGCGCGGCTGGCTCGGCCCGAAGATCTTCAGGCCCGAGTTGATCGACGACGACACGGCGAGCGTGCCGATGTCGGCGTCGCCGGCGAGCAGCACCCGGATGGCCGCGGGGTCACCGGTCTGGTTCACGATCGTCGCGTCGGCGCCCCAGCTCTTGAGGACCTGCGCCACGAGCGCGATCTTGGTGTCCTCGATGGCGGGGGCGGCGCCGGTGACGATGCGGATGGTGGTGCCCTTGAGGTTCGGCGTGCCGTCGGCCGAGGTCGGCAGCTTGTCACCGGCTCCGGTGGCCGCGTCGCCGGAACCGCACGCGGCGGTGAGCGACACGGTGAGCGCCGCGATCGCGCCGACGACGAGCGCCGTGCGGCGCCGCCGCGAAGTGGGAGCGGACATCGCGGACCCTCCTTTCTGGACTGGACTTGACGGTGGAGTCGGGGAATGGGGTTCGAGCAGTGGAACTCAGTGCAGGCCGAGCACGATGCCCAGCACGTGGTCGCGCAGCTTCGCCACCTCGGGATCGCCGAGGAGCTCCGCGTGCTTGCGCGGCTTGGGGAACGGGACCTCCACGACGTCGCGGACCGAGCCGGGTGAGGTGCCCATGACCACGATGCGGTCGGAGAAGAACACGGCCTCGTCGACGTCGTGCGTCACGAGCACCGTGGTGGCGCCGATGCCCTGGATGATCGTGGCGATGTCCTGTTGCAGCCGGCGCCGGGTGAAGGCGTCGAGCGCCGACAGGGGTTCGTCCATGAAGAGCACGTCGGGGTCGCAGGCCAGCGCCCGGGCCAGACCCGCGCGCTGCTGCATGCCGCCCGAGAGCGCCGACGGGTAATAGCCCGCGAAGTCCTGCAGGCTCGTCATCTCGAGCTTCGCGGCGATCGCGGCGTCGACCTGGTCGGGCGGGAGGTCCTTCGCCTTGAGCGCGAACGCCATGTTCTCGCGCACGGATTTCCACGGCAGCAGCGCGGGTTCCTGGAAGACGAACCCGATCGAGGGCGGCACCCCGTCCACGGCGCGTCCGTTGATGCGGATCCGGCCGTCGTCGACCGGGATGAGGCCGGACATCATCCGCAGCAGCGTGGTCTTGCCGCAGCCCGACGCGCCGATCAGCGAGATGAACTCGCCCTGGCGGATGTCGAAGTGCACGTCGGAGACGGCGAGGAAGCTCTCGGCCTTGCGGCCCGGGCGCTGGTAGCGCTTGGACACGTGCTCGATCTCGATGCACGCCGTGGGTGCGCTCATGGCGGACCTTTCTCCGGGTTCAGACGCGGGTGTGGGCGGAGGCGGTGGAGGACCACGGGGCGAGCCTGCGGCGCAGCACCTCGAGGATGATCGTGCCGATCACGCCGACGATCGAGGAGCTGATGATCGAGGCGAGCAGCGGCGCGGTCTGGAACGAGTCGCCGTAGTTCTGGATCAGCCCGCCGAGGCCCTTGAGGCTGATGTCCATCTCGCCGATGATCACGCCGATGAGGGCCTTGGCCAGCGCGATGCGCAGGCCGGCGAAGATGTAGGGCACGGCGTTGGGCATCGCGACGTGGCGGACCACCGACCACTCGCCGGCGCGGTAGACCTTCGCCATGTCGAGCAGGATCGCCGGGGTGTTGCGGGTGCCCTCGGCGGTGTTGATGATGATCGACCACACGGCGAGCAGGAACGTGATGGTGATTTCCGAGACGAACCCGATGCCCGTCCAGATCACCACGAGCGGCGTGAGCGCGATCAGCGGCGTCGCCTGGAAGAAGCTCACGTAGGGGTTGAGCACACGTGCCACGGTCTCGCGCCGGCCCATCCACACCCCCACGGCGATGCCGACCACGGCCGAGATGCCGAAGCCCGCCGCGAGCACCTCCATGGCGCGCAGGAACGCCGTGCCGAGCTCACCGTTGGCGATGATGTCCACAAAGGACGAAGCGACCGCGGATGGCGTGGCCAGCAGGATCGGGTTGACCTGCGCCCCGAAGATCTGCCACACCCCCAGGAACACCACGACCGACGCGACCGGCAGCACGCGCCGGCGGACCTTCGCGTTCCACGGGATCCGGAACCGCCGGGGCGGGGTGGCGGGCGGACCGGCGCGGTCCGGGGCGGAACTGGCCAAGCTCGTGTCTTCGGTGAGGGACACCGTGACCTCCTCCAGTTTGTCAGTTGGCGCCTGGATCCATTCGACACGAGGTGCGGGTGGTCCGGCCGTGAACTGGGCTGTTCGGGGATGACGCATCTGTGCACCGCGTTGTGCACTGTGGACACGAGCGGGGTGCACAACGGTCGTCACCGGCGGGTTTTCCCGGCCGGGGCGATTGTTCTCCGACGGGTCAGGCGGCGAGCACGCCGGCCTGGCGACCGAGGTGCACGTAGTGGTCCCAGAGCTTGTCGGGGCGGTGGCCACCGCGGTCGTAGCTCTCGGCGACCTGCACGATCTCCTCCGGCGTGAGCGGCAGCGGCGTGCCGAGCTGGCGCGCGAGCAGGAGCGTGCGAGCGTTTTCCTCGAGGTCGAGGCAGTCCATCAGCAGTTCCTGGATGCGGTTCGCCACCACGACCGTGCCGTGTGAGCGCAGCAGGCACGCCCCGGCTTCGCCGAGTGTCTTCGCCACCGCGTCGCCCTGTTCGCGCGAGCGGATGTGGGTGGGATCGGGGTGCACGGCCAGGCCGTCGGGGAACTTGTAGGCGAAGTGGCGCATCGGCAGGAACGGGTGCTCGACCATGGTGAAGGTGGTCGACAGCGTCGGGTGACCGTGGCAGACGAAGTCCACCTCGGGCCGCGCCCGGTACACGCCGGTGTGGATCGCGGTCTCCGCCGGCGGCGGCAGCTCACCCTCCACGAGGTTGCCGTCCAGGTCCACCACCAGCAGGTCTTCCGGCTTCAGAGCGGCCCGGCTGGCGTCGCGCGGCTGGATGAACACGCGGTCGGTGGTGCCGGGCACCCGTGCGGAGAGGTGCCCGCTGTAGTCGAGGACACCCTTGAAGACGAGAAGGCTGGTGCAGGTGACGAGATCGGCCCGTGCTCGGTCGGCGTCGGTGTCGGCCTGGGAAGCGATCATGAAAGCCCTTCCTCTCGGATTGGCGATTGGATCCAGGATAAAGGAAACACTTTCACAGCGGAAGTATCTCCGGGGGTTTCGGTGAGCGGCGGAGCTTGGTGCTGCGGGAAGGCTAGGCCTCTCCGCCGTCGTGCGCCATGACCTGACGTAAAGGTTCCGATTTTCACCGTCACGGCCGGTCGAGCCAGTCACCAACCGCACGATCCGCTCGCGGCGCCGTCCTCATGATCGTTGTGGCCGAACAAGATCAGGCCGTTCGTGTGAACTCCCCGATCAGCCGGGCCAGTTCGGCCGGCCGGTCCAGCGGCAGCAGCGTGTAACTGTCGTCCACTTCGGACAGCCGGGCCTTCGGCAACAACTGCGCGAGCCGTCGCCCGTGATCCGGTGGCATGACACGGTCCTCGCGCGCCCAGACGATCAGCGCCGGCCGGTCGAACTCCGGCAGCCGGGCCGCGGCGTCGGTCAGCACACCGGGGTCGGCGGCGGCCGCGCGCAGTACGCGGAGGGCGTCGCGGCGGATGTCAGCGCGGGTGAGGATCGGGCGCAGCCAGCCGGCCACGGTTTCGTCGCCACGTTTCGTCAGCCACCCGAAGGCGATCGGCAAGCGGCGCACCGCTTTCACGCGCATCTGCTGCATGAAGAGCCCGAACAAGCCGGGCGAGAGCCGGCCGGTCAGGAACAGCGTCTTGCCGGTGAGCCCGGGCGGGAAGTTGTCGAACGCGTCGCACGACGCGAGCACCACGCGCCGCACCCGCTCGGCGCCGGCGGTCATCACCAGCTGCACGAGGGCTCCGCCGGTGTCGACGCCGACCAGGGTCACGTCGTGAAGATCGAGCCGGGTCAGGAACTCCGCGACGAGCCGGGCAAGCGCGGGCATCGAAAGGTCCGCGTCGGCGTGCATCGCCTGGCGGTGGGCACCGAGGGGCAGCGTCGGCGCGACACACCGGTGCCCGGGCACCAGGTCGGCGATCGTCTCGTCCTACAGCGACGAGTCCATCAGCAACCCGTGCAGGAACACGAGAACGGGCCCGTCGCCACCCGTGTCGGTGTACTCGACCGGTCCGGCCGAAAGCTCGATCGCCCTCACGAGCCCACCACCTCGAACCACGCGCGCCGACATGGGGACCACCTCCCGGGTCGTTCGCCCCACCAGAAGTGAACCACGTGGTTCACAAATTCGTCCAGTGCCCCGCTCAGCGCCCCGTCAGTCGCCCGCCGCTTCCTCCCGCGCCAGTGCCCGCTCCAACGCGGCGAACCCCGCTTCCGCGCCGCCCGGATCGTCGCTGGTCAGGCGGTGCACGACGAACCCGCGCAACGTCGCGAGCACCAGCTGCGCCACCTCGCGTTTGCGTTGCGCGGGCCATTGCCGCGGGCAGAACGACTCCAGCAGGTCCAGGTACTGCCGCGTCGCCCCGCGGCCGAGGTCGGCGTAGCGCTCGGGGTCGTACATGGTCAGCCCCACGGCCTGGTCGAGCACGCGACGCAGCCCGGGCTCCTCGTCGCGCAACGTCCGCCACGCCACGCCCACGCGCCCGGCGAGCGTGCGCTGCCGCCCGCCCTCGGCCATGGCCGCCAGCGCGTTGCCGATCCGCCGCTCCCGCAAGGCGAACACGGCCTGGGCGAGCAGGTCCTCGGCGCTCGCGAAGTGGTAGAGCAGGACCTTGTGCGTGGTGCCGGCCGCCTTCGCCGCGCGCCGCAGGGAGAAGTCGACGAGGCCGTTCTCGGCGAGGTCGTCGGTCACGCTCGCGAGCAGCTCGCGCCGCCGCACCTGCCCGCGCGGCGAGCCCGCCGACCGCCGATACCCCGTCCGTTCCGCCGAGTCGTCCACCCCGACAGCTTCCCCGATGGCCCCTGGGCGTGCAGCAACCGGCCGCTACTCGGCGAAAGCCGTCAGGAACCGGTCCCGGAAGGTGTCCATGCGCCACACCGGCGCGTTCGCGGCCGGGCGCATGCCGTCGGTCCAGTTCCACGACGACACCCGGTCCAGCACGGCCGGGTCCTTCGCCACGATCGTGATCGGCACCTGGTGCGTCACCCCGGCCGGCGTCACCACGGGCGGCTGGTGGTCGCCGAGGAACACCAGCACCGTGTTGTCGGTGCCGTAAGTCTGCAAATAGGACGTGAGCGTGGAGAGGGTGTACTGGATCGCCTTGCCGTAGGCGGCCCGGATCTGGTTCGGGTCCTTCCACACCTGCGCGGGGTCCTCCCCCATCGCCGGCTGCGGGTCGAAGATCGAGCCGTCGCCGACCTTGTCCCAGGGGACGAGGGTGGGGCGCGGCGACCAGGGCGCGTGGCTGGACACGAAGTCGACCTCGGCCATCACGGGTTTGCGGTTCCGGGCGGCGAGTTCGGTGCGCTGCAAGAAGGACAGCGTGTACTGGTCGGGCATCGTGGCGTAGGCGTAGCCCGGACCCTGGTACCCGACGTTGTGGAAGTCGTAGTAGTGCTGGAACCCGTAGTACTTGCCTTCCGGCCACGGCATCGTGTGCGCCGGCACGTCCTGCACCGTCGTCCAGCCGGCCTTGCCGAACGCCCGGGTCAGCGAGAGCCGGTCACTGGCCAGCAGATCGTTGTAACGCTGCTGGTTGTCCACCCACGTTCCCGATTGGACGGTCGAGTGCGCGAGCCAGCTGCCCCCGCCGAAGGTCGACGAGTCGAGGAAGCCGCTGCGCGCGGCGAACCCGGCCTGCTGCAGGCTTTTCGTCTCCTGGTCCAGCTGCGCGTCGATCGCGGGGGCGATATCGGAGCCCTCGATCGCGAAGCGGCCGTAACTCTCCACAAAGGTCAGCAGCACGTCCTTGCCCTTGAGCCCCTGCAACAGCTGGTTGCCCGGAGTGTTCGCGAAGGGGTCGTCGGCCAGCTGCGCGGCGAAGTCCCGCTTGTCGTGCAGGTCCGTGCCCACCTGCCGGATGTCGTCGAACGCGTCGGCCGCCGCGCTGCGCGAGGCGATCGGTTGCCCGGGCGCGAGCTGCACCCCGAAAACCGCCGCCAGGATCCACACGACCCCCAGCACCGCCACCACCCGCGTGGATCCCGTGCGCCGCCCGGCCGCGAGCCGCGTCAGCCGCAGCACGGCCAGCGTCGTGAACACGATCACCGCCAGGATCAGCAGCACCACGCCGATCGCCGCGGCCACCGCTCCGGCCCCGCCGACCTCACCACGCAGGAAATCTAGCCCCGCGCTCACGAAGCTCCAGTCGAAGATCGGGTCGAACGGGCGCGAGAGCACCTCGTTGAACCCCATGTCCACGAGCTTCAGCACGGTCAGGATCCCGAGCACCGCCCCCACGACGGCCGCCAGCACCCGCCGCCACCGCGGCGGCAGCACCAGCGCGAGCGCCGTCACGACCAGCGCCTCCACCGGGATCCGCACGAAGGCCGCCGGCGAGAGCTCCGCCAGGCTGTCGGGCGCCACGAGCGCGAACAACACGAGCAGGCCCGCCACCACCGTGAGCACCACGGCCGCCACCCTGCGCGCCCGGCTCCGCCCCGGCGGCGCGGCATCCGGCCCCACCGCTGGGGACAGCTCGCGATCGTCGGTGCCCGTGAAGAGTGACACGAAGTTCCTTTCCGCCCGAAACCGGCGCACTGGCCGGTGGTCCTCTTCTTTACACGGGCGGAAGCGCCGAGTGGTTCAGTGGGTTGGCGGGCGTCACACCGCCGTGAGTCCCTGGTGGCAGCACTTCATCCCGGGCACCAGCACGTGCACCACCGACACCCGGCCGGTGTGGTGCTCCCTCAGGTAGGCCGTGAGGTCGCGGGCGGCGAGGCTGTCCAGCAGTTCGGCCAGCAGCTCCGGCGCCGTGCCGGAGAGGTTGTTCTCGCGGTAGGGCACGGAGTCCGCGGACTCGGGCTGCCCGAGCCGGCGGCCGGTCGGGGTGGCGGCGCGGCGGCACAGCAGGCCGTTCAACGCGTCGGTGAGGGCGCGGCGGCGGCTGAACGAAACACCGGCTCCCCAGGCGGCGCGGTCCCCGGCCAGGTACGCCGGCACGCCGAGCTGCGGGGTGAGGTCGGCGACCCGCACGGGTCCGCCCGCGGCGAGCGACGCGGACGCGAGCAGGGCGGCCAGGTCCGGGGGCAGGGTCGCCGGGTCGAGCAGCGCCGGGCGCGCGCTCGCGAGCATCGCCTCGTGGACGTCGTGGTCGAGCAGCGCGGTCAGGGCGCGCACGGTCGCCTCGGCCGTGGTCGTCGCCGCGCCCCATGCCGCGGCGGCGGGCCGGGTGCCGAGGGCGTCGTAGTCCACGAGGTCGCCCACGGAGTGGCGCAGCAGCAGGTGCCCGGCGCTGCCGTAGTCGGTGATCGCGAGCAGCGCGGGCACGGCGGCGACCGGGCCGAGACCGGCGGGCATCAGCCGCCGGTAGGACAGCGTGCCGACGGGCAGGTCGGTGTAGCGGGCCAGCGAGCACACGGTCTCGTCGGCCGAGAGCGCGCCGGTCGCGAGCTCGGGTGCGGGCACGGCGCGCACGTCGGCCGGGCGCAGCCAGGCGGCGCCGCCGAACCGGCGGGTGAGGGCGTCGAGCACGGCGTCGCGTTCACCGGCGGCTCCCGCGCCGTAGCCCCGCCCGGCCGACAGCGTCACGCCGTCGCGCAGCAGGTCACAGCGCCACACCGCGGCAACACTGCCCGCCACCGGCGTCAGTTTCGCGGTCAGCCCCAGTTCGGCCACCTCGGCCAGGACGTCGTCCATGTGTTCGCACCAGCTCGTCATCCGGGGTCCCCGCAGAGACCCACCTGCCCCCTGCCCGCATCAAACTCGATCACCGCCGGGGAGTCGAGGGCTTTCTCCCCGAGGTGACCGAACGGCCACCAGCCGAGGGCGCTCTGTGCGGCCACTGAACGTCCACTGAACGCGCCCGGAGTAGATGATCAGTTCGCGCGCGCATGCTGGCAGCATGAACCAGACCCTGCGAACCGGAACCGTGCGGTGCCTGCTCTCGGTTTCCGACGCACTCACTCGCGCGTGCATGGAAAGCTACTTCGACGGCAAGCCGGAAGTGGCCATGGTCGACCGCACCCGGCCGATGGGCGCCGAGGTCTCGCTCGTCGTCACCGACCGGCTCACCCCGCGCACCCGCGACATCCTGGAGCGGGTCTCCGCGACGCTCGACATCCCGTCCGTGCTGGTCATCGGCCGGCTCGACGACCTGCCGATCGCCGAGCTCGCCCAGCACCGCGTGGTCACGATCCTCGACAAGACCACCAGCCGCAGCGAAGCCGTCACGCAGGCGGTGCTCGACGCGGCCGGCGCGCACCCGGCGGACCCGGTCGAGCGGCTGACCACGCAGGTGCGCCGGCTGACCCACGCGGCGGCGCGGCAGAACCGCCTCGACCGGCGCGAGACCGACATCCTGCGGTTCCTCGCCGACGGGCTCTCGGCCGGTGAAGTGGCCAACCAGCTGGGTTACAGCGAGCGCACGGTGAAGAACATCATCAGCAAGATGACCGTCCGGCTGGAACTGCGCAACCGCGCCCACGCCGTGGCCTACGCGATCCGCGAAGGCCTGATCTGACGACTCACGCGCCGGGTGGGAACCCCACCCGCGCGCCCGGGTCGCCGAGGCGCACCCGGACGTCGTCGGCGGCGGGCATGCCCAGCCCGTCGAGCACTTCCAGCGCCTCGCGCCACGCCTTCTCCGCACCTTCGGGGTCGCCCGCCGCGCTGAGCGCGTCGCCGAGCGCCACCAGCGAATCGGACTCGTCGGACCGGTTTCCCAGCTCGCGGTAGTAGCTCACGGCGCGGCGCCAGGCGTCGATCGCCTGGTCGAGGTGGCCGAGCGAGCCGTACGCGGTGGCCAGCGTGCTCCAGCAGTTGCCCTCGCCGTTGCGGTCGCCGATGTCCTCGTACAGCTTCATGGCCCGCAGGATCAGCGGCACGGCCTCGGCGTTGCCGCCCATCTCGGACAGGCAGCGGCCGATGCCCTCGAGCCCGATGGCTTCGCCCTTCACGTTGCCGCTGGCCCGGTAAAGCTCGAACGCGCGCTCGTGGTGCTCCAGCGCCGCGTCGAACCGCCCGAGCTTCGCGAACACCGTGCCGAAGTTGCTGTGCACGTAGGCCTGGTCAGCCCCGAGCCCGAGCTGCTCGAACAGCTCGGCCGTGCGGTTGAGGTGTTCCAGGGCTTCGTCGTAGCGCTCGACGAAGTGGTAGGCACCCGCGAGGCTGCGGTGCACGTTGGCCTGCGCCACCAGGTCGCCGGTGCCGACCGCGACCCGCAGCGCGAGCTCGGCTTGGGTGAGCCAGTCGTGGTAGAGCGCGCTGCGCTGGTAGTAGGGCTGCAGGCTCAGCACGACCTTCCACACGTTTCCGGCCAGCGCCGGCACACCCGCGATCTGCCGAATCAGCAGCGTCAGCGCGGGCAGCTCGAGCTCGAACCACTCCATCGCCTCGCCGTAGCCGTGCGCGAGGTCGGCGGTCACGCCCGGTTCGAGCACGGGCGGGTCGATCGGGAGCTGGTGTGGGTTCAGTGCGAGGTAGGCGCCGTGGGCGCTGCACAGGTAGTGGTTGACGAGCCGGGCGAGGGCGTCGGCCTGGTCCTCGGCGGAGTCGGTCTGCTCGCGCAGCTCCATCGCGTACGAGCGCACCAAGTCGTGGGCGAGGTAGCGGCCGGGCCGGTGCTCGCTGAGGTAGCGGATGCGGGTGAGCTCGTCGAGCAGGTCCTGCGCCGCCGGCAGCGCCACGCCGGCGAGGCTCGCGGCGGCGGCCGTCGAGAAGTCGGCGCCGCGGTGCAGCGAAAGCAGCCGGAACAGCCGGGCGGCACCGGGTTCGAGCACGCGGTAGGACCAGGAGAAGACCGTGCGCACGTCGCCCGCGCTGTCGCCGCGGAACGCCTCGAGCGTGCCCTGCGTGGCACGCAGCTTCGCGGTGATGTCGGCGAGCGAGAACTGGGGGTGCGTGCGGGCGCGCGCGGCCACGATCGCCAGCGCCAGCGGCAGCCGGCCGCACAGCTCGATGATCTCCTCGACGGCCGCCGGTTCGGCCGCCACCTTCTCCTCGCCGAGCCGGCGCACGAGCGTCTCGCGGGCTTCCGACGCAGACAGTGTGTCGAGCGTCAGCAGGGCGGCGTCCTCGGTGGCGACCAGCGCGCTGAGCCGGTTGCGGCTGGTCACGATCACGGCCGAGCCCGCGCTGCCCGGCAGCAGCGGACGGACCTGCTCGGAGTCGCGCACGTTGTCGAGCACCACGAGCATGTGCCGGCCGGCGAGCAGGCTGCGGTAGAGGCCGCTGCGCGCGTCGAGACCGGAGGGCGCCTGCGTGGGCTCGATGCCGAGCACGTCGAGAAAACCGCGCAACGCGTCGGCCGGGTCCACGGTGGCGCCGGTCGGGTCGAAGCCGCGCATGTTGACGTAGAGCTGCCCGTCGGGGAACCGGTCGGCCACCCGGTGCGCGAGGTGGACGGCCAGCGAGGTCTTGCCGGTGCCGGCCAGCCCGTCGATCACCAGCAGGGTCACGCGGCGGCGTTCGGTGGGGCAGTCGAACATCTTCGCGAGCTGGGTGAGCTGGTCACGGCGGCCGGTGAACGTCGGCAGGTCGGGCGGCAGCTGCGCCGGGCGCACCACGGGGCGGGTCGGCTCCGCGCGGACCACGGGCGGCACCGGCTCGGTGTGGTGCGCCAGCACGTCGTGCTGCACGCGAGTGAGCTCCACCCCCGGCTCGACACCGAGCTCGTCGACCAGCCGTTTGCGGATCTCGCGGTAGACCTCGAGCGCCGCGGCCCGGCGCCCGACGGAGTCGAGGGCGAGCATGAGGCGGGCGTGCACCGTCTCGTTGAAGGGGTCGGCCTTCACCGCCCGTTCCAGGTGCGCCAGCAGGGGCTGCAGCGGCAGCCCGGCCGCATGGGCGACGTCGGCCGCCTCGACCACCGTGGCCAGGCCTTCGTGGTCGACACCGGCCAGCAGCGCGCGGGCCCGGCCGGGCATCATCAGCCCGGCCGCGCACGGGCCGCGCCACAGGGCGAGGGCGGCGTTGAACTCGGCGAGCGCGTCTTCGCCGCTCTCCGCGCGGCGCGCCCGCTGCACACGCGTGCGGAACTCGACGAGGTCGGACGACGCGGCGTCGAGCTGCAGACCGTAACCACCGGGGTGGCGCACGAGCCAGCGGCCCGGTGAACGCGCGGCCAGATCGGGCTCGATGAGGCGGCGCAGGGCACCGACGTAGCGCTGGATCACATTCACGGCGCTGGCCGGGGGCTCGTCCTCCCACAGCAGGCCCACCAGCTCGTCGACCCCGGTCGGCGTGCCGGCGCGCGCGAGCAGCACTGCGAGCAGCAGGCTCTGCGCCGGCGAGCCGATCGCGAGCTCGTGGCCCCCGCGCCACGCGCGCAGTGGCCCCAGCAGCTCGAGCCGGACGCCGGCGGGGGCACCGGGTTCGCTCACCGGTCCTCCCTCGCTCACCGGTTGCGGGCACGTCTCCACTCAGAGCGTAGCGCTCGTCACGCTCCCGGCTCGCGCGAGCGCCTGCCCACAGGACACGGCTCCTGTCGGCAGGACGTGGGACGATCACCGCGCATCCACCGTTTCTCTTGGTACAAAACCGATTGTGCGTGCGGTTGTACGCCGGGTGTACGACCGCGCCCGAGCCTGGGAGCACTGACGACAGCCGCCCCGCCGATCGCGGGGCCGGCCCCCAGGACGGAGACCGACAGTGAATCTGAGACGTGTCGCGAGAGGGTTGCTCACGGCGCTGGCCGGCGCGACGGCGTTCGCCGCGGTGGCCGTGGCGCCGGCCGCGTCGGCCGACGCCACCAGCACGGTGGTGTACCAGGCCGGGACGGGCGGGTACTCGTGCTTCCGCATCCCCGCCATCGTCGAGGCCAACAACGGCGACCTGCTCGCGTTCGCCGAAGGACGCAAGAACAGCTGCGCGGACACCGGCGACATCGACCTGGTCGTGAAGCGCCAGGTCAAGGGCAGCTCCACGTGGGGTCCGCTGCAGATCGTGATCCAGGGCTTCGGCGACACCAAGGGCAACCCGACGCCCGTCGTAGTGCCGCCGAGCGCCGACGAGCCCAACGGCCGGGTGGTGCTGCTGTCGGTGATGCAGTGCATCGCGCCGCACGCCTCCTGCGGCCGGACGCCGCGCGTGAGCATCAGCAAGGACAACGGCACCACGTGGGCCGCGCCCCAGGTGCTCACCACCCAGCTCGGCTTCTCGGCGCCGCCGGGCTGGCTCGCGACCGGGCCGTCGCACGCCTCGGTGCTCACCCGCGGCGCGCACAAGGGCCGGCTCGTCGCCGGCATGAGCTACCAGGTCAACGGCTCCGCGCCCAACACCGGCGCCGTCATCTACAGCGACGACCGCGGCTCGACCTGGCACCTGGGCGCCCACGACGCGAGCACCAGCACCGCGCTGAACCCGCAGGAGATCAGCCTGACCGAGCTGCCCGACGGCAAGATCTACGCCTCGGCGCGCAACAACGCCGGCACGATGTGCTCGACCGTCGAGCGGGCGTGGGCGATCAGCTCCGACGGCGGGCTCACGTTCAGCCGGAGGTTCACGGTCGAACCGGACCTCGCGAAGACGCCCGACGTGCAAGGCTCCACGCTCGCAATGAGCGCGACCGACACCGGCGGCGCGTACACGCGACTGATCTTCGCCGCCCCCTCGGTGTGCGACCACCGGCACGCGCTGCGCATCCGCTCGTCGTTCGACAACGGCGGCAGCTGGCAGGGCGACACCGACGGGTTCCTCGTGTGGAGCGAGGACGCGGCCTACTCCGACCTGGTCTCGCTCGGCACCGGCTCGGCCGGCGTCCTGTTCGAGGGCGGCCCGCAGGGCAACTCCAGCGCGGCCATCCGCTGGGCGAAGTTCACCGACGCGAACCTCGGCGCGCCCGCCTGCGGCTCGGGCTACGGCGTGATCGACCAGGGTTCCCTCGGCACCGCAGGCACGGTGTACCTGTCCTACAACGCGGCGACCGGCAAGAACTGCGTGAGCACGATGAAAAACGCAGCCGCGGGCACGCCGTCGGCGACCACCGCGTACCTGCAGGTGCAGGGGGCGACGAAGCAGACGGACTCGGGTTCGTTCTCCTGGTTCGCCGGACCGGTCACGGCCTCGGCGGCCGGCAAGTGCGTGACGTGGGGCGGGTCGGTCGGCGCCGCGAAGGTCGACGCGCCGCTGGGACACTGCGGCTGAGTGTCGTTCGGGCACAACAAAAGGGCTGAGGGCGGCAGGTGCCGCCCTCAGCCCTTCACGCGTTTGTGATCAGCGCTCTTCGCGGAAGTCCACGTGTTCGCGGACGACCGGGTCGTACTTGCGCAGGACCATCCGGTCCGGGTCGTTGCGGCGGTTCTTGGTCGCCACATACGTGTATCCCGTGCCGGCGGTGGAACGCAGCTTGATCACCGGGCGCAAAACGCTCTTCGCCATCGGTTCTCACCCCTTCCTGCTCGTGGCGGTCACCGGGGTCCTCCGGCTTCCGCAGTGGGTGTAACAGTGGGAGGGCGCGGAAAAGTCCCGGGGCCGAGTGACCGGGGTCACGCCTTTCCGGGCCGGTCCGACGGCCGTCGGATGTCCGTCCACTTCGGACAGTTTTGCCTCTGCCTCTGCCGTCTGGCAGCTCGGTTCGGCGCTCGCTGGGCCGGGTGTTCAGCGGGCGCAGGCGGCGCAGACCACCCGGCTCGGCCCGGCGCGGCCGCGGCACCACGGCTTCCCGGCACGGCTCGCACCGAACCGGCGGCGGCGTGCTCACCGGCACGGGCCGCACCCGCGGCAGCACCTCGGCGACGGCCCGCAACTCCTCCGCGAGCCGCACCGGCACGCGGGCCTTGCGCGCCACGTGCGGGCCCGGGCCGCGGCGCAGCACCAGCAGCGCCGCCGCGCACGGCCCGCCGGCCAGCGGCAGCGCGGCGACCACCATCGCGAACAGTCCCATCACCGACCCCAGAGGTGCGCGGACACCGGCACCGTGACCGCTCGGCTCGGCGGTCCGTTCCCCTCGCGGCGCGGGGGTTTTCGATGCTAGCCGTGCTTGCCACGCGGCCGACAGGATCACCACCCGGCCGTGGTGGCGCCTGCCTCGCGAACGTCGCTTGACATGGTGAGGGAGATTCGTCACGTCCGTGTCACCCTTGCCCGGTCGACCACCGAGCCGGGGTACAAACGCCCCTTTTCCGCCGGCTCGGCATCTTCTACAGAAGCACTGAGGATCAGACAAAAAGCGAAGTGTGTCTGTCCTACCCCGCGGTCGATCGTGCTACGGTCCGCGCCACGCGCGAACGCACGTGCAGATTCCCGAGCCGGCAAGCGAAAGGCGGGGACGATGGCCCACCCACTCGACGACGTCGAGACCGCCCTCCGCACTCTCATCGCCCGCGGCTATCGTTTCGTCCACCCCAGCGACCCCACCGGCGAAGTCCTCGCGGTCGTCGGCCTGCGCGCCCACGGCGACCTCGTGGACGTCCTCCACCTCCACTCCGAGGACGACGCCACCGCAACCCGCATGCCGGCGACCGAGGAAAACGTTTTCAGCCCGACCACCTGGCTGTGGCGGACCACCGGCCCCGCCACCGACGTGCTGACCGCCCTGCTCGCCCTCCCGGACGCCCCCACGGCCCCCACCTCGGGCGGCTGCTGGGTCCCGGGCCGCCCAGGCACGGCGAAGTGGCTCGCCGCAAGCTGATCCGGCGCCGATCGGCTCGGTCACAACCTCGCCGGCAGCCCCAGTACCCGCGAACTCGCATCCACAGCCGGCCCGCGCCGATCACAGCCGGACCGGCACCGCCCCGGCGCAACCGCTGAAGCCATCACCGCTCGCCCCGGCACGAATGCCGCCGGCAGCGGGACCAAGCACAGCGACGTAGCCGACCGAACCCGGTCACAGCCCACGACGCCCCGACCCCGAGCAACCGCGGAGCCCGCACCCGCCTCTGGCCCGCACCGATCACAACCGGCGCGACATCACCCTGGTGCAACCAATGCCCTCACCGCTGTCCCTGGCACGAATGTTGCCGGCAGCGGGGACCGAGCACGGCGACGTAGCTCGCCACAAGCTGATCCGGAGCTGGTCACAGCCCGACTGCACCCGACCACAACCACCCACGGAGCCCGCACCCACAACCGATCCGCACCAACCACAGCCGGCCCGGCATCGCCTCACCCGATCTCGGAAGCTCCCGCCAGTTGCCCCGGCACGAATGCTGCCGACAACCGGACCGGGCACGGCGACGTGCCTCGTCGCACGCCGATCTGGACCTGGCCGCGGCCCCGACCACGCCGCGGCCCCGACCACCCGCGGAGCACTCACGACTGACCCGCACCGATCACAACCGGCGCGACATCACCCCTCACCCACCGCCGACGCCTCACCGCTCCCCGGGACGCGATCACTGTCGGCTGCGGGGCGCGGGCACGGCGAAGTAGCTCACCGCAAGCCGATCCGACGCTGATCCGGTGCTGAGCCGGTGCTGAGCCGGCCCGGTCACAACCCCGCCAGCACCTCCGCCTCCTCCCCCGCCGACAACCCCGCCCGCCGCTCGCGGTCCAGGCCCAGGGTGCGTTCCTCGGCCAGCGCGCCCGCCACGGCGTCCGTAAGGGGGCGGAGGTCCAGGCCCGCCGCGAGGGAGGGCGTGGGGTCGTGCGAGGCGAGGCCGGCGTGGGAAGGCGGGAGCCACAGCGGCAGCGACCGCGGACCGGACCACGGGGTGACCCCGGCGGCCTCCAGCTGATCGTCCCTGGCCGGCACGAAATCCGCGGAACCGCCGACCGCCGCGGCGATGTCGGAGAGCAGTTTGCCCAGCGGAACCGCCGGGCCGATCGCGTCGAAGGTGCCGCCCAGGCCGGTCTCGAACGCCGTGACGATCCACGCCGCGAGGTCGCGCACGTCGATGAACTGCGCGAGCCCCTCGGACGCCGGCACCAGAACCCGGCCCCCGCGCGAGAAGCGCGCGGGCCAGTAGCCGAACCGGTCGCTGCCGTCACCGGGGCCGGTGATCAGGCCGGGCCGGACGACGAACGCGCGGTCGCCGAGCTTCTCCCGCACTGCGGTTTCCGCGGCGACCTTGATCCCGCCGTAGAGCTCGGTGCCGCCCTCGGCGGTGAGGTCGGCGCGGGTCGCGTGGCGGGGCAGGGCGTCGAGGAGGGCGCCGGTGGCCGGGGTCTGGCCGGGGGTGGCCGTGTCGGCGTAGACGCTGATCGTCGACACGAACGTCCAGTGCGCCACGCGGTCCGCGAGCGCCGCCAGCGCACGCTGTACCCACGGGTACGACAGGGGCGCCACGTCCACCACGGCATCGAACGACGGCAGCCCCGCCAACCCCTCGGGATCGTCGCGGTCGACCTTCACCAGCCGCGCGCCCTCGGGCACCGGGCCCGACCCGCGGGCCGCGCACACCACCTCGTGGCCCCGGCGCAGCGCCTCCGCCGCAACCGCCCGCCCGACGAACACCGTGCCGCCCAGTACGAGAAGTCTCATGCCCTCACCCTGGCGCCCCCGCCGCGACGACACCACCGGTCTCGCCGAGGGCGAACGCGCACGGCTCAGCCCGGCAACCACCCGCACGCACCGCGTGTTCTGCGAGGTCAGCTCATTCGCAGCGTCCGGATCGGACAGTCCCGCCGGCACGTGACGTTCGCGCGCGGTGAACGGAGGTCAACGCAAGCCACGACCACCGAGATCGTCGACGTGGAACCGCGCACCGGACCGGCGGAAGCGGCGGAGGTACCGGTCCCTCGATCTCACGCCGTGCGGCGCGACCGCACCCCGGCCGCCCGCGCGATCATCCCGGCCAGGTCGGCCACCGGCGCCGGGTCGTCGGGCAGCTGCCCCACGGCCACGCGGAGGTGCGACGGGCCCGAGCCGCCGGGGAAGGAACGGCTGCCCGCGCCCGCCGAAACGCCGTGGGCGGCCAGGGTGACCAGCGTGCGGGTTTCGTCCGGCACCGGCACCCACAGCGTGAGGCCGTCGCGGGCGAGCACGTCGAGGCCGTGCTCGCGCAGGGCCGACGCGAGCCCCACGCGGCGGCCCGCGTAGCGCCGGCGGGCCCGGTGCAGCAGGGCGGCGCTGGTCGGGTCGGTGAGCAGGAACGCCTGGGCGTCCTGCAGCACTCGGCTGGACCACGCCACTCCGAACGCCCGCTGCGAGCGCACCCGTTCGACCAGCGCGGCCGAACCACCCAGCACACAGCTGCGCAACTCGGCGCCGAAGGCCGTGCAGTACGAGCGCACCAGCAGCACCTGCCCGGGCAGGTGCGCGCCGAGGCTCGCACCGGCTTCGGCGGCGAGCGGGCCGAAGTCGTCGGCTTCGATCACGGCGGTGTCGGTGTGCGCGAGCACGGCGGCGAGCTCGGCGACCCGCGCGGCGGGCACGGTGTGGCCCAGCGGGTCCTGCGCACGCGGCTGGTACACGAACGCGGCGGGCCGGTGCGCGAGCGCGGCTTCGAGCGCGCCGGGACGCGGGCCACTTTCGTCGCAGGCCACGGGCACCACGTGGATGCGGGCCGCGCGCAGCTGCTGCAACAGCCACGGCGCGGTGGGTTCCTCGACCGCGACCACGTCGCCCGGCCGGGCCACCGCCCGGCACGCCAGCGCCACGCCTTCGTGACCGCCGGCGGCGACCGTCCACGCCTCGGCCGCGAACGGCCACTGCGCCTTCACCGCGGCCCGCAACCGCGGACTGATCGGTTCCTTCACCGGCGCGCGGTCGGCGCGCACGCCGGCGGCCACCGCGTCCTCCAGCGGTGGCAGCAGCGCGGGATCGGGCAAGCCGTGTTCGAGGTCGACGGCCTGCCAGCCCGGGAACATCCGCGTGGGCACGAGCCCGGTGGGCGGCGCCAGCACGGTCGTGCCCCGCCGGCGGCCGGTGCCGATCAGCCCGGCGGTGCGCAGCTGTGCCCACGCCTCCGCGATCGTCGTGGGACTCACGGACAGCTCGGCCGCGAGCGCGCGCACGGTCGGCAGCCGGGTGCCGGGCCGCACCTCGCCGTCGCGGATGAGGCCGGACACCGCGCCCGCGATGCCGCGCGCCGTGCGTTCGCCGATCCGCGGGGCGAGCCAGCCGAGCCCGATCGGCGCCGGCGTCGTCGCGAGTTCACCCGAGGCCACGCGGCAGCTCCCCTCGTCGGCCGAAATCGCTCTGTCGGGGTCGAAAGCTAGGCCGCGGACACCGGGCCGCAAAGCGGTTTCACATCCTGGTCGGTTCCGGCAAAGGCCGTACAAAACCCGCCGTCCGACGCATTCCTTCGGCGACAGAACGAACTCGCCCACCGGAACAGACCGGTGAGCCGTCCACGCCGGATGTCACCCGAAAGTGTTTACGAGCCCTCGAGACGGGGTACCAAGCAGACATCGGTCCCCGTTACAGAACAGCTGGAGCTTCCATGATCGTGCTCGGAGTCATCCTGCTCGTGGTCGGTTTCATCACCGGCATCTCGATCCTGTGGACGATCGGCATCGTCCTGCTGGTCATCGGCGCCGTCCTGGCCATCCTCGGCGGAACGGGCCGCAAGGTCGGCGGCCGCGCGCACTGGTACTGACCGGCACTGGTTTGAGTTCGCGAAAAACGGGTATCCCCCGCCGCGCGAAAAGGCCGTGAAAGGCCGTGAAAGGCCGTGAAAGGCCGTGAAAGGCCGTGAAAGGCCGTGAAAGGCCGTGAAAGGCCACTGTGCGAAAGGAGCGGTCGTGAACGACAAAATGCAGAACAAGGCCGAAGAAGTGAAGGGCCGCGCCAAAGAAGCACTCGGGCACGCCACCGGAAACGAGCAGTGGCAAACCGAAGGCAAAGCGGACCAGGCCAAGGGCGCGCTGAAGCAGGCGGGCCAGAAGGTCAAGGACGCTGTCGACGGGCTGAAGAACAAGGGCTGACGCACGGGTGAACGAACGCCGCCGGGTGATCCCGGCGGCGTTCGTGTGTCCCGGGTTGTCAAGCGTCACAAGGAAAAACGCGCCCGAACGGGTGAGATCACGGTCTCACGGAACCGAGGATTGAACCGAACGGTGAGAGGGTAGCCGGAGGACGCCGCCGCCGTCCCGACCGGCGAGGCCACGATCGCCCGGCGCAGCCACGATCGCAGCGTGGTTGACCGCCCGACAAGGGAGAACCGCCTCATGACGACCTCACTCACCCCCGAGCGCACCGAACCGGCACCCACCCGGCCCGATTTTCCCCGCACCGCACCGATGTCGGCCGTTCCTCGGCCGGATGCGAGCGCATCGGGCGCGAAGCCGGCCACCACGAGCAGCACCACGAAGGCGACTGGTTCGACCAGCCGCGATCTCCCTCTCCCCGCTTCGACCGGTTCCGCCACCCAGCTCCACCGCCTCGCCGCGATGGCCTCGCTGCAGGACTGGGTGCGCCGCAGCAGTCCCGTGCTCATGCACGAAGCCGTCCTCGCCGGTGAAAACCCCACCGAGGTCGCCGCGGCCGCGCGGTTGTCCGTCGCCGAAGCGCACCTCACCTGGAACACCTGGGCGACCCGCCGGCTGGCCTCGCCGACCGTCGGCGAGCCGCTGCCGCTGCGCCAGTACCTGCGGGTGCACACGGCTTTCGCGGAGGCGCTCAACGAGGACTGATCGTTCGGTCGCCGAACGGCAATCCGGGGGTCGCTTGCACCGAACGGGGTACGAGTGGGCGCGCCGGACGTCGGCTTGGCATGATTTGCCCCATGGCCGACTCCGGGGCTCCCGCCGACGACGCCGGCCGAGTGGAGACCTCGGGCGGCGCGGTCGCGTTACGCGAACACGGCGGTGCGGCAGTGGTGGCCGTGACCGGCGCCCTCGACCTCGCGCTCGCCCCGCAGCTGCGCCGGGTCGTCGAGCGCGCCGGGCGCACGGGGGTGCCGGTCCTCGTGATCGACCTCAGTGGTGTCGACTTCCTGGCCTCGGCGGGCATGGCGGTGCTCGTGTGGGCCCATCGGCGGCCCGAGCCCGCCGACGTGCGGGTGGTGGCGAGCAGCCGGCTCACGCTGCGGCCGCTGGAGCTGACGCGCCTGACCGACGAGCTCGCCGTGTTCCCGACCCTGTCCGCCGCGCTGGCGGGAGCGTGAGCACCGCCGACGGCCTCGGGCCGGTGGCCGCGGCCGTGCGCAAGGCGTTCGTCGACGCCGAGGGCCGGCCGGTGGCGGTGCGCGTGCGGCGGGTCGACGCCGCCGATTTCCGGGGCCGCGGCCGGATCGTGGTCCCCGACGCCGAAACCGTGGCCGAGCTCGTGCCCGCCCAGCGCGTGACCGGCGCCGTGGTGGTCGCGGACGACGACGTGACCGTGCTGCTCCACACCGACGCCCCCGAGGGCGCGCGGCTCGTGCCCACCGCCGCGGGGGTCGACGCGGCGACGGCCGAGCTCACCGGCACCGTCACCCGGCTGCGGGCCGAGGCGGGTGTCGTCGACGCACTGCACTCGATCGGCCGCCGCCTCACCGCGCAGCTCGACATCGACGTCGTGGTGCAGGACGCCACCGACGCCGCCACCGGAGCCACCGGCGCGGCCTTCGGCGCCTTCTTCTACAACCTCGTCGACCAGTTCGGCGAGTCCTACACGCTCTACACCCTCTCCGGGGTGCCGCGCGAAGCGTTCTCCCGGTTCCCGATGCCCCGCAACACGGCGGTGTTCGGCCCGACCTTCGACGGCCTCGGCACGGTCCGCAGCGCCGACATCACCGCCGACCCGCGCTTCGGCCACAACGCGCCGTACCACGGCATGCCCGAGGGCCACCTGCCCGTGCGCAGCTACCTCGCCGTGTCGGTCGTGAGCCCGACCAGCGGCGACGTGCTCGGGGGGTTCTTCTTCGGCCACCCGGAAACCGGCCGCTTCACCGAACGCCACGAGTACCTCGCCGAAGGCATCGCGGGCTACGCCGCCATCGCGCTCGACAACGCCCGCCTCTACGAACGCGAGCGCACCTTCGCCGCCGAGCTCTCGCGCAGCATGGTGCCCGCCGCGCCGCGCGTGCCGGGCCTCGACCTCGTCACGCGCTACCTGCCGGCCGTCACCGGCAGCAAGATCGGCGGCGACTGGTTCGACGTGCTGCGCCTGGGCTCCGGGGCCACCGCGTTCGTGATCGGCGACGTGGTCGGCCACGGCGTCACCGCGGCCACCGTGATGGGCCAGGTGCGCACGGCGATCCGCTCGTACGCCCTGCTGGAGCTGCCCCCGTCGGAGGTGCTGCGCAACGTCTCACAGCTCACCGGCCGCTTCACCGAGCCCAGCTTCGTCACCTGCTTCTACGCCGTGCACGATCCGGCCGGTGAGCTGACCTACGCGAACGCCGGGCACCTGCCCGCGGTGCTCATCCACGCCGACGGCACCCGCGAGCAGATCGGTGAGGCACTCGCCCAGCCGCTCGGCGTCGGCGCCGAGTTCCCCCAGCGGCGGGTGGCTTTCCCACCCAGGACCGAGCTCGTCCTCTACACCGACGGGCTCGTGGAGAGCCGCACCCGCGACCTGACCGTCGGCATCGAAGGACTGCTCACCGCGCTCGGCCGCCTGCGTGCGGAGCCCGACCCGGAGACCGCGTGGGACCGCCTGATCCACGACCTCACCGGCGGCAGCCACGACGACGACATCGCGGTGATCCACGTGCGCCGCCAAGCCGGAGGTGCGTCGTGACGGGCGACGAGCCGCACTTCCGCAGCCGGGTCACCGCCGCACCGGAGCCGCTGATCGGGCTGCGCCGGGCGCTGGCCCGCTGGGTGGCGGGCCTCGGCATGAGCACCACGCAGCAGGAGGACGTGGTGATGGCGAGCTACGAAGCCATGGCCAACTCCGCCGAACACGCCTACGACGGCCGGGAAACCGGGGTGCTCGACGTGGTCGCGACCAGCGTCGGCGGCATCGTCACCGTGGTCGTCACCGACTACGGCCGCTGGCTGCCGCCCCGCCCGACCGACGGCCTTCGTGGGCGGGGCCTGCCGTTGATGCAGGGCCTCGCCCACGAAAGCGACTGCGTGCAGCGCCCCGACGGCACCACGGTCACGCTCAGCTGGAAACTCGAGCCGGCCGGGTAGCGGGCGCCAGGATGCGGTTCGCCGACCAGGCGAGCAGCCCGAGCTCGGCCAACGAGAAGCCCAGCAGCGAGACGGGGCTCGACACCCACACCAGGGCCACGCCGACCACGAGGACCGGCACGGCCAGGCCCGTGTAGGCCGCGAGGAACAGCGCCGCCAGCACCTGTCCGCGCGAACGCGGACCGGCCAGCGCGGCCACGGTGGCGATCGAGGCGCGGAACCCCAGCCCCATACCCGCGCCGGCCAGCACGCTGCCGATGAAGAACAGCCACAGCGAAGGCAGCAGCGCCGCCACCGGAAGCACCAGAAGACCCACCGCCATCAGCACGAACCCGAGCCGCAACTGCCGGACCATCGGCATCCGCGCGAACACCACCTGCGCGAGCGCCGCGGCGACCAGCATCGACGCCACCGTGATCCCGGCGAGCAGCCGGCCGGTCAGGTGCATGCCCTGGGCGAGCAGCGTCGGCGCGAGCGCCGTGAAGAGGCCGGCGATGGCGAACGAGGCGAACACCGCGATGGCCGCGCCGAAGAACGGCTGCTTCGCCTCGGCCGGCAAGGTCAGCTGCTGCGGCCGGTAGGCGGGCCGCTCGTCCCACGGCTCGACGGTTTCCGGCACCAGCGCGACCGCGAACGCCGCGATGAGGAGCACGACCAGGGACGCCACGAACGGCGCGGTGAGCGGAGTCGCTGAGTACTGCGCGAAGAAGCCGCCGACGACCGGGCCGAGGCCGAGCCCGCCGAGGTTCACCACACTCGCGATCAGCGCGGCGCGCCCGGCGTGCTCGTCAGGGCGCGCGACAGCCCGCAGCTCCGACAGGTGCGCGGTCGCCGCGGCCGTGAGCGCGCCGACGCCGATCCCGGTGACCAGCCGCGCCAGCACCAGCACCGGCAGCTCGGTCGAGGTCAGGAAAAGCGCGGCGGCCAGCGCTTCGGCCAGCGTCGCGGCGAGGATCACGCGCCGTCGGCCGAGCCAGTCGCTCACGTGGCCGGCGAGGTAAAGGCTCACCATGACGCCCACGGCGTAGGCGGCGAACACGACGGTGACCAAGAACGTCGGAAACCCGTCCTGGCGCTGGTAGATCGCGTAGAGCGGGGTGGGCACGGTCGAGAACGCCAGCGACGCCGCCAAGGCGAAGGCGATCACGCGGAAACCCCAGTGGTGGCCGATCGAGGGCCGGGTGAGGACGGGGGAAACGGTCTGCAGCATTACTGCCTTCTCTCTGAGGTCCTTGCACCGTCAACGATCCACCGCTCGAGTAATTCCGTCCAACGAAAAGTCTTGGCGACAGTTATCGTCATGAGCGATAATTCGCCGCATGGAGACCCGTCAGCTCGAGTACTTCGTGGCCGTGGCCGAGGAGCTCAGCTTCACGCGCGCGGCCCAGCGGCTGTTCACCGTGCAGTCCACGGTGTCCGCGACCATCCGCACGCTGGAGAACGAACTGGGCACGACGTTGTTCGACCGCTCCACGCGGCGCGTCGCGCTGTCGGCCGCGGGCGCGTTGTTCCTGCCGGAGGCGAAGGCCGCGCTCGACGCCGTGGAGCGAGCCCGCGAGGTGGTTCAGGAGGCGTCGGCGGGGCTGCGCGGCAGCCTGCGGCTGGGCACGCTCACCAGCGTCAGCGCACTCGACCTGCCCGCGCTGCTCGGTGCGTTCCACGCGCGCCATCCACTGGTCGACCTGCACGTGACGGTTTCGGTCACGGGCTCGACCGGGCTCGCCGAGGACGTGCGCCACGGCCGGCTCGACGTCGCCCTGCTCGGGCTGCCCCCGAGCGAGCTGCCCGGCCTGACGGTGCACCCGATCGTCACGGTCCCCTACTTCGCGGTGCTCCCGGCCGCGCACCCGCTGGCCGGTCGCGCGTCGCTGTCGCTGCGCGACCTGGCCGGCGAGCGTTTCATCGACGCTCCCCGCGGCTTCGGCAACCGCATTGCCGTCGACCGCGCCTACGACGCGCTCGGCACGCCCCGGCGCGTCCCGATGGAGGTGGCCGATCTGCAAGTGATGCCCTCGTACGTCGCCGCCGGGCTGGGAGTGGCGGTGGTCCCGGACGTCGTGCGGCTGTCCGCGCCGGGCACGGTCGTCGTGCCGGTGACCGACCCCGCGCTCACCTGGCCGCTCTCCGTCGTCAGCCACGCCGGCAAGCCGCCGGGCCGGGCGTTGCGGACGCTGCTCGATCTGCTGGTGAAAGCCGATTTCTTACCGAAGTCGAACGCCCGCGCAAGCGGCCGTCCGGGGGAATAGACGGAGCCCGTACGGTGTCTTTATAGCTGTACGTCCAGGTGCGTTTCACCTGGTTCCCCAGCTCGAGCCGAAAGGCCGCGAAGGGAGAGCTGTGTCCCAGCAGACCCAGTACAACAAGAACCCGGAAGCCGTGTCCCGGCTGACCCCGGAGCAGTACCGCGTGACCCAGCAGGACGGGACCGAGCGGGCGTTCGCGAACGAATACTGGGACAACCACGAGCCCGGCATCTACGTGGACGTCGTATCCGGCGAGCCGCTCTTCGCGTCGGTCGACAAGTACGACAGCCACTCCGGCTGGCCGAGCTTCACCAAGCCCATCCAGAAGGAGGGTGTGGTCGAGCGCAACGACTTCAGCCACGGCATGATCCGGGCGGAGGTCCGTTCGCTGCACGGCGACAGCCACCTGGGCCACGTGTTCGACGACGGCCCGCTCGACAAGGGCGGCCTGCGCTACTGCATCAACTCCGCGTCGCTGAGGTTCGTGCACCTCGACGACTTGGACAATGAGGGGTACGGCGAGTTCCGCGCCCTGTTCACCACCGACACCGACAAGTAAGGAGACGACGTGACGACCGAAAAGGCGATCCTCGCCGGCGGATGTTTCTGGGGCATGGAGGAGCTGTTCCGCCACCAGCCCGGCGTCGTGGCCACGCGAGTCGGCTACAGCGGCGGCGACACCCCGAACGCCACCTACCGCAACCACGGCACCCACGCCGAGGCCATCGAGGTGCTCTACGACCCCGAGCAGACGGACTTCCGCACCCTGCTGGAGTTCTTCTTCCAGGTCCACGACCCGACCACGAAGAACCGCCAGGGCAACGACATCGGCATGAGCTACCGCTCCGCCATCTTCTACACGAACGACGAGCAGAAGAAGGTCGCCGACGACACCATCGCCGACGTCGAGGCCTCCGGCCTCTGGCCCGGCAAGGTCGTCACCGAGGTCACCCCGGCCGGTGACTTCTGGGAGGCCGAGCCGTGACCAGGTCGAGCGGCAGCCCGGCCGAATCGGCGAGCCACTCGACGAGCGGCGCGCTCACCTCCGCCAGCGTGCGGGCCAAGCGGGGATCG
>NZ_JBSGDT010000054.1:0-40827 GCF_053602515.1 Amycolatopsis sp. NPDC004368 | reverse complement strand
CGCTCCTCGTCACTCAACACCAACGGCGGCAGTTTCGGATTCGGCATCACAACACCCTAACCACTGGCCCCGAAATTATGACTCAGGACACTAGCTCCCCACGGCCGCACGTCACCTGATCGAGCGACCCGAAGGTACCCGCGCCACGGTGCGCATCCGGCTGCCCTCACCCGGATGGCTCACCTCGTTGGAAGGGCGGTCAGGCGTGGGCGAGCAGCTTCGCCTTGAGGTCCGGGCGGTCGGTCAGGACGTTGCCCAGCGTGTACTCCAGCAACGGCTTCAGGGCGGCGTCCGGGGCAGCCGCCCAGTCGAGGGGGCCGAGCGGTGGCTCGGGGTCGTACTCGATGCCGAACTGCACGGTGCGGGCGACCTCGGGACCCGCGAGCCGCTCGACGAGGTGCAGCGCCAGGTCGATGCCGGCCGAGACGCCCGCGGCCGTGATCACCGGCCCCGCGTCGACCCAGCGGCGGGCGACCGGCGTGGCACCGAACGCCCGCAGCAGATCGCGGAACATCCAGTGGGTGGTCGCTTCGCGGCCCTCCAGCAGACCGGCCTCGCCGAGCAGCAGCGAGCCCGTGCAAACGGACGTCATCAGCTCGGCCGTGCGCGCGGTCGAGGCGAGGTAGTCGATGAGCACCCGGTTGCCGAGCGCGTTGATCGTCGGCGCGCTGCCGCCCGGGACGAGCACGCCGTACGGCTGCGGGACGTCGGCGAAGGTGTGGCTGGGGGTGACGCCCAGCGGCGTGTCGGTGCCGATCGGATCGAGGGTCTCGCTCACGACCACCGCGCGGAAATCGTCCTTCGCTGTGGCGAACGCGCTCAGCACCTGGAGCGGGCCCACGAGGTCGAGCACCGTGAGGCCCGGGTAGAGGACGAAGGCGAACGTCTTTTCGGTCATGCACCCCACCGTGCTCCCTGACGCCCGCGGGCGGGAACGCGATGTCCGTAATCCTGCGAACCGTGTCGATCGGCCTGCTGACCTGCTAACGTTCGATCATGCCGGGACCGGAACGGCAGGTCGTGATCGTCGCGTACACCGACGCCGAGCTGCTCGACATCGCGTGCGTCTCCGACGCGCTCGATGCCGCCAACCGCCTCGGCGCCCGGCCGCGCTACGCCCTGCGGCTGGCCACTGTGGACGGACACCCGTTCCGCTGCCAGTCCGGCATCGCGCTCACTCCCCACGTGCGGCTCGACCAGGTTTCGGGGCCGCTGCACACCTTCGTGGTCTCCGGCGGCGTCGGCCACCGCGCGGCGGCGGCCGACGAACGCCTGCTCGAACACGTCCGCCGGCTCTCCCGCACCAGCACGCGCACGGCGTCGGTGTGCACCGGCTCCACCGTGCTGGCCGCGGCCGGGCTGCTCAGCGGTCGGCGCGCGACCACGCACTGGGCGTACGCGGCGCAGCTGGCCGCGAGGTACCCGTCGGTGACCGTGGACCCGGTGCCGCTGTTCATCCGCCACGGCGACGTCTACACCTCCGCCGGCGTGACCAGCGGGCTCGACCTCGCGCTGGCGTTCGTCGAGGAGGACCACGGCCCCACGCTCGCCCGCGAAGCCGCCCGCACCCTGGTGACCTACCTGCAGCGGCCCGGGAACCAGGCACAGGTGAGCATGTTCCTGTCCGGGCCGCCGCCCGAGCACCGGCAGGTGCGCGACCTCACCGCGTTCGTCGCCGAGCACCTCGGCGAGGACCTCGGCACGCCGGTGCTGGCCCGACAGGCGGGCATCAGCACCCGACAGCTCACCCGCCTGTTCGACGCGCACCTGGGCACCACGCCCGGCAAGTACGTGCGCACCGTCCGCGCCGAGCACGCCGCCCGCCTGCTCGCGGGCACCGACCTGCCCCTGGCGGCCATCGCCCGCCGCTGCGGCTTCGGCTCCACCGAGACGCTGCGCCAGGCCTTCCTCGACCACTTCGACACGCCGCCTTCGGCGTACCGGCGCGTGCACCTGCGCCAGGCGCTCGGCTGAGTGAATCGCCGGATACGACCGGGTCGTCCCCCACCCGGTACGGGTGACGGCCACCGCCGGAGTGCAGGATGTGCGCCGTGGCACCGCCCGAATACCCCGCCGACCCAGACGCGGCCGACGCCGACACCGGCCCCATCCGCCGCGTCGCCGGCGACCCCTCCGCGCCCCCGGCCCTCCCGCCCGCGGGCGACCGGCTCGACTGGCCGGTCGAAGACGAGCCACCGCGCCGCGCCCGCCGCGCCGGGGAGGACCCCGTCGGACGCCACCCGCGCCAAGCCGCCGAGCCGCGCGGCGGTGACGCGTTCCCCACCGCCGCCCGCCGAACCGGTGTCACTCCCCCTGCGGCTGCCGGATCGCCCACCGGGAGGCGCCGGGGCGACCCCCCACCGCCGGCCTCGCGCCGGACCGGGCAGCCGTCGCAGGCGAGCCGCACCGGCGAAACCCCCGGCCCCTCGCGCCACACGGGCGAGACGCCGCTGCCCGGTTCCCGCGGGGCAGGCGATACCCCGCCGCCCCGGAGCACCGAAGGACCGGCACCCACACGCCGGAGGGGCGAGACGCCACCACCCGCCGGACGAGCCGCTGGTGAAAATTCTCTGCCGCCGCGCCACCGCGGCGAAACACCCCCACCCGCGAACCGCGCCGGGAACACCCCGACCACCCGCCGAACCGACGGGCACCTCCGCCACACGGGCGAAAACCCGCTGCCGGACACTCGCGAAGCCGGAGAAACCTCCCGCCGCAGCACCGAAACCGGCCCCGCACGCACCGCGGACGGGCCGGCCCGGCGCACCGGCGAAACCCCGCTCCCCGGCACCCCTCAAGCCGAAAGGCCCCGCCGCACGGGCGAAACGTCCCTCCCCGCGTCCCCCGACATTGCCGAAACCCCGAAACCCGCCCCACGCAAGGGCCTGCGGGCCGCCCTCACCTCGTCCGCGCAGGGACACGGACAAGGGCACGGTCATGGGCACGGTCACGGCCACGGCCACGGCCCTGCCGCCCCCGCCTCCACCCGGGTGCGGAAGCTGCTCACCTGGCTGCTCGTCCCGCTGGCCGTCGCGACGGTGGTCGGCATGATCGTGCTGTACCCATGGGGCAAGGCGGCCCCCACGAGTGTCGTGCCGCAGGGCACGCCGGTGCAGGGGTCGATCACGGCGACCGCCACCGGGCCGTGTCTCGCGAACGGCCAGGTGCAGGTCGGCACGCAGGCCGACCCCGACCAGAAGCCGTGCCTCACCGTCGACCTGACGATGACCGACGGTCCGGCGAGCGGGAAACCGTTGCGGCTCATCGTGCCGATCGAGCCGAGCACCCCGCGCTTCTCCGCCGGCGACGACGTCGTCCTCGCCTACAACGGCGGAAACGCCACCGATCCGGCATCGTTCCAGCTCGTCGACTTCCAGCGCGGCACGCCGCTCGTGCTGCTGGCCGCGTTGTTCGCCGTCGCGGTGCTGGTGCTCGGGCGCTGGCAGGGGCTCGCGGCGCTCGTCGCGCTGGTGCTGAGCTTCGTGGTGATCGTGCTGTTCGTGCTGCCCTCGATCCTCGCCGGCGAGAACCCGTTGCTGGTCGCGATCGCGGGCGCCGGCGCGATCATGTTCGTGGCGCTGTACCTCACGCACGGGCTGTCGGCGAGAACGACGGTCGCGGTGCTCGGCACCCTCGTGAGCCTCGCGCTGATCGGAGTGCTGTCGGCGATCTTCTCCGTCGGCGCGTCGCTCACCGGGCTCGACGACAGCACGTCGACGCTGATCGGTTCGCTCGGCCACGGCATCGACGCGCGCGGCCTGCTGCTCGCGGGCGTGGTGATCGGCGCGCTCGGCGTGCTCGACGACGTGACGATCACCCAGACCAGCGCCGTGTGGGAGCTGCGGCGGGCGAACCCGACACTGGGCTGGCGCGAGCTGTACCGCTCGGGCCTGCGCATCGGGCGCGACCACGTCGGCTCCGCCGTGAACACGCTCGTGATGGCCTACGCCGGCGCCGCGCTGCCGGTGCTGCTGTACTCGTCGATCTCCGGCGTCGGGCTGGGCGCGCTGCTCGGCAGCGAGGACATCGCCTCGGAGATCATCCGCACGCTCGCCGGGTCCGTGGGCATCGTCGCGGCGGTGCCGGTGACCACGGTCCTGGCCGCCCTGATCGCGGCGCGCGAGCCCGTCGACCACCTCCTGAGCACCACGGATCACGTTTCGTCACACCAGTAACGCGGACGAACCCCGGCCTCCCGAGCGCGACGCGGCTGCGGTACGAAGTCCGCGACCGAGGCGAGTACATCCGTACCCGAGGAGGGGTCGTGTTCTCAGCCGTACTGGCGGGACCGCGGGTCACCGTGCACCTAATCCGGCGGTTGTTCGCGGCGCTGCTGGAGGCGGCCGAGGCAGTCCCGCGGATCGCGAGCGCGCTCGAGGACGTGCGCGTGACACTGCGCCACCTCGAGCGCCTGCTCACCTACGTCGCCGAGGAGCTGCCGGAGCTGGCCGACCAGGTCGAGCAGATCCGGGCCCGCGTCGACGGCCTGGACACCGCCGAGAACCGCGTCAGTCCAACGTCGCGACGAAGCGGCTGACGGCTTCCATCGGGAAGCGCTGGATGTAGCGGCCCGCCGGGGCGGCCGACGCGAGGCGGTACAGCGGCCGCTCGGCCACGGCGTCGCCGCGTGCCTCCGACTTCAGCTCGGCGACGAGCAGCTCGGAGAACACGAGCCCGTTGGCTTCGGTGTTGTTCAGCAGCGCGTCGGCGACGCGGCGCAGCTGCAGTGCGCCCAGCTCGCGCCCGCCCGTGCCGGCGAACACCGCGAGGTCGACCTTCACCGTCTTGCGCCGCTTGCCCGCGTTCACGAGCAGGCTCACCGTGCGAGTGCCGCGCACGTCGCCGATCACGATGTCGAGCCGCTCCGCCTCCACGAGCCCGATGCGCCGCACGCCCCACGTGCGCACGACGAGCGTGGTGCCTTCGAGCCAGATCCGGCGCCGCAGCGCGTAGAGCACGAGGTAGAGCAGCGGCAGCGCGACGACCACGGCGACGATCAGTCCGACCAGCTGCCCACCGATCAGCCCCGCAATGCCCCCGAACGCCGCGGCGACGATCACCGCGCCGATCAGCCCGGACCACGCGCGCCGGCGGGTGACCTTCGCGTCTTCCGCGAACAAAGGCAGCCGCTCCGGCGCGCCTTCCTGCTCGGTCATGCCCGCACCAGCGCGGGGTTGGTCGCGCGTTCGCGCCCGATGGTCGTGGCGGGCCCGTGGCCCGGCAGCACGACGGTGTCGTCGGGCAGGGTCAGCAGCTTCGTGCGCAACGATCTCTCCAGTTCGGCGCCGGGGCCTTCGGATCGCCCGATCGACCCGGCGAACAACGTGTCCCCCGTGAGCACCAGCCTGCCACCCTCGCTCGCCCGCACGGCGAACGCCACCGACCCCGGCGTGTGCCCCGGCACGGCCACGACGTCGAGCACGAGGCCCGCCACCGCGAGTGGGCCTTCGGTGAGCGTTTCCGCCGGACCGGCGAACCACTCGCGATCGGCCGGGTGCAGGCGCAGCGGGAGATCGTGCCGCGCCGCGCCGGCGACGTGGTCGGGGTGACCGTGGGTGGCGAGCAGCGCGACGGGCGTGAGGCCGTGCTCGGCGAGGGCGGCCGCGAGCGGTTCCGCCGAATCCTGCCCCGGGTCCACCACCACGCACTCGCCGCCGGGTGCCGGGGCGAGCAGGTAGCAGTTCGCGCGCAACGGCCCCGCGGCGAACCCGACGACGAGCACCAAACCCCTCCAGACGCTGCGGCACTGATCACGATCGGATCGAGACTAGCGGCCCCTGTACAGAGTCCTCACAGGCTGTGCCCATACACTGCCGCTACCTCAGACGTGTGACACCGACCGGAAACTGGAGGGCGGGTGGCGACCAACCAGCAGCGCCGTGAAGCCGCGAAGCGGAAACTCGAGCGGCAGATCGAGCGTCGGCGGGACCGGGCCAAGCGACGCAAGATCGTCGGTGCCGGAGTGGTCGGCGGCGTCGTCCTCATCGTCGCCGGAGTCGTCGTGTGGGTCGTGAACAGCGGCGGCGACGATTCCAGCGCGGCCGCCAGCCCGCCGTCGAGCTCCGCCTCGTCGACCCCGCCGGCGCCCACCCTGGACCCGATCCCGACGCAGCGCACCGCGCTGCCGACGCGGCCGAAGGCCTTGCCGAACCCGACCACGTGCTCCTACCCGGCCGACACGCGGAGCGCGCCGCCGCCGAAGAAGACGGACGCGCCGGACGGCAAGAACGTGCCCTCGCAGGGCACGGTCCAGATCACGATGAAGACGACCGTCGGCGACATCCCGATCACACTCGACCGCGCGCTCGCGCCGTGCACCGTGCAGGCGTTCGTGAGCCTGGCCAAGCAGGGCTTCTACACCGACACCATCTGCCACCGCCTCGGCACGAGCGGCCTGCAGATGCTGCAGTGCGGCGACCCGAACGCGAAGGGCGACCCCAGCGCCGACGGCATGGGCGGCCCCGGCTTCACCATCCCCGACGAGTTCATCGACGGCGAGAAGTACGGCCGCGGCATCCTCGCCATGGCCAACACGGGCCAGCCCAACACCGGCGGCAGCCAGTTCTTCATGGTCTACGGCACCGCCGAACTGCCCCCTCAGTACACGATCTTCGGCAGCATCTCCGACGACGGCCTCAAGGTCCTCGACACCATCGCCCACAACGGCATCGGCGCCATCGGCCCCGACGGCGCGACCGGCGAGCCGAAGAAGCAGGTCAAGTTCACCGCGGTGACGGTGGCGGCCTGAGTTTCGCCTGAACGTCCGAAGGGGGCCGAGCGGTGATCCGCTCGGCCCCCTTCGTCGTGTGGCCCGGCGGCCCGTGAGGACCCACCACGCTCGCGAGCCACGCCCACCGGATCCCACCGACCACAGTGGACGCCTCTCCAGGCGAGAACCCGGTCGACCAGACCTCACCGGTAAGTGAACTTCGGTGCCCTCCGGTTCAGGAACGCGTCCACGCCCTCCGCGTAGTCCTCGCCGTGCAGAGCGGCCAGCCGCAGTGCCTCGACCTCGTCGTCCGTTTCCTCCTGGCCGGCGGTGATCTTCTCGATCACGCGGTTCATGCCGCGGATCGAAGCCTGCGAACGGGAACACAGGGTCTCCACGAACGCCGTGGTCGCGGCGGTGAGGCCAACGGCTGCGTGAATGTCGTTGACGAGGCCGATTTCGCGGGCGCGGACGGCGTCGATGAGCTCGCCCGAGAGCAGGAAGTACTTGGCGTGCGCGGGGCCGACCAGTGAGACCAGCAGGCGCGTGGAGTCGAAGTGGTAGACGATGCCCAGCTTGGCCGGGGTGATGCCGAAGCGAGCGTCTTCGGCGGCGAAGCGGAAGTCGCAGGCGACCGCGAGCTGGCAGCCGCCGCCGATGCAGTTGCCGTGGATCATGGCGACCGACGGTTTGCGCATCGAGACGAGGGCGGCGACGGCGGTTTCCATGGTCTTGTCGTATGCGGTGGCGCCGTCGGCGGTGGAGCGCAGGTCGCGGAACTCGCTGATGTCGGCGCCGGCCGAGAAGTTCTTGCCGGCGCCGGTGAGGACCAGGACCTTGAGCGCCGGGTCGGCCTCGACCCGGGCCACGACGTCGGGGATCGCGGACCACATGCCGTAGGTGATGGCGTTCATCTTCTCCGGCCGGGACAACGTCAGCCACGCGACCTCGCCGTCGCGAGTGAACTCGAATCCGTCGGTCATGTCAGCACCCTAACGCCGATCGCCCTGCGCGAAACCGCCCGCTGTGATCAGCTCCGCGCACTAGCGTGGCCGTCATGGGGACGATCGAGTTCGACGGCGCGCGGTTCGGCTACGACGAGGCCGGCACCGGCCCGCCCGTGGTGCTCCTGCACGCCGGGCTCGCGGACCGGCGCATGTGGGACCACCAGTTCGCCGCCCTGGCGCGCCGGCACCGCGTGATCCGCTACGACCGCCGCGGCCACGGCGACTCGGCCGCGGCGGTGGGCACCGTGTCCCACCACCGCGACCTGCTCGCGCTGATGTCCGCGCTCGGTGTGGAGCGGGCCGCGCTCGTCGGCTCGTCGATGGGTGGCGCCTACTCCTTGGACGCCGCCCTCGCCGCCCCCGAGCGCGTGAGCGGAATCGCGCTGATCGGCGCCGGGCTGTCCGGGCACGAGTGGCCCGAGCCGATGGCCTCGGACACCCGCGACGCCATGCTCGCCGCGGTGCCGGCCGAACGGCTGAAGTCCTACCTCGACCACACCGCCGATCACATCCGCGAGCAGGACGTCACCGCGATCGCCGAGGCCAACGTCCGCTACCTCGTCGTCGGTCCACATCGGACGCACATCGATCCCGAGGTTCACGCCAAGGCCCTCGAGATGTGCGAAGACGTGTACCGGCGCGAGTGGATCGATCCGAAGTGGACGGAGGAAGTGCCCGACACCCGGAGCCGCCTGCCCGAGATCACCGCACCCACGCTGGTGATCATCGGCCGGGAAGACGCCGGGGGCCTGCTCGACCTGGCCGACAAGTTCACCGCCGAGATCCCCGGCGCGACCCGGTTGGACCTGCCCGACACCGGCCACCTGCCCCCGATGGAGCGCCCCGCCGAGGTGACGGCGGCGCTCCAGGACTGGCTCAGGACGCTGACGTGACCCGGTAGACGTCGTACACGCCCTCCACGCCCCGCACCACTTTCAGCACGTGCCCGAGGTGCTTCGGGTCGCCCATCTCGAACGAGAACCGACTCACCGCCACCCGGTCGCGCGACGTCGTGACCGACGCCGACAGGATGTTCACCTTCTCGTCCGCCAGCACCTTCGTCACGTCGGACAGCAGCCGGTGCCGGTCGAGCGCCTCGACCTGGATGGCCACCAGGAACACCGACGACGAGGACGGCGCCCACTCCACCTCCACCAGCCGCTCCGGCTGGGTGCGCAGGTCGTCGGCGTTCGTGCAGTCGGTGCGGTGCACGCTCACGCCACCACCGCGCGTGACGAAGCCGAGGATCTCGTCGCCCGGCACCGGGGTGCAGCAGCGGGCCAGCTTGGCCCACACGTCGCTGGCGCCCTTCACGATCACGCCGACGTCGTTCGACCCGCGCCGGCGCGTGACGGTGGACGGGGTGGCCCGCTCGGCGAGCTCCTCCTCCGCCTCGTCGACGCCGCCGATGAGCGCCACCAGCCGCTGCACCACGTGCTTGGCGCTGGTGTGGCCTTCCCCCACGGCCGCGTACAGCGACGAGATGTCGCCGTGGCGCAGCTCCTTCGCGACCGAGCCCATGGACTCCGCCGACACGAGCCGCTGGATCGGCAGCCCGACCTTGCGGATTTCCTTGGTGATCGCTTCCTTGCCCGCGTCGATCGCCTCGTCGCGGCGCTCCTTCGCGAACCACTGGCGGATCTTCGCGCGGGCCTTCGGCGACCCGGCGAACTGCAGCCAGTCGCGGCTCGGGCCGGCGTTCTCCGCCTTCGACGTGAAGATCTCGACGTTCTCGCCGTTCTCGAGCTTGCGCTCCAGCGCCACGAGCCGCCCGTTCACGCGGGCGCCGATGCAGCGGTGGCCCACCTCCGTGTGCACGGCGTAGGCGAAGTCGACCGGCGTCGAGTCGGCGGGCAGCGTGATCACGTCGCCCTTCGGCGTGAAGACGAAGATCTCGCGGGCCGCCAGCTCGTAGCGCAGCGACTCCAGGAAGTCACCCGGGTCGGCGGCCTCGCGCTGCCAGTCGAGCAGTTGGCGCATCCACGCGATCTCGTCGACGTCCATCGCGTTGGCAGCACCACTACCACTGTGCGTGCCTCGTGTCTCTTTGTAGCGCCAGTGGGCCGCGATGCCGTATTCCGCCGTGCGGTGCATCTCGTACGTGCGGATCTGCACTTCCAGCGGCTTGCCGTCCGGGCCGATCACGGTGGTGTGCAGCGACTGGTACACACCGAAGCGCGGCTGCGCGATGTAGTCCTTGAACCGCCCGGGCACCGGCTGCCACAGCGCGTGCACGACACCCATGGCGGCGTAGCAGTCGCGTACGTCTTCGACGAGGATCCGCACGCCCACCAGGTCGTGGATGTCGTCGAGGTCGCGCCCGCGCACGATCATCTTCTGGTGGATCGAGTAGTAGTGCTTCGGCCGGCCCTCGACCTTCGCCGTGATCCGCGACGACACGAGGTTGCTCGTGAGGTCGGCGATCACCTTGCGCAGGTACGTGTCGCGCGAAGGCGCGCGGTCGGCGACCAGGCGCACGATCTCGTCGTACTTCTTGGGCTGCAGGATCGCGAACGCGAGGTCTTCGAGCTCCCACTTCACCGTCGCCATGCCGAGACGGTGGGCCAGCGGGGCGAGCACCTCGAGCGTCTCGCGGGCCTTGCGGGCCTGCTTCTCCGGCGGCAGGAACCGCATGGTGCGCATGTTGTGCAGCCGGTCGGCCAGCTTGATCACGAGCACCCGCGGGTCCTTCGCCATGGCGATGACCATCTTGCGGATCGTCTCGGCCTCGGCCGACATGCCGAGCTTGACCTTGTCCAGCTTGGTGACGCCGTCGACGAGCTCGCCGACCTTGTCGCCGAAGTCCGCTTTCAGCTGGTCGAGCGAGAACCCCGTGTCCTCCACGGTGTCGTGCAGCAGCGCCGCGACGAGCGTGGTGGTGTCCATGCCCAGCTCGGCCAGGATCGTGGCGACGGCCAGCGGGTGCGTGATGTACGGGTCACCGGACTTGCGCCGCTGGTCGCGATGCAGTTCCTCGGCCACGTCGTAGGCACGCTGCAGCAGCGCGAGGTCGGCGTTGGGGTGCAGCTCGCGGTGGATCACGGCGAGCGGCTCGAGCACCTGCTTCACGGGCGCGGCCCGCTGGGCCGTGATCCGGCGGGCGAGGCGGGCCCGCACGCGGCGGGTCGCCGACGGGTTGGGCGCGGCCCCGTTCGCCTTCGGCGGCGGTACCGCCTGCACGCCCTTCGCCCCGCCGTCCTTCGCGGGCACCGTCTTCGCGGGCACCGCGGCGTCGAGCTCTTGGCTCACCCGCACCTCCTGCTGCTCGTGCGGCCTTCGAACCCTCAGGGTAGCCGTTCGACCGCGCGGCTTCGCCGCCTACGTCCGATCGGTGCCCGACACACTGCCGGTCACCAGCGAGGCCACGACAAGTTCAACACCGCGGGAACGGTCCTGCTTCCCGACCGTTCCCGCTGGTGACGAGGGGTCAGACGACCTGCAGGGCCGAGACCGGCCGGCCCGCCAGCAGCGCCCGGCCGCCCAGCGCGCCGAGCTCCAGCACCACCGACACGCCGTCGACGACCGCGCCGGCGTCTTCGAGCAGCTTCGCCGTGGCCGAGACCGTGCCACCGGTGGCGAGCACGTCGTCGAGGATGGCGACGTGCTGCCCGGGCCGCACGACGTTCGCGGGCAGCTCGACACCGGCCGTGCCGTACTCCAGCGCGTAGTCGACCCGACCCGCGACCGAGGGCAGCTTGCCGGGCTTGCGGATGAGCACCACGCCGAGGCCGCGGGAATACCCCACGGCCGCGGCGAGGAGGAACCCGCGGGCCTCGACGCCGGCCAGCAGCTCGACCTCGGGGCCGATCGTGCCGGACAGGGCATCGACGACCGCGGTGAACGCCTCGGCGTTCGCCAGCAGCGGGCTCAGGTCCCGGAACAGCACACCGGGCTCCGGGAAGTCGGGCGTTTCCGAGAAGTAGCCCAGTGCCTGCTCGAGATCCACCGGGTCAGCGCTTCCGCTTCGCCGAGGACACCCCGCCGCCGGCGCGGCGGGGCTTGTTCTGCGGCCGGGCCTTCGGCGTGCGGGCCGGGACCCCGGCGGCCGCCGCCATCGCCTTCTCTTTGCGGAGCTCGGCGGCCAGCGCGTCGTCGTCCGCCGCGTCGAAGTCGTCACCCGCGGCTTCGCGAGCGGCCGCCTTGGCGCGCCGGGCCGCGACCCGCTGGGCCTGCTGCTGGTACTGCGGCTCCTGCATCTTCAAGTCGACCAGCAGCGGCGTCGCGAGCGCGACCGACGACAGCACGCCGACCAGGGTGCCCGTGAGCTGCACCAGCGCCAGGTCCTGCAGCGTGCCGGAGCCGAGCAGGATGTACCCGACGATCAGCAGGCCGAGGATCGGCAGCAGCGCGATGAACGCGGTGTTGAACGAGCGCATCAGCGTCTGGTTCAACGCCAGGTTGGCCGCCTCCGCGTACGTGCGGCGGGTGAGACCGAGCAGGCCGCGCGTGTTCTCGCGGACCTTGTCGAACACCACCACCGTGTCGTACAGCGAGAACCCGAGAATGGTCAGCAGGCCGATCACCGTCGCCGGAGTGACCTCGAAGCCGACCAGCGAATACACACCCGCGGTGACCACGATGTCGTGGATCAGTGAGATCAGCGCGGCCAGCGCCATCCGGATGTCGAAGTAGATCGCCAGGAAGATCACCACGGCCACGAGGAAGACCGCGAGCGCGATCAGCGCCTGCCGCGAGATCTCCCCGCCCCACGAAGCACTCACCGCGCTGTCGCTGATGGCCTGCACGCTCGGCTGGCCGTTGGCGCCTTCCGGTGCCAGGTCGGTGAACAGCTGCTGCTTCACCTTCGCGACCTGGTCGGCCGGCAGCGCTTCCGAGCGGATCTGGATCGTCGTCGCGTTGCCGGTGCCGACGCTCTGCGTCTCGGACGGCTGCTTGCCCAGCGCCTTGGTGAACGACTCGGTCGCCTGCGCGGTGGTGATCTGACCGTGGGCACCGTGGGCGGGCAGCTGGATCTGCGTGCCGCCCTCGAACTCGATGCCGAAGTTGAAGCTGCGGATGAACATCGAGCCGATGCAGACGAGCACCAGCGCCGCGAAGAAGATGTACCAGCGCTTGCGCGCGCCGACGATGTCGAACGCGCCCGTGCCGACGTAGAGCCGGCGGAAGACGCTTTCCTTCTTGCCGCTCGGGGTGGCCTTGCGGGCGCCCGACTCGGCGTCCGTGCCCAGGTCTTCGACGCCCACGTCAGGCCTCCTTCACGTTCGTGCGGCCGACGGTGGGGCGGGTGGCCCTGCGTTCCGAGGCCAAGCGCTGGACGGCACCGAGGCCGAGGTTCCGGGGATTCGACAGGAACTTCGACTTCGACGTGGACACCATGGCCACCAGGGGGTGCGTGACCAGGTAGACCACGACGAGGTCCAGCACCGTCGACATGCCCAGCGTGAAGGCGAAGCCCTGGACGTCGCCGACCGCGATCACGTACAGGATCGCCGCGGCCAGGAAGCTCACCGCGTCGGACGCCAGGATGGTCCGCCGGGCGCGGGCCCAGCCGCGCGGCACCGCCGAGCGGAAGGTGCGGCCTTCCCGGATCTCGTCCTTGAGCCGTTCGAAGTAGATGACGAACGAGTCCGCCGTGATGCCGATGGCGATGATCAGGCCCGCGATGCCCGCGAGGTCGAGCGTGTACCCGATCCACCGCCCGAGCAGCACCAGCACCGCGTAGACCAGCAGGCCGGACAGTGCCAGCGACAGGATCGTGAGAATCCCCAGCAGGCGGTAGTAGATCAGGCAGTAGACGAAGACCACGATCAGGCCGATCGCGCCGGCGAGCAGACCCGCCTGCAGCGACGCGGAGCCGAGGGTCGCCGACACCGTGGTGGCGTCGGACGAGTCGAACGACAGCGGCAGCGAGCCGTACTTCAGCACGTCGGCGAGGTTCTTCGCGGTCGCCTGCGTGAACTGGCCGGTGATCTGCGTGTTGCCGCCGAGGATGGCGCCCTGGATGGTCGGCGCGGACACGACCTGGGTGTCGAGCACGAACGCGGCCTGCTGGTTCACGTTGGCCGCGGTGAAGTCACCCCAGGTCTTGCTACCGGTGCCGTTGAAAGTCAGGTCGACGACCCACTGGCCGCGCTGCTGGTCGTAACCCGAGTTGGCGCCGGAGATCTCGGTGCCGGGCAGGAACTGGGGTCCCAGCACGTACTTCGTCGCGTCCTGATCACCGCAGGCGACCAGCGGCTTGTCGGAGAGGTCGTTGCCTTCGAGCGGGTCGGCGACGTTCGGCGCGCAGGTGAGCGAGGCCAGCGCGGCCTGCTGCGCGGCCTGCGCCTTCGCCTGGTCGGTCGAGGCCAGGTCCGGGTTCTGCCGGATCGCCTGGGCCTGCTGGATCGGCGTCAGCGCCTTGTCACCGGCCGCCGGCGCGTTCGACGCGGGCGGGGCCGACGGCGTGGTGCTCGGTGGCTGCTGGGCCGGAGCGCCGGCCGCCCCACCGCCGCCGTTCGGCGCGCCCGAGGAGGCCGGCGGAGCCGAGGGGGTGCCGGAGGCCGGCGGAGCCGACGGGGTGCCCGACGGCGGCGCCGCGGTGCCCGAGGCGGGCGGCGCCGGCGGGGCGGCCGGGGTGTTCGGCTGCGAGGTGATGACCTTGCGGAAACCGAGTTTCGCGGTCTGTCCGAGAGACTTCGCCTGGTCGCCCTGCGCGCCCGGGACCGTGATGACGACGTTGTTGCCGTCGAGCACGACCTCCGTGCCGGCGACACCGATGCCGTTGACCCGGGTCTCGATGATCTGGCGCGCCTGGTTCAGCGAGTCGCGCGTGGGCTGGCCGCCGTCGGGCGTCCGCGCGGTGAGCGTGACCCGGGTGCCGCCCTGCAGGTCGATGCCGAGCTTCGGCGTGGGCTTGCCGCTGCCGGTGAAGAACACCAGGGCGTACAACGCGACCACGATCAGGGCGAAGAAGGCGAGATAGCGTCCCGGGCGGAGATGCCCGGCCGATGGTGCCACGGTGCTTCGGTCTCCTCGGACTGGGTGGACCCCAACTGGTTCGGTGAGCGGACCGGGACGGTGCTCCCGGCTCGCTGCTGGGCATGACTATGGCGGCGGACACGCACGCAGCACCGAGACAGTACTCGGTGCTGCGTGAGCCCTGCGTTCGCCCGTACCGACTTTCGTCGGCTACGCGCGTGTCACTGCCCGGGGAAGAAGCAGGTCACTTCTTCCCGTGCTCCAGCGGGGGCGCGATCTGCGCACCGGACTTCTCGCCGTCGTCCTCGATGGACTCCTGGGCGGGCGCCTCGGTGGACGCGACACCGCCGACGGTCTCCTCGGCGGTGTCGTCGGCGTCGGTCTCGGTCTCGTCGGCCTCGACCGGCGGCTGGACCTTCTCGCGAACCGCGATGCGCAGCCACGTGGTAACGACACCCGGGGCGATCTCGATGTCGATCGTGTCGTCACCGGAAGCGTCGGCGACGGTGCCGTAGAGGCCCGAGGTGGTCATCACGCGGTCGCCGGGAGCGATGCTCCGCTGCAGGTCCTGCTGGGCTGCCTGCTGCTTCTTCTGCTTGCGGGTACCGAGGACGAGCGGCACGGCCACCACGACCAGCAGCAGCAACGGCAGCAGTAAGTTGTTCATGACTCTCCATTCGACGGACGTCGCTCGGTCGGTGCTTACGTCCGGTTTTGACGGATGTGCTGTCTTCGAGTGTGCCAGGTGCTCGCGAAATCGCCAGCACCCACCGTCGGTAACGCGCCCGCCGGCCGGTGCCCGACGTCCCCGTCAGCCCTGGTTCAGCCCTGGTCGAACAACGAGGGACCGCCCTGGTCGGGCCGCCCGGCGTCGGGCGGCGGCACCAGGCCGAGGTGCTCCCACGCGGCCGCGGTCGCGACCCGGCCCCGCGGAGTGCGAGCGAGCATACCCGCGCGGACCAGGTAGGGCTCGCACACCTCTTCCACCGTGGTCGCCTCCTCACCGACGGCGACCGCGAGCGTGGAGATGCCCACCGGTCCCCCGCCGAACGAGCGGGTCAGCGCGGTGAGCACCGCGCGGTCCAGCCGGTCGAGGCCGAGCTCGTCCACGTCGTAGACCTTCAGCGCGGCACGGGCGATGTCCCGGGTCACGGTGCCGTCGGCCCGGACCTCGGCGTAGTCGCGGACCCGGCGCAGCAGGCGGTTGGCGATGCGGGGTGTGCCGCGCGAACGGCGGGCGATCTCGGCGCAGCCGTCGCGGTCGATGGGGATGTCGAGGATCGTCGCGGCGCGCCGCACGACCAGCTCCAGCTCGGCGTCGGAGTAGAACTCCATCTGGCCGGTGAAGCCGAAGCGGTCGCGCAGCGGCCCGGTGAGCGAGCCCGACCGCGTGGTGGCCCCGACCAGGGTGAACGGCGCGATCTCGAGCGGGATGCTCGTGGCGCCGGGACCCTTGCCGACGACCACGTCGACGCGGAAGTCCTCCATCGCGAGGTACAGCATCTCCTCGGCGGGCCGGGCGATGCGGTGGATCTCGTCGATGAACAACACGTCGCCCGGCGCGAGGTTCGACAGCATGGCGGCGAGGTCGCCCGCGCGTTCCAGCGCCGGGCCGGACGTGATGCGGATGGCCGCGCCCAGCTCGGCGGCCACGATCATCGCCATGCTCGTCTTGCCCAGGCCCGGCGGGCCGGACAGCAGCACGTGGTCGGGCGGCACGCCGCGGCGGCGTGCGCTCTCCAGCACCAGCTCCAGCTGCTCGCGCACGCGGGGCTGGCCCACGAACTCGTCGAGCTTGCGCGGGCGCAGGGTCGTCTCGACCTCGCGCTCGCCGCTCTGCGAGAGCGCGGAGAGGGTTTCGTCGTCCGCTTCGAACTCGGTCACTTCGTGATCCATCGGCTACCGCTTGCGCCCGAGGGTGGCCAGCGCCGAGCGCAGGACGGACGAGGTGGTGTGCCCGTCGCCCTCGGCCAGCACGCGGTCCACCGCCTGTTCGGCCTGCTTGGCCGGGAAACCCAGGCCCGCCAGCGCTTCCACGACCTCCGCGCGCAGCGCGCCCGGCGCGGACACGGCCGGCACCTCGCCGGTGGCGCCGAGCGCGGTGACCTTGTCGCGCAGTTCGAGCGACAGCCGTTCGGCACCCTTGCGGCCGATGCCGGGCACCTGGGTGAGCACGGTGATGTTGCCTTCCACCAAGGCGGCGCGCAGCTTGTCGGGCTCGAGCACGGCGAGCGTGGCGAGCGCGAGCCGCGGGCCGATGCCCGACACGGTCTGCAGCAGGCCGAACAGCTCGCGCGCGTCGTCGTCGGCGAACCCGAACAACGTCAGCGAGTCCTCGCGCACGACCAGCGCGGTGTGCAGGCGCACCTGCTCGCCGCGGCGCAGTGTGGCCAGCGTCGCCGGGGTGGCCTGCACGGCGAAACCCACGCCGCCGACCTCGACCACGACGTGGTCCAGGCCGACGGACAGCACTTCACCGCGTACGGAGGAGATCATCGGGGTGCTCCTGTGTCGTCCAGCTGGGTCGGGGTCCGGCGCGCCGCGCGCCGCACCGGGGCGCGGGTGGCGGCGCCGGCCTGCTTCGCGGCGGCCGCGAGCCTGGCCTTGTGCGCGCGGGCCAGCTCGGCCGCGCGCGCCTCGGCCTCGGCGAGGCGGACCCGCATCGGCTCGCGCCAGAGGTGGCAGATGGCCAGCGCCAGGGCGTCGGCCGCGTCGGCGGGATGGGGCTTCACCTCGAGGTTGAGCAGGCGCATCACCATACCGGTGACCTGCGCCTTGTCGGCGCGGCCGGATCCGGTGACCGCGGCCTTGACCTCGCTCGGGGTGTGGAACACGACCGGCAGCCCACGCCGGGCCGCGGCCAGCGCCACGACGCCGCCCGCCTGCGCGGTGCCCATGGCGGTGCGGACGTTGTGCTGGGCGAACACGCGCTCGACCGCGATCGCCTCGGGCCGGTACTTGTCCAGCCATACCTCGACCTCGTCGGCGATGCCGAGCAGCCGGTGCGCGAGATCGGCGTTCGCCGGGGTGCGCACCACGCCGACGGCGACCGCGCGCACGGCCCGGCCCTTGCCGCCGTCGACCACGCCGAGACCGCACCTGGTCAGACCGGGGTCGACCCCGAGCACCCGCACACCTTCTCCTCGTCCCCGCGCGAACATCCGTTCGAGATGCAGGTTACTGGGCGGGGCTGCGGCAGGATGGCCGCCATGCCGGAGCCGGATGAATTCATCCACCACCTGGGTCTGTCGCCGCTGCCCGTCGAAGGCGGGCGCTTCGCCCAGAGCTGGCGTGCCGCCGAAGGTTCGGCGATCTACTACCTGCTGGTGGCACCGCAGTTCTCGGCTCCGCACCGGCTCGACCGCGTGGAGGTGTTCGTGCACCACGCCGGGGCGCCCGCGCGCATGCTGCTCCTGCACCCCCACGGCAGCATCACGCGGCCGGTGCTGGGCACCGACGTCGCCACCGGCCAGCGGCCGCAGGTCGTGGTGCCGGCGGGCACCTGGCAGGCGACGGTGCCGCTGGGCGAGTGGTGCCTGCTCGGCACCGTGGTCGTGCCGCCCTACACCGACGAGTGCGTGGAGTTCGCCGACGCCGCCACGCTCGCGAAGCGGTTCCCCGCCGCGGCGGCGGACCTGCGCACCCTGCCGTGGTGACCCGGGTCAGGGGCCGTCGACGCCCGGGGTCCAGCTCTCCGGCGCACCGCTTTCGGTGAGCACGGGCTGCCAGTCGGCGAAGCCGTCGGGAGCGGTGTCCTGCCAGGGGAACTGCCCGTCGGCCGTGGAGACGATCAGCTGCAGCGCCGGGAAGTCGCCGTCGGGGTAGACGAGGAACGCCGAGCCGAAGTACTCGGGGTAGTGCCCCTTCGCCACGCGTTCGAAGACGATGGCGCCGCCCTGGAAGAAGTCGTCGTAACGCTTGCCGACCTCGAAGATCTCGCCGTTGGCCGCGCGGTCGACGTACGCGTCGAGCAGGATCGGGCCCATGTCGCCGGGCAGGCCGACGACGACGGCCTCCGGCACGTTGTGCAGCGCCCACGCGCAGGCGGTGAAGCAGAAGTTGGCGCCCTGCTCGTCCTGCGGGACCGCGATGACCGCGTTGCCCCGTTCCTTCGCCTGGGACTCGATCCAGTCGATCAGGCGTTGCTCTTCGGCGGTGAGGGCTGAGGTCGTCACGGCGGCCATTGTGCCGGAAGCGCCGGGCTGAGCCCAGTACCGGCGCGGGGCAATTTTCCGCGGCACAGCAAGGATTCCGGCTACGCTCCGCTGATCGGCACGGAAACGGCCCCGGCCGGACGCGGACTCCTCCGCACTCGACCGGGGCCGTTCGCCGGCACGCTCTACTCTGCGTGTGCCGCCGAATTCCTTGCCACGACGGGAAGTCCGCCGCTCACCGCCGTCAGTCCACCGACGCCATGACCTCATCGGAGACATGGAATCCGACGCAGTGCGTAGACATTCCACGCCACACCCCGATCAGTCCACCGACGCCATGACCTCGTCGGAGACATCGAAGTTGGCATAGACATTCTGCACGTCGTCGCAGTCCTCGAGGGCGTCGATCAGCTTGAAGACCTTCTTCGCGCCGTCGACGTCCAGCGGCACCGAGACGGTGGGCAGGAACGTGAGCTCCGCCGACTCGTACTCGAACCCGGCCTCCTGCAGCGCCTTGCGCACCGGCACCAGGTCGCCGCCCTCGGAGACGATCTCGAAGCTCTCGTCGAGGTCGTTGACCTCCTCGGCGCCCGCGTCGAGCACGGCCATGAGCACGTCGTCCTCGGTCGTGTCGCCCTTCGGCATGATCACGACGCCCTTGCGGTTGAACATGTAGGCGACGGAGCCCGGGTCGGCCAGCGAGCCGTTGTTGCGCGTGAGCGCGGTCCGGACCTCCATGGCGGCACGGTTTTTGTTGTCCGTGAGGCACTCGATGAGCACCGCGACGCCGTTGGGCCCGTAGCCCTCGTACGTGATGTTCTGCCAGTCGGCGCCACCGGCCTCTTCGCCGGCGCCGCGCTTGCGCGCGCGCTCGATGTTGTCCTGCGGGACCGAGTTCTTCTTCGCCTTCTGGATGGCGTCGTAGAGCGTGGGGTTGCCGTCGGGGTCCCCACCGCCGGTGCCGGTCCGGGCGGCCACCTCGATGTTCTTGATCAGCCGGGCGAAGAGCTTGCCACGCTTCGCGTCGAGGTTGGCCTTCTTGTGCTTCGTCGTGGCCCACTTGGAGTGGCCGCTCATCTTTCCTCCATTTGTTCCGCGTGCCCGCGACCCGCGTCGCGCGCACGCCGCAATCCCTGCTCAGGCTTCTCGCACGAGCTCGACGAACATCCGGTGCACGCGCTCGTCCCCGGTGATCTCCGGGTGGAACGCGGTGGCCAGCACCGACCCCTGCCGGACCGCGACGATCCTAGCCTCGGGCGGGCCGGCCGCGGGATCTTCGGGGACGAGCGCCGCCGGCACGGTGGCCAGCACCTCGACCCCGTCGCCCGCCTTCTCGACCCAGGGGGCCCGGATGAAGACCGCGTGCACGGGCCCGCCCTCGACCCCGGCGAAGTCGAGGTCCACCTCGAACGAGTCGACCTGCCGACCGAACGCGTTGCGCCGCACCACCACGTCGAGCCCGCCGAGCTGCTGCTGGTCCGGACGCCCGTCGAGCGCCTGGCGCGCGAGCAGGATCAACCCGGCGCACGAGCCGAACGCGGGCATCCCGTCCGCGATCCGCGCGCGCAGCGGTTCGAGCAGCTCGAAGCTCTCCAGCAGCCGCGACATGGTGGTGGACTCCCCGCCGGGGAGCACCAGGCCGTCCACTTCGGACAGCTCCGACTCGCGGCGCACGGGCACGGCGTGCGCGCCCGCGCGTTCCAGCATCGCGACGTGCTCGCGCACGGCGCCCTGCAGGGCGAGCACGCCGACCGTCGGCCGTGCTCCCGAAGCTGTCGCCACCCGACCTCCCGAAAACGTTCCGTTCAGCTTAGGGGGACGCGCCACAGGCCTTCCGGCCAGGTCAGCGGGCGCGCGCCCGGCTGTCACCCACTCGAGGGGCCGGATCGGCCGACGGGCCGCACGACCGCCGAATGGCCTTCCCGAATCTGCGCCGAGTGGCCACCTCGAGGGGAATCTTTCCGACGGCCACGGCACCCGCGAGCGGAGCTGAACGCCTCCGGCTCCGCGACGGTCCCCACCCGCACCTCCAGGATACCCCGGCGGCCCCGGCGCAGGTCAGCACTCGTCCGCGCCGACGTGACCGGCATGACACCGCACCACGCGGCCGGGATCCGCAGGTGGTGGCCACCGCGAAAGTGGACTGCCGAGATACCCGGCCACTGGCCTGGTTCACCGGTCCACCGGACCCCTACGCTCGAAACCGCAGGAGTTTCGTCCCCGAGAAAGGCCCCGAGGTGTCCGAGCAGCAGACCACCCCCGAACCCCAGTCCGTCACCGGCACCGCCAAGGTCAAGCGCGGCATGGCGGAGATGCTCAAGGGCGGCGTGATCATGGACGTGGTCACCGCCGAGCAGGCGAAGATCGCCGAGGACGCCGGCGCGGTCGCGGTCATGGCGCTCGAGCGCGTGCCCGCCGACATCCGCGCCCAGGGCGGCGTGGCGCGCATGAGCGACCCGGACCTGATCGACGGCATCATCGAGGCCGTGTCGATCCCGGTCATGGCGAAGGCCCGCATCGGCCACTTCGTGGAGGCCCAGGTGCTGCAGGCCCTCGGCGTCGACTACATCGACGAGTCCGAGGTGCTCACGCCCGCCGACTACGCGAACCACATCGACAAGTGGGCGTTCACCGTGCCTTTCGTCTGCGGTGCGACCAACCTCGGCGAGGCGCTGCGCCGCATCACCGAGGGCGCGGCCATGATCCGCTCGAAGGGCGAGGCCGGCACCGGCGACGTCTCCAACGCCACCACCCACATGCGCAAGATCCGCGGCGAGATCCGCCGGCTGCAGTCGCTGCCCGAGGACGAGCTGTTCGTGGCCGCGAAGGAGCTGCAGGCGCCGTACGAGCTGGTCAAGGAGGTCGCCGAGGCCGGCAAGCTCCCGGTGGTGCTCTTCACCGCCGGCGGCATCGCCACCCCGGCCGACGCGGCGATGATGATGCAGCTCGGCGCCGAGGGCGTGTTCGTCGGCTCGGGCATCTTCAAGTCCGGCAACCCCGCGCAGCGCGCCGAGGCCATCGTGAAGGCCACCACCTTCCACGACGACCCGGAGATGCTGGCCAAGATCTCGCGTGGCCTGGGCGAGGCCATGGTGGGCATCAACGTGGAGGAGCTGCCGGAACCGCACCGCCTCGCCGAGCGCGGCTGGTAAACCACTCCGATCGACCGAGAAGCCCCCGTGGACGCCTGGCGGGTTCAAGGGTTGTTGCAGCACAGATTGATCAACTGGCTGGCGTGAGGAGCTTAGCGAGACGCTCGGCTGGGTTGTCCCAGCCGAGCGTTTTGCGTGGTCGGCCGTTGAGCCCGGCGGCGATCTCCGCGAGGCGCTCGGCGCTGCGGACCGACAGGTCGGTCCCTTGGGGAAAGTGCTGGCGGAGCAGGCCGTTGATGCTTCTCGTTCGAACCGCGCTGCCAGGGCGAGTGTGGATCGCAAAGTGGACCGGCAGGTCAACCGCCGGGGAGAACTGGTGGTGCAGCCCCATTTCCGAGCCTTGGTCCCAGGTCAGTGATCGCTTCAACTCCGCCGGCAACCTGGCCATGGTGGCGGCCAGGGCGTCGCGAACGGTCTCGGCGGTCCGGTCGCCGGGCAGATGAACGAGCAGAACGTAGCGGGTCGCATGTTCGACCAGGGTGCGGATCTGAGACGATCATGATCCGCTCGTCCTCGCTCAGATAACGAGCCGAGGGCTCCTCCCCCGACGACATCCGCGCTGGTGGACGAGCCCTCTTCACACGACCTTCCGGCCGCCCGTTACGCCCCTCACGCCCCGTCCGCGGGTTCACCCCCACCACACGGCACACGTGACCGTTACTCATCCCCTCCTCCACCAGAGCAAGGCAATGATCCCGCTCCCGGGACAACTTCCTCCGGCCCTGCGGCCTCCGGTCCCGCCGGATCTCGAAGTCCACCGCAACCCCTCAACTCGGGTGCTGCAACGACCCATTGAACCCAAGCCGGTCCACGGGGGCTTCTCGGTTCAGGAGCGTCAGGGCACCCCGGCCAGGCGCAGTAGTGCCGCCGTCGCCGCGGCGGCCACGACCACGGCCACGAACGGCGCCTTCCGCCACGCCAGCACACCCCCGACCAGCACGCCGGCCGGCCGCGCGAAGCCGGCGAACGCGTGGCCCTCCGTCAGCGCGCTCGTGGCCACCAGTGCGGCCAGCAGCACGATCGCGGACAGTGCCATGAGCCGCTGGGCGCGCGGGGAGAGGCGCACGCGCGTGCGCAGCACCGGGCCGGCGAGGCGGAAGGCGAACGTGCCCACCGCGAGCACCGCAGTGGCGACCAGCAGTTCGACGCCGTCCATCAGCTCGCTCCTGCCCATGTCTTCGGCTCCTTGGCGGCGACGCCGACGAGCACCCCCGCCAGCGCCAGCAGCACGGGCAGGCCCGCGGGCAGGAACGGGGTGGCCACCAGCGCGACCACCACACCCACCGCCACGGGCAGCCGGCTCGCCTTCTCGCGCAGCGCCGGCAGCACCAGGGCCAGCAGCACGGCGGGGAACGCGGCGTCTAGACCGAACGCGGCGGTGTCGCTGATCGCGGTGCCGGCGAAGGCGCCGAGGACGACCCCGGCGTTCCAGCACACGAACAGCCCGGTGCCGCAGGCCCAGTAGGCCGCGCGGCGGCGCCTGGTGTCCCGCTGGGCCATGGCGAAGGCCACCGACTCGTCGATCATCAGGTGGCTGCCCGCGATCCGGCCGGCCCACCGCGAGCCGAAGACGTCGCCCACCGCGAAGCCGAACGGCAGGTGCCGCGCGTTGACCAGCAGGCCCGCGACCACGGCGGCGAACGGGTTGCCGCCGCCCGCGATGATGCCCACCAGCATGAACTGCGACGCGCCGGCGAAGACCAGCAGCGACAGCAGCATGGGCGCCCACAGCGGGAAGCCCGAGCTCACCGCGATGGCGCCGTAGGACACGCCCACGAGCCCGTCGGCCAGGCAGACGAGCGCGATGTCCCGGGTCAGGTCCCGGTCGAGTGTTCGCCAAATCGAACGCATAGTGCCCTATGCTGAACACAGGACCGGGTGTTCGTCAAGACGAACGCGAAGACTGATGGAGCGAACACACATGTCGCAGGACACCGGCGGTGCCCCGCTGGAGATCATCGCCGCGTCGCTGCGCCGTGAGCGCACCCGTGCGGGCCTGTCGCTGACCGAGGTCGCGCGGCGAGCGGGCCTGGCGAAATCCACGCTTTCGCAGCTGGAGTCGGGCGCGGGCAACCCGAGCGTGGAGACGTTGTGGGCGCTGGGCGTGGCCCTCGACGTGCCGTTCTCCCGGCTCGTGGAACCCGATCGGCCCCAGGTCCGCGTGATCCGCGCGGGCAAGGGGCCGACCGTGTTCGCCGAGCACGCCGACTACGCGTGCACGCTGCTGTCCGCGTGCCCGCCCTCGGCGCGCCGGGACGTGTACGTTATCCGCGCCGAGCCGGGCACTCCGCGCAGGTCGGACCCGCACATGAACGGCGTGGTCGAGCACATCGTGATCTGCGCCGGGCGGGCCCGCGTCGGCGTGACCGACGACCCGGTCGAGCTGCTGCCCGGCGACTACATCTCCTACCCCGGGGATGTGCCGCACCTGTTCGAGGCGCTGGAACCCGGCACGTTCGGGGTGGAGATCTCCGAGTACTCCTGAGATTCAGTCATCCGCGGCGACGCGGTGAGGTTCCTCGAGTTGACGCCTGGCCGGGGTCCGGATCACCTGCCGGTTCGCGGTCTCAGTCGTCGTCCGCTGCACTCACGAGCGCGTCGGCGGCGAGGGTGCGCGAATGGACGCCGTCGGGTGCCGTGCTGACCAGGCCGGCGGTGCGCAGCAGCTGGAGGTGCTTCGCGACGACGCTCTGCTTCAGGCCCGTGCGGCGCGCCAGCTCGACGACGTCCGCGGGTGTGCTCAGCGAGGTCACGAGCGTGCTGCGGCTGCGTCCGAGCACCCCGCGCAGGGCACTCGACGACGAGGTGCCCCCGGTTTCCCAGAGACCCGCGATGCCGCGCGCCGGGTAGCGCAGCACGGGCTGGCGGCCCGCGTGCGTGCGCGAGACGACGCGCGGCCACACGAACACCGAGGGCGCCAGCACGAGCCCGTGGCTGTGCGGCGAACCCGTGGCGGGCACGTGCCGCTGAGCGACGATCAGCGTGCCGTCGGCCCAGTGGACGGCGGGGGCCAGGTCGTGGAACAGGTCCTCGGCCGAGCCGGCGGCGAGCAGGCGCGAGCGGTGCAGCACATCGCCTTCGAGCAGGGCGCGCATTCGCGGCCACGCCGGGGCGAGCGCCACCGCCCAGTACCGCTCCATGAGCGCTGCGAGCCGATCGAGCCCCGCCTCCGGGTCGCGGTGCAGGCGGGTCAGCGCGGCCGAGCGCGGCGGATCCATCGTCTCCAGCTCGCGCCGCACCGCGCGCGGCGCGACGTCACGCAGGTCGGCGAGCTCGTCGGCCAGCTGCGGCACCGGCGAGGCCGGCGCCGGGGTGAGGAACCGCGGCACCGACCGCCCGGCGACGAGATCGGCGAGCGGCGTGACGTCGATGCCCGCGTCGGCCAGCGCCCCCGACGCCCTGCGCACCCACGGCAGGTGCAGCGCGTGGTCCCCCGGCCGTGCCAGAACCCGGACGCTCGCCACGATTTCCCACAACGGGGAAAACGCGAGCCTCGTTCGCGCGAGTTCGTCCGCCGACCAGGCCAGTTCCAGCACGATCCTCCGCCTCTCGGAAAACGGGAATCGGAGAAGTGTAGAACAATCCGTTGTGGACAGTCAGGCCGGGTTACTCCTTGGGAGAAGGCGAACACACCGCCCGGGTAGTGGCGCCGGACGAGGGCGCGCGACCGGGGCAGGCTCGCGCGATAATGCAGGCAACCGCCGGTCGGGGCATTTTCCGGATCGAGGCGGGTGAGATACCTGTTCGTGCCGAATTGCGACCCGAGCTCGCGAATTCGCCCCCGTATTCGGCGGCCGTGAGTGCCCTGGTGCCGCAGCCCGTCCGGGGCCACACGCCGAACCCGCTCTTGGTCGCCTTGGGCCGCGCCGGGACAGACCCCCGCCCTCCCGAGGGGGCGTCCCCGAGTCCATTCTATCGGCCACCCCCGACAAATAGACTGGCAAGTAGCAACGGAAGGCCACTTGTCCACAACCCGGACGAGTGATCACAGCGGCTGCGGCGCCGCATCCTCACACACAGCCACCCCCGGAGCAATCCCCGGCCTTGCCTTGCCCTGCGCAGGGTAGCGGGTGTGTGATCGAGGACACACCGCGTACACCAGCCGTTCGCCGAGGAGTCGCCATGGCCGACAAGCAGAGCAGGAGTACCGACACCGGGGCCGCCGTCGCTGTGGCCGACCCCGCCAAGGTGCGCAACGTCGTGTTGGTGGGGCCCTCGGGATCCGGGAAGACCACGCTGACCGAGGCGTTGCTCGCGGCGTCGGGCACCGTGCCGCGCGCCGGGTCGGTCGTCGAGGGCACCACGGTGTGCGACCACGACCCCGCGGCCGTGCGGCAGCAGCGGTCCGTCGGGCTGTCGGTGGCACCGGTGCTTCATCAAGGCCACAAGATCAACCTCATCGACACCCCGGGTTACGCCGATTTCGTCGGCGAGCTGCGCGCCGGGCTGCGGGCGGCCGACGCCGCGCTGTTCGTGGTCTGCGCGGCCGAGGGCGTCGACGCCGCGACGGTCGCCGTGTGGGAGGAGTGCGCCTCCGTCGGGATGCCGCGGGCCGTGGTCGTCTCCCGCCTCGACCACCACCGGGCCGACGCGCTCGCCGAGATCGCCGCGTGCCAGGCCGCGTTCGGTGCCGGGGTGCTGCCGCTGTACCTGCCGGCCCGCGACGGGCTCGTCGGGTTGATCACCCAGCGCTACTTCGACTACTCCGCCGGCTACCCGCCACGGGTCGGGGAGCCCGATCCCGCCGACCTCGCCGGGCTGGACGAGGCCCGCAACGAGCTCATCGAGGGCATCATCGCCGAGAGCGAGGACGAGACGCTCATGGAGCGCTACCTCGGCGGCGAGGACATCTCCGAGAACACCCTCATCGCGGACCTGGAGACGGCCGTCGCCCGAGGGTCGTTCCACCCCGTCATCCCCGTGTGCGCCACCAGCGGCATCGGGCTCGCGGAGGTGCTCGACGGGATCGTGCGCGCGTTCCCGTCGCCGCTCGAACACACGCCGCCGGGGGTCACGACGCCCGACGGCGGCCCCCACGGCGACATCACGGCCGACCCGGCCGGACCGCTGGCCGCGGAGGTCGTGCGCACGGCCGTCGACTCCTACGTCGGCCGGGTGTCGCTCGTCCGGGTGTTCTCGGGGACGCTGCGGCCGGAGAACGCGGTGCACGTGTCCGGGCACGGCCTCGCCGAGCGCGGGCACGAAGACCACGATGCCGACGAACGCGTGGCCCACCTGTACTCACCGCTCGGCTCGGCGCTGCGCGAGGTCCCGTACTGCGTCGCGGGCGACCTGTGCGCCCTGACCAAGGTCGGCTCGGCCGAAACGGGCGACACCGTGTCGTCGCCGGACGACCCGCTGGTGATGAAGCCGTGGCGCATGCCCGAACCGCTGCTGCCCGTCGCGATCATCGCGAAGACCCGCAGCGACGAGGACACGTTGTCGCGCAACCTGTCCCGCCTCGTCGCCGGTGACCCGACGCTGCGGCTCGACCGCAACGCCGAGACCGGCCAGCTCGTGCTCTGGTGCATGGGCGAGGCCCACGCCGACGTTGTCCTCTCGCGGTTGCGCGCGGGCGGCGCCGACGTGGACACCGAACCCGTGCGCATCAGCCTGCGCTCCACCTTCGGCAAACCCTCGCGCGGCCACGGCCGGCACGTGAAGCAGTCCGGTGGCCACGGCCAGTTCGCCGTGTGCGACCTCGAAGTCGAACCGCTGCCGCGTGGCGGCGGGTTCGAGTTCGTGGACAAGGTCGTGGGCGGCTCGGTGCCGCACCAGTTCATCCCGAGCGTCGAGAAGGGCGTGCGGGCCCAGCTGCAGCGCGGGCTCGTGGACGGGCACCCCGTCGTCGACGTCCGGGTGACCCTGGTCGACGGCAAAGCCCACAGCGTCGACTCCTCCGACGCCGCGTTCCAGACCGCCGGCGCCCTCGCGCTGCGGGAAGCCGCGGCCGCCGGTCGCCTGACGTTGCTCGAACCCCTCGACACGGTCGCGATCACCGTGCCGGACGAGCACCTGGGCACGGTGCTCGGCGACCTGTCGTCGCGGCGCGGGCGGGTGCTCGGCACCGAGTCCGGCGCGGGCGGGCGGACGGTCGTGAACGCCGAGGTGCCGGCGGCGGAGCTGCTGCGCTACGCCATCGATCTGCGTTCGCTCACGTCGGGCACGGCGACGTTCACCCGCGCCCACGCCCGGTTCGAGCCGCTGCCGGAAGGAGCCGCCGCGGCCCGGTGATCAGAACTCGAAGCCGCCGGGTTTGCCGTTGCGGTCCGCGAGCAGACCCGCGAGGACGGCGATGGCGATCTCGGCCGGCCTGCGCGACCCGATGTTCAGCCCGACCGGGCGGTGCACCCGCGCGATGTCCGGCTCCGCCACGCCGAGGGCCGTCAGCGCCGCGACGTGCGGGCCCTCGTGCCGAGGATTGCCGAGCACGCCGACCCACCGGGTCTCGCCGGCGAGCGCGTCGCGCAGGACCGGGCCCAGCTCGGCGCGGTGGTGGTCGGTCACCACGACGTCGGCGGTCTTGTCGAGCGCCGGCATCGTGGTGCGGATGTCGCACGCCGTCACCACGTCGGTGGCGCGCGCGGCGTCGGGCTCGAACAGCACGGTGTGGTAGCCCAGGTCCGCCGCGTAGCTCAGCAGGTACCGGGCCACCGGCGACGCGAACACCGCCACCAGGGTCCGGGTGTCGGGGTCCGTTTCGGGCGCGCCGTGGGCGACGGCGCAGGCATCCGGTTCGACGGTCATGCGCCCAGTCTGCCACCGCGGCACCGCTCGAACAGTGCCGCGCTGACACTGCCGCTCGGACAGCGTTTCTCGGACTGCGTTTCTCGGACTGCGTTCCTCGGACAGCGCTCGTCGGACGCTGTTGCTCAGACGTCGGGTTCGGCGAACTCGAAGTACTCCGGCAGCGGCGCGGTGCCGGCCAGCCGGAAGTACCGGACTTTCCGGCGGCGCCGCAACGCGAGGGTGTCGCGCACGGCGTCGTTGTGCACGCGCCGCGCGATGACCACCCGGTGCTCCGCATCGGTGAGCTCCTCGGCCAGCGCGGGCGGCAGCGCCGTGCGGTCGATGCGCCCGAGCAGCAGCGTCAGCTCGTTTTCGTCGGCTTCCCGCTCGCCGCGGGCCGCGCGTTCGGCCCGCTCGGCGGCGGCGTGCAGGCCGGGTCCGGTGCCGTCGAGCAGAGCCGCCACGGCCCGCGCGACCACCGCGCGCCGCGCCAGTGCCGCGTCGAGGGCGGCCCAGCCCGCGTCCATGCGGATGTGAAGGCGGTCGAGCCGGTTGGCCGTCGCGACGAGGAACAGCCCACCCAGCACCACGATCGCGGCCAGCACGGGGATCAGCCACGCGAGCCAGCTCATCGCGCGAGCTCCCGCTCCCCCGCGACGACCAGCCTCGGGTCGGCGGCGATCGCGGTCTCGTACACGCGCAGCACCTGCGTGACGACCACCGACCAGTCGTAAGCCGTCACGCGCTCCCCCGCCGCCGCGGCCAGCGACGCGCGCCGCGCCGGATCGCCGAGCAGCTCGCGCAGCGCGTCGGCGAGCGCGCTCGCGTCACCGGTCGCGGTGAGCAGCCCGGCCTTGCCGTCGTCGAGCACGCGGCGGAACGAGTCGAGGCCGCTGGCCAGCACCGGCGTGCCCGCGGCCATCGCCTCGGTGAGGATCATGCCGAAGCTCTCACCGCCGGTGTTCGGCGCGCAGTACACGTCGACGCTGCGCAGCGCGCGGGCCTTCGTGGCGTCGTCGACCTGGCCGAGCAGCTCGACGTGCGGCCACAGCTGTTCGCCGGCCATGCGCCGCAGCTGGTCGGGATCGCCGCGGCCGACCACGAGCAGCCGCAGCTCCTCGAACTCCGGCAGCAGCCGGCGCGCCGCCTCCAGCAGCACAGCCATGCCCTTGCGGGGTTCGGTGAACCGGCCGACGAACCCGATCGTGCCGCCCGCGCGCGGATACCCGTCGAGCGGAGTGGCGCGGGCGAAGAACTCGGCGTCGACGCCGTTCGGGATCTCCACCGCGTCACCGCCGGCGTGCTCGACCTGCACGCGGCGGGCCAGGGCCGACACGGCGATGCGCGCGGTGATCTTCTCCAGCAGCGGCCGCAGCACGGGCTGGAACGCGGCCAGCGTGCGCGAGCGCGTGGTCGCCGTGTGGAAGGTGGCCACGATCGGGCCGTCGGCGACCTTCAGCGCCAGCAGCGACAGGCTCGGCGCCGCGGGTTCGTGCAGGTGCAACACGTCGAAGCCGTTGTCGCGGATCCAGCGCCGCACACGCGCGTACGACACGGGGCCGAACTGCAGCCGGGCGACCGAGCCGTTGTACGGGATGCCGAGCGCCTTGCCCGCCGGGTGCACGAAATCGGGCAGCACGGCGTCCTCGTCGGCCGGCGCCAGCACGGACACGTGGTGCCCGCGTTCGATGAGCGCCCGCGCGAGGTCGATCACGTGCCCCTGCACCCCGCCCGGCACGTCGAACGAGTAGGGGCACACGATGCCGATCTTCAGCCCGGCCGCCACGGCGTCAGCCCACTTCCTCGAGGCTGGCGAGCTCGCCGGCCTCGAGGTCGGCGAGCCAGATCTTCTGCAGCATGTGCCAGTCGGCCGGGTGCGCCGCGATGTCCCCGGCGAACGCGTCGGCCAGCGCCTGCGTGGCCGCGGGTACCTCGGCCCGGGCGGTGACGCGGATGCGCGGGTGCACCCGCACCTGCCAGCCGTCCTCGCTGAACCACGAGCCGACGGGCAGCAGCGCGGCCCCGGTGGTGGCCGCGAGGCGCGCCGGACCCGCGGGCATGCGCGTGCGCTCGCCGAAGAAGCGCACCGGAATGCCGCTCGTGGTGAGGTCGCGGTCGCCGACGAGGCACACGACCTTGTTCTCCCGCAGCCGTTTCAGCAGTAGGCGCATCGCCGCGCTGTCGCCGGTGAGCGGCACGATCTCGAAGCCGAGCGACTCGCGGAACTCCACGAACCGGCGGAACAGCGACTCGGGCTTCAGTCGCTCGACGACCGTGGTGAAGCCGCCGAGGCGGTCGGCCAGCCACACCCCGATCGCGTCCCAGTTGCCGCTGTGCGGCAGCGAGATCACCGCGCCGTTGCCCTCGGCGAGCGCAGCGTCGATGTTCTCGACGCCCGTGATCGCGGCGTCGACCTTGGCGATCACCTCGGCCCGGTCCATCGAGGGCAGCCGGAACGACTCGTACCAGTAGCGCGCGTACGAGCGCATCGCCCGGCGGACGAGCTCGTCGAGCTCCGTCTCGTCGGCCTGCGGCACCACTCGCGCGAGGTTCGCTCGCAGCTGCCGCACCCCGCCGCCGCCGCGGCGGGTCGCGACGTCGGCGCCGAGGGTGAACACCGCCGTCCCCATCGGCTCGGGCATCCGGCGGGCGAGCTGCCAGCCCGCCGCGTAGCCGAACTCGCCGAGCCGCTGGGACAGCGCGCTCACGGCTGCGCCCCGCCCGCCTGCACGTCGCCGGACGCGGCCTGCTCGGCCGGTGCCGGGACGGGCTGCTCGGAGTTCTGGGACGCGTTGCCGGCCGCCGCTGTGTCCGCCGTTGCGGTGTCCACCGCCGCTGTGTCCGCCGTTGCGGTGTCCACCGCCGCTGTGTCCGCCGTTGCGGTGTCCACCGCCGCTGTGTCCGCCGCTGCCTTGTCCGCGACCGCGCGCGCGGCCTTCGCGACGGCGGCGCCGCGTTGCAGCAGCGTGATCACCGACAGCACGGCGAGCAGCCAGAGCGTGATCTCCACGGTGTAGGGCACACCGAGACCGTGCAGGCCGGTGCCGACGAGCGCGATGATCAGCCGTTCGGCCCGCTCGACGAGCCCACCGTCGGCTTCGAGACCCGAGGCGTCGGCGCGGGCCTTCACGTAGGAGATGACCTGGGCCAGCACGAGGCAGATGAGGGCGGCCGCGGCCGCCCGATTGTTGTGGTCGACCACGAAGCACCACCAGGCGATGGCGGCGAACAGCGCGCCGTCGACCAGCCGGTCGCAGGTGGCGTCGAGGACGGCGCCGAACGGCGTGCCGTAACCGCGGGCCCTGGCCATGGCACCGTCGAGAAGGTCCAGCATGGCGAACCCCCACACGGTGAAGGTTCCCCACAACAGGAGCCCCTGCGGGAAGAAGACCAGCGCGCACGCCACGGCACCCGCGGTGCCGATCACGGTCATCGCGTTGGGGGTCAGTCCAGCGCGAACCAGCGTCCGGCCGATCGGATCGGTGACGCGGGAGACTGAGGCACGGGCGAAAATGTTGAGCATCTCGTCGTCTGGTGCACCTGGCTCGGGGGCGGGTGGGCCACGAAAGCCTATCGAGGTGTCCCCGCGGGACCGCAGTCCCGCCCCGCGACCCGCCGGGCGATCAGCCTGATTTCGGCAGTTCGACGACCGGGGCCACGAAATCGCTCTCCTGCGCGGCGGCGATCGCGGCCGCGCAGCGCGGCCGCAGACCGTCGAGGATCGCCGCGCTGATCTCGCCCAGCTGCGCCACCTGCGCGAGCGTCAGGGGGTCGAACAGGCTCGTGCGGACGGCCTCGACGTGGCCGGGAGCAGCGGTTTCGAGCGCCGTGAACCCGGCGTCGGTGAGCACCGCCCACGCGCCGCGCTTGTCGGTGGGACACGACTCGCGCCGCACCCAGCCCTTGGCCTCGAGCCGCGCGACGGCGTGGGACAGCCGGCTGCGCGAGGAACCGCGGGCATCGGCGAGCTCGCTCATCCGCAGCCGGCGCCCCTCGGCCTCCGACAGGGACACCAGGACCTCGTAGTACGTGTGGGGCATGCCCGAGTCGTGTTGCAGCTGGGCCTCGAGGTGCGCTTGCAGCAGTGCGGTGGCCTGGGAGAAGTCACGCCACACGTGCTGCTCGTCTTCGGAAAGCCAGCGAGGTTCGGACATACCCCCATGCTACCCCTGATTGAGGGCTCAATTACCGCGTCGGTACACTCCCGCGTCCCGTGGGCTTCACCACGCGTCCGCCAGGAGTTTGCGCGTCTCGCCGAGCAGTTGCGGCAGCACCTTCGTGTGGCCGATCACCGGCATGAAGTTGGCGTCGCCGCCCCAGCGCGGTACGAGGTGCTGGTGCAGGTGCGCCGCGATGCCCGCGCCGGCGATCACGCCCTGGTTCATGCCGATGTTGAACCCGTGCGCCGCCGAGACCTCGCGGACCACGCGCATGGCGTGCTGCGTGAACTCGGCCAGCTCGCGCGTCTCGTCGACGGTGAGGTCGGTGTAGTCGGCCACGTGGCGGTAGGGCACCACCATGAGGTGGCCGGGGTTGTACGGGTACAGGTTCAGCACCGCGTACACCGTCGCGCCCCGCGCCAGGATCAGCGCCATCTCGTCGTCGAGGCTCGGGATGCGGCAGAACGGGCAGCCGTCCGGCTCGTCGTCGTCCGGCTTCTCCTGCCCCTTGATGTAGGCCATCCGGTGCGGGGTCCACAGGCGCTGCAACGCGTCCGGGACCCCCACACCGTCCTGCTCGACGATCTCGGGACCGTCCGGGTCGCTCACCGCAGGATCTTCTCCACGGCCTCCGCGCTCGGCGAGGCGTTCTCGCGGCCGGCCACCCACTCGGCGATGGCGTCGACGGCGGTGTCCACGGACACGCCGTTGATCTGGCCGCCGTCGCGGAAGCGGAACGACACCGCGCCCGCCTCGGCGTCCTTCGCGCCCGCCAGGAGCAGGAACGGCACCTTCTGCGTGGTGTGGGTGCGGATCTTCTTCTGCATGCGGTCGTCGCTCGCGTCGACCTCGGCGCGGATCCCCTTGGCGCGCAACGCCTTCTCGACATTCCGGAGGAACTCGACCTGGTCGGCGGTGATCGGGATGCCCACGACCTGCACCGGCGAGAGCCACGCCGGGAACGCGCCCGCGTAGTGCTCGGTCAGCACGCCGAAGAACCGCTCGATCGAGCCGAACAGCGCGCGGTGGATCATCACCGGGCGCTGGCGCGAGCCGTCGGAGGCGGTGTACTCGAGGTTGAAGCGCTTGTTCTGGTTGAAGTCCAGCTGGATCGTGGACATCTGCCAGGTGCGGCCGATGGCGTCCTTGGCCTGCACGGAGATCTTCGGTCCGTAGAACGCGGCGCCGCCCGGGTCGGGCACGAGCTCGAGGCCGGAGTCGATGGCGGCCTGGCGCAGCGTCTCGGTGGCCTCCTCCCACTCCCAGTCCTCGCCGATGAACTTCTCGGAGTCACCGCGGGTGGACAGCTCGAGGTAGAAGTCCGACAGCCCGTAGTCGGCCAGCAGGTCGAGCACGAACTTGAGCAGCGACCGCAGCTCGCCCGGCATCTGCTCCTTGGTGCAGTAGATGTGCGAGTCGTCCATCGTCAGGCCGCGCACGCGGGTGAGGCCGTGGACCACACCCGACTTCTCGTAGCGGTACACGGTGCCGAACTCGAACAGCCGCAGCGGCAGCTCCCGGTAGGACCGCCCGCGCGAGCGGAAGATCAGGTTGTGCATCGGGCAGTTCATGGCCTTGAGGTAGTAGTCCTCGTCCTCGAACTTGACCGGCGGGAACATCGTGTCGGCGTAGTAGGGCAGGTGACCCGAGGTGTGGAACAGCTCGCCCTTGGAGATGTGCGGCGAGTTCACGAACTCGTAGCCGGCCTCCTCGTGGCGGCGGCGCGAGTAGTTCTCCATCTCGCGGCGGATGATGCCGCCCTTGGGGTGGAACACCGGCAGCCCGGAGCCGATCTCCTCGGGGAAGGAGAACAGGTCGAGCTCGGCGCCGAGGCGGCGGTGGTCGCGACGCTCGGCTTCGGCGATGCGCTCCAGGTAGGCGTCCTGCGCCTCGCCCGATTCCCACGCCGTGCCGTAGATCCGCTGCAGCTGCGGGTTCTTCTCGCTGCCGCGCCAGTAGGCCGCGGCCACGCGGGTGAGCTTGAACGCGGGGATGAACTTGGTGGTGGGCACGTGCGGGCCGCGGCAGAGGTCGCTCCACACGCGCTCCTTGGTGCGCGGGTCGAGGTTGTCGTAGATCGTCAGCTCGCCGCCACCGACCTCCATCACCTCGTCGGTGTCCACTTCGGACTTGAGGTCGACCAGCTCGAGCTTGAACGGCTCGTTCGCCAGCTCCTTCTTCGCCTCGTCGACGGAGTCGAACACGCGGCGCGAGAACTGCTGAGCGCCCTTCACGATCTGCTTCATGCGCTTCTCCAGCGCCTGCAGGTCTTCGGGCGTGAAGGGCTTGTCCACGGCGAAGTCGTAGTAGAAGCCGTCCTTGACCGGCGGCCCGATCCCGAGCTTCGCGTCGGGGAACTCCTGCTGCACGGCCTGGGCCAGCACGTGGGCGGCCGAGTGGCGGATCACGCTGCGGCCGTCTTCGGTGTTCGCGGCGACCGGCTCCACCTCGGCGTCGGCCTCCGGGGCCCACGCCAGGTCGCGCAGCTTGCCCTCGGCGTCGCGCACGACCACGATCGTGTCGGGGCCCTTGGTCGGCAGCCCGGCCTCACGGATCGCGGCTCCCGCCGTGGTGCCCGCCGGGACCACCACGCGCTCGGCGGGGACGGCGGCGGCTGACGGCGGATGCGACACGATCGGCTCCTTCTGGGGCAAGTGACGAGGACGACTCCGGTTGATGCTAGTCGGCGGCCCGCGGGCGCCTCACGCGTGTCGGCGCTAACCGCCGCTCTTCCCCCGGCCGGGTCGCCCGCACACGAGAAGCGGCCGCCGACCGGGTGGTCGGCGACCGCGGCACGGGTATCGCCACGGCGTTCAGTAGGCGCCGTCCCCGCCCACGACGGCCCGGAACGTCTTCCAGAGGATCACCAGGTCGAGCGCGAGCGACCAGTCCTCGACGTAGCGCAGGTCGAGGCGGATGCTGTCGGCCCAGGACAGGTCGCTGCGGCCGCTGACCTGCCACAGGCCGGTGAGACCCGGCTTCACGAGCAGCCGCCGGCGGGCGTCGGGCGCGTACTGGCGCGTCTCCTCGGGCAGCGGCGGCCGCGGGCCGACGAGCGACATGCGGCCGGAGAGCACGTTGAACAGCTGGGGCAGCTCGTCGAGCGAGTAGCGGCGCAGCAGCCCGCCGACGCGGGTCACGCGCGGGTCGCGCTTCATCTTGAACAGCGGCCCGGCGCCTTCGTTGTCGGCTTCGAGGTCCTGACGGATCTTGTCGGCGTTCGGGACCATCGTGCGGAACTTGATCATCGTGAAGTTCTCGCCGTCCTTGCCGACGCGGCGCTGCCGGTAGAGGACCGGGCCGCGGTCACCGAGCTTCACGGCCAGCGCGATCGCCAGCAACAGCGGTGAGAACAACGTCAACAGGAACGCCGCGCCGCAGCGGTCCACCACTTCCTTCACGAACCGCCGGCCGCCGGTGAACCGCGGCGCCGTGACCCGCAGCAGCGGCATGCCGAGCACACCCGAGACGTCGAGCCGCGGTCCGGCGACCTCCATCAGCACCGGCGCGACGACCAGCTCCGCGGCCGTGCCTTCGAGGTCCCACGCGAGGCGCTGCACGCGTTTGGGCGTCCAGTACGGGTCGGCGGTGATGGCCACGACGCGGTAGCCGCCGCGGCGCACGTGCCGGGAGAGCGCCTCCAGCCGGCCGACCACGGGCACACCGTCGATCTCGCCGCTGTCCCGGTCGGCGCCGGCGCCGTCGGCCGTGCAGACCGCTTCCACGCGCCAGCCGACGTGTGCCTCGGATTTGGTGCGGGCGATGAGGTCGGCGACGGTGGCGGGGTTGCCGGCCGCCATCACGGGCAGCAGGCACAGCCCGCGGCGGCGCCGGCGGTGCAGGACCTGGCGCAGCAGGTAGCGCTGGGGGAAGGCGAACAGCGCGATCACGGGCACGACGATGAACACCCAGGGCTGCACGTCCAGGGCCTGGAAGAGCAGGCCGCCGAGCGCCACGAGCACGGCGGCGACCACGAGCCCGCGGCCGAGCGTCCGGTACTCCTCGGGGCCTTCGCCCAGCACGCGCGGGCTCCACGCGCGGCTGACCGGGAGCGCGCAGAGCACCGCGAGGGCGGTGCCGAACGCGTGCATGTCCTGCGGGGCCACGCGGTCGATCACGAAGGCGCTCACGCCGATCACCACGAAGGCCGCCACGATGTCACTGGCGATGACCCAGGCGCGGTAGCGCTTTTCCCACGAAGCGGGATGCGACTTGGCCGTGGTCGACTCGACGGGCGCGGTGCGCACCGGCGCGGCGCCGGCGGGCGCGGGGATTTCGGGGCCCGGGGCCAGGTCCGCGATCCCCGCGAGCGCGGAGTCCGCCGCCATCGCCTGGAGGTCGAGGTGCGGCGGCGGCTCGCTGACCGTGGACGAGGGCCGCACCGACTCTTCCATCAGACCTCCCGCAGCACTGGTTCGAAGGCCTCCAGCGGCACGCTGCGTGAACGAGATCGATCTCGGAGAGTGATCATGATCCGTACCCGATTCAGCCACCAAAGGAGCGACACACGCCAAGGTATCGGCGGCTATCCGGGAGTCGTTACAACGGTTTCCAGCCACATCCTGCGGCTCTTTCACGCAAATGAATGGCTTGAAGATAACGGGATGATGACGATGAGTAATCCGAAGCAACCGACCGAAAACTACGGAATGTAGTCAAGATCCCACCACCTTCCCAGAAGGTCGCCGAGGTGTCCCACTCTCCGAGATGGTCCACTGTGGACACTCCGGACCGGACTCGTCCACAATGGATTTTTCCGGCGCCCCGCCGAATCGCGCCGCACGGCCGGTGACATTCTGCTTCAAGGTGTCACGGCGTCGGGTTTTCGTCACATTCACCCCGGCGTCCCGGGGCCGCTTCGGCGACATACTCCCCAGGGGTGCGCGTGCCGCCGCGTCGATCACACCCCGCTCCCACCGCGGAGCGGCTCCGTTCACCCGTCCTGCCGAACGGCGGACGCGGACACGCGTGATCTTCGAGTGGCCCGAAACCGTCTCGGATTCACCGGAACGGCGGCGCCCCGGACGAAAACCTTCGAACGTCGGCGGGCCGTTCGGACGGCGCCGCGGTGCGTGCGGCGGCGAAGTGCGTGCGGCCGTTCGGGTGGTCCGGCGGTCGACCTGATCGAGAAAGTGCCGAGGATCACACGCGAGTTGGTGCGCGACATCCCTGTGCCACAAAAGCGATGCCGTTCGTGCACATCCTGTCGACCGTCACGCTGCGACCTGCAAATTGCAGGTGAGACGCCCGTGTCCGGACCGTTGCCCCGCCGTGATCGACCTCGCGGAGCGCGGTTCGCGGGCTCGTCGGCACGACGAGCCCGCGTCGTGGTTGCTGACCTGCACAGATTCTCGCGCGAAAACACTCGAGGCCCCGGACCGTCGGTCCGGGGCCTCGTGCGGTGTGGGCGATACTGGGATCGAACCAGTGACCTCTTCGGTGTGAACGAAGCGCTCTCCCCCTGAGCTAATCGCCCGCTCGTGGAGTGAGGACAACTCTACAACACGACTTTCGAGGGCCTGCAAACGGGTGGTTGGTGGCGAACACCCTGCGTCTACCAGCGAATACGGAGCGAACAACCCCGAGCTAGCCGGGGTTGTGCCGCAGTGGGGCCGCTCGCGACGCGGTTCGACATCCGTGCGACGGTGCTATCGCGCGGCGGTCGAACCGCGCAGTATGTACGTGTGGCTGCCCAGCGGGCGCCCGCGGAGGACTGCGCGACGCGGGCGACGAAGGACGGAAACGGTACTGCCGACCACGGACGGGTGATCTCCGGCGAACCCGCGACGGAATCGGCTCTCCGGAGCGTCTCATCGTCGTCCTCGGTCGTCCGGGCCGGGAAGGGAGACGAAGGGTAGGACGATGCGCAACGATCACGTGACGCTCCGCTCGACGGCGGTCTTCGACCTGCTGGCGCCGCGGACGCCGGCGGTTCCGGTCAAGGTTGAACTGCGCTACGACACGCGTGACCCCTACGCGGTCGTCGCCGCCTTCCGCACCGGCCGCGCGGGCTGGGTCGAGTGGGTCTACGCCCGCGACCTCCTCGCCGACGGCCTCCTCGCCGACGCCGGCGACGGCGACGTGCGGATCCGCCCGTCCGTCGAAGACCCCGAATCCGTGCTCATCGAGCTCAACTCCCCCTCGGGCCACGCCATGTTCGAAGCCTCGGCGCAAGAGCTGGCCGACTTCCTGGACCGCACCTACGACGTGGTCCTCCCCGGCAACGAACACCTGTGGGTCGACGTCGACGACGCCCTCACCCACCTCATCCCCCACGATCTCGCCTGATCAACCGGCAGATGGCCCCCCGGTGACGGGGCGGTTTTCGCGGTCCGATATGGTTCTCCCACACCACGGCGACGAGGTGCCGGCCCACCGGCCAGCCACTTCGGACCCGCGGAGAGTGCGGACGTAGCGCAGCTGGTAGCGCATCACCTTGCCAAGGTGAGGGTCGCGGGTTCGAATCCCGTCGTCCGCTCGAAAGGCTCTCGTGGCCTTGCACGGTGGAGTGGCCGAGAGGCGAGGCAACGGCCTGCAAAGCCGTGTACACGGGTTCGAATCCCGTCTCCACCTCGCGCGATTAGCTCAGCGGGAGAGCGCTTCCCTGACACGGAAGAGGTCACTGGTTCAATCCCAGTATCGCGCACCAGCTGAAACTGCAGGTCAGAAGCCCTGTCCCTCCCCGGAGGGGCGGGGCTTCAGTCGTCAGACGGCGATGATCCGGCGATGGCCCCAGACCCGGGCCCGATCGCCCGTCGAGACCGCAGATGCGGGAACCACGACACCAGCTTCGCCCGCTCCCCCGGATACAACGAAGCCAGCGACCGCAGCCACCGCTCGTCCAGCGCGTCGAGGATCTGGTTCACCATCGCCGGGGTCACGTGGTCGTAAACCCGCGCGATGCCCTTCATCTTCTGACCCAGCCGCGCCCGCCGCGCAACCTCCGGGATCCCGTCCTCCGTCAGCCACGTGCTGTGCGTGTGCCGGCCCTCATGGAAGGTCAACGTCGGCAGAATCGGCGGCCGCCGCTCCCCCGCCCCGGCATCGTCGAGCTCGACCCCGTCCCACGCCGGACGCCAAAACCGGATCCGGAAATTAGACCGCCGCCAGGGGTGCCCCTCCGGCGTGGACAACACGAAGGGATCACGGTGGCTGTCCATCAGCTCCTCGTAGAGCACCGCGATCCCCGACGGCAGCGCCACGAACCGCGTCCCCGCAGGAGTCTTGGTCCGCCCCTTCTTCGGCCGGGTGTTCCCACGCCTCGTCGGCGGCCGCGAGTGACCGTCCGAGTGGCGATCATTACTCTTCCGGCCCCCCTTGTAGACCTTCCCACCGACTTCCTTCAGCGGCGTCCGGATCTCAATCCCACGCTTCTCAGCGTCGTACTCGTGCCGCTGCTGCCCAACAAGTTCACCCCATCGAGCACCGGTGTAGAAGTCCATCAGACACAACACGAACCCTGACTTCCCCAGACCCATCTCGTAGAGCCGCATGGCAGCCCGCAGCGCCTGGGCCGGACTGGCGACCAGCCGCTCGGTGTCGAACTCACCACTGGTCACGCGGACCCCGCTGCACGGGTTGGCCGGGATCATCCGCGCACGGACAGCGCAGTTGAGGATGGTCGAGAACAACGCGAAGTACGACGACACCGACGACTCCGCGTAGTCCTCATGCAGCTCCGAGAGCCACCGCTCGATCTCAACATAACCGTTGAAGATCGCGATCAACGGCCACGCCTGCCACTGCGGGAGCAGCTGGTTGTCCAGGAACGACCGATACTTCGCGGCCGTGTTCAGCTCCAACCGAGGACACACAGCGTCCAACCACGCCTCGGCGAAGTCGGCAAACCGGGTTTCGCCATCACGCGGATCCAGCCACAGGTTCCGCCATGCCCTACTGGCTGTCCCGCCCCGGGTTTGATGGAGACATCGAACACCCGGAGGATTCACAGTCATGGCGGCACCACGGAAGTACCCGGATGAGTTGCGGGAGCGG
>NZ_JBSGDT010000053.1:0-42883 GCF_053602515.1 Amycolatopsis sp. NPDC004368 | reverse complement strand
GCGGCAGGTGCACCTGCCGCCGCGCCGGAACGTCAGGGAACCAGGTAGTTGCCGGCGACATCCGGTTTGGTCGGGTGGTAGTACTCGACGATGCCGTCGCGCCAAATCCGGACGGTGATGCGGTCGTCGTCGTTCGGTTGGAAAAAGTCGAACAATGCATCGACATTCGCCGGGGAGAAACCGATGGCCAGCATCAAAGCGGTGAAAAGCGGACGTTCGATCAGGCCGTCGCCGTCGGGGTCGCCCAGTGCTGAGAGGGCGTCGGCGAAGTCGGTGACGGTGTCGTCGAACTTCTCGGGCGAGAGGACGCACGCGGTGAACTCGTCGTAGCTCACCTTGCCGTCGCGGTTGGCGTCCAGCTCGCGTTCGACGGTGGTCCACCACTTGCCGAACGACGCGCTCAAGGCCGCCTTCGCCGCGTCCGTCGAGCCGTCCGCCACCTGCTCGACGCGGCTGGACATCGCCGCGAAATCGCTCTCCTCGAGGTACCCACTGTGATCAACGTCGAACAATTCGAAAACGACCTTGGTCCGATCTTCGGCAGTGACGGCCATGACTCCCCACATCATTCCGGCGAAAATTCCACATCGAAGTGTGCCGAGGGGCAGGTAACCGTGAAACCGTTTCCACACTAAAGAGTGCAATTGCCGTCACCCGGCGAATTCACCGGAGAAGCGCAGCAGTTCGGCCGTTCGATCCACCACCGGTGACGCACTGCCACGCGAGATCGTCCGGCCCGTGCTAACCTACTCGCCAGTAGGTAACGCGAGGGAGAGGCCACATGGCTGCGGCGAGGAAACGAGACGCGATGGGCTTCGGCCTGGCCGCGCTCACCCGGCTGGCCGGGAGCAGCGTGATCGAGAAGGCCGGGCTGCGCGGACCCGTGCAGAACCTGGTCAAAGCGGGCACCCGCAACGGTTTCCGCGCAGCGGGAGCGGCCACGCGCTCGTTCAAGTCGGTGCGACGGCTCGGCAAGCCCGCGCGGCTCGCCCCCGCGCAGGACGACAGGGGGCTGTTCGACCTCACGCCGAGCGAAGAGCAGCAGCTCATCACGGAAACGGTGACCGAGTTCGCCGCCGAGCAGCTGCGACCCGCGGCCGCCGACGCCGACGCCAAGCTCGCGGCGCCCGAGGGCCTGCTCACGCGCGCGGCCGAGCTGGGCATCAGCGTCCTGAGCATCCCGGAGGAGCTGGGCGGGGCGGGTACGGAACGTTCCGTGGTCACCAACGCGCTCGTCGCCGAGGCCCTCGCGCACGGGGACATGGGGCTGGCCGTGGCGGTGCTCGCGCCCTCGGCGGTCAGCACGGCGCTGGTCGCCTGGGGCGACGAGCAGCAGCAGGCCGATTACGTACCCGCGTTCGCCGGCGACAACGTGCCCGCCGCAGCGCTGGCATTGCTCGAGCGCACGCCGCTGTTCGACCCGTTCAAGCCCGCCACGAAGGCCAAGCGCACGCCGAAGGGTTACCGGCTCGACGGCGTGAAGTCGCTGGTACCGCGTGCTGCGGAGGCGGAGCTGTTCCTCGTGTCGGCCGATCTCGAAGGCCGCGGCCCGGCGTTGTTCCTGGTCGAGTCGTCGTCGGCGGGCGTGACGGTGGAGGCCGAGCCGGCGATGGGCCTGCGCGGCGCCGCGACCGGCAAGCTGCACCTGGACAAGGTCGCGCTGCCGGCGGGTGCGTTGCTGGGCGGCGGAAAGGCCGAGGTGTTCACCGAGGTCGTGCGCCTGTCGCGGCTGGGCTGGGCGGCGCTGGCGGCCGGCACGGCGAAGGCCGTGCTCGACTACGTGGTGCCGTACGTCAACGAGCGCACCGCGTTCGGCGAGCCCATCAGCCACCGGCAGGCGGTCGCGTTCTCCGTCGCCGACATCGCCATCGAGCTCGAAGGCCTGCGCCTGGTCACGCTGCGCGCGGCGGCGCGGGCCGAGCAGGGCAAGGAGTACGCGCGCGAGGCCGCGCTGGCACGAAAACTGGCCGTGGACAAGGGAATGCGCATCGGCAACGCGGGCGTGCAGCTGCTGGGCGGGCACGGTTTCGTGAAGGAACACCCCGTGGAGCGCTGGTACCGGGACTTGCGAGCGATCGGCGTGATGGAAGGCGCCGTCCTCCTCTAGAAAGGCATTTCCATGATCAACCTCGAAGTTCCGAAGAAGGCCGGCACGCTGATCAACCAGGCGTACCAGGCCGCGGCCGAGGTGTTCCGGCCGATCTCGCGCAAGTACGACCGCGCCGAGCACACCTATCCGTCCGAATTGGACATGTTCGCGGCGCTGCTGGACGGCCTCAACTCCTCCGGCGAGGGCGGCGCCGGCGCGGCGGGCGTGCGCCGCTCCCGTGATTCCTCGGGTGAGGGCAACCGCAACGGCGCCAACCTCAACGTCGTACTCGGCACCATCGAGATGTGTTGGGGTGACGTCGGGCTCCTGCTGTCGATGCCCCGCCAGGGCCTCGGCAACGCGGCCATCAGCTCCGTCGCCACGGACGAGCAGCTCGCCCGCTTCTCCGGCCTCTGGGCCGCCATGGCCATCACCGAACCCGACTGCGGCTCCGACTCCGCCGCGATCACCACGACCGCCGTCCTCGACGGCGACGACTACGTGCTCAACGGCGAGAAGATCTTCGTGACTTCGGGCCAGCGCGCCGACGCCGTGGTCGTCTGGGCCACTTTGGACCGTTCGAAGGGCCGTGCGGCGATCAAGTCCTTTGTGGTCGAAAAGGGCACTCCGGGCTTCGAGGTCGTCCGCGTGGAACACAAGCTGGGCATCCGCGCGTCCGACACAGCCGTCCTGCGCTTCGACAACTGCCGCGTCCCCCGGGAGAATCTGCTGGGCACGCCGGACATCGACACGGCCAAGGGCTTCGCCGGTGTCATGCAGACGTTCGACAACACCCGCCCCCTCGTCGCGGCCATGGCCGTCGGCGTCGCCCGCGCCGCCCTGGACGAAACCCGACACATCCTGGCCTCCGCGGGCGTCACCATCGACTACGACCGCCCACCCCAGCACCCCGCCGCCGCCACCTGGCTGGCCCTGGAGGCCGACTTCGAGTCCGCGTACCTGCTCACACTGGAGTCGGCGTGGATGGCGGACAACCGCAAGCCCAACTCACTGCAGGCCTCGATGGCGAAGGCCAAGGCCGGGCGGACGGTGGTGGATGTGACGTTGAAGTGCGTTGAACTGGTGGGCGTGTACGGGTACACGGAGGAATCGCTGCTGGAGAAGTGGGCTCGGGATGCGAAGATCCTGGACATCTTCGAGGGGACGCAACAGATCCAGCAGCTCATCGTCGCCCGGCGAGTGCTGGGAAAGACTTCGGCGCAGCTCAAGTAACCACGGGGTGCACCACGACACCTACCCACCAAGGCAATTGGACACCGTCATCACGGGGGCCGCGTTTGATCTTCGCGCTCAAGTGAGTTTTTCACCAACCCGCAGTACAATTCGCGGCGAAGGTGCGGAATATCGGATTGATCTCCTGACGATCCTTTTCCGCACCTTTGCCTTACCCTTCCCCGCATGACAAACCCTGGGGTTTACGGCCCGCCGAAAGGCCTGGGCCAGGCGCGGATCTTCATGTGGGTCCAGGCCGGCATCCTCGCGCTGGGCTCGATCCTCTTGCTGGTCATCGCAGCCAGACTGGGCTCGACGCTGGACGACTCCGGCGTCGCCGGGCTGGTGATCGTGAACCTCGTGATCAACGTGCTCATGATCGCGGTCCTCGTCGTCTGCGCGATCACGCTGCCGTCGGGCAAGAAGTGGCCGTGGGTGACGGCGATCGTGGTCGAGGCGATCATCGTGATCAACGGCATCATCACGATCGTCAGCTCGGGCGTGGCCGGTGTGCTGCCGATCGTCTTCGCCGCCATCGCACTGCGTGGTTTGCTGCACAAAGACGTCCGCGAATGGCTCAATGCGCAGCGAGGTGCCGCACCCTCGATCTGATCCGAATCGGACAAGAGCGGGCCACCCTCGTGGTGGCCCGCTCTTCACCTACGGAACTAAGCGCGCTCGTCGAGGAATTCGTCCAGGTAAGTCCACGTGGTGCCGCGCGCCCGGCGTCCCGTCAGCACGCCGAGGTGGCCGCCGGGCGCGGTGCGGAAGCGCACTTCCGGCGCGTTGTCCAGCAGCCGTACCACGCGTTCCACCGAAGCCTGCGGCGCGATTGTGTCGTTCTCGCCCGCGACGACGAGCACCGGCGCCTTCACGTCCGACAGGCTGATCTTGCGCCCGTTGAGGTCGACGGTGCCTTCGGCGAGGTCGTTGGTGCGGAACAGGCGGTGGTACAGCTGCCCGAACGTGCGACCCGGGTAGGCGTACATGTTGTCCATGAAGTGGTCCACGGCCTCGATCTGCGCGAGGTAGTCGCGGTCGTCGAGGTGCGAGAGGATCGCGATGGGCTTCGTGATCTCCTTGCTGATGCCCGTCGCGCGGAACACGCGGCTGACCAAATAGGACGGTGCCCCGCCGAACGCGCGGTAGACGGGCGTGAGCAGGTGGCCGCCCGTGAGGTCGACCAGCGGGCGGAACGGCGCGACGATCGGGATCGCCGTGAAGTCGACCGGCGAGCCGATGGCCGTGATCGACTCGATCGGCAGGTCCGGCTGGTCGGCGTTCACCAGCAGCGAGAAGATCCCGCCCAGCGACCACGACACCAGGTGCACCCCCTCGCCGCCCGCGTCGTCGCTCACCTTGCGGATCGCGCGCGGCAGGACCTCGTCGATCCAGTGCTCGATGCCGAGGCGCCGGTCGGAGAACGCGACGTTGCCGTAGTCGACGAGGTAGACGTTGCGCCCGGCCTCCACGAGGTGCTCGATCAGGCTGCAGCCGCGACGCAGGTCGAAGCACAGCGCGGGCGCGGCCAGCGGCGGCACGAGCAGGATCGGCGGCCCCGACACCGGCGCGCCGCCGTGGGTCATGCGGTAGAGCGAGCGGTTGGGGCCCTGGTCAATGAGCACCCGGGGCATCGGGCGCAGGTCGGCGACGCCGCCGTGCAGCACCTTCCCCACGACGTTCGAGGCCGCGGCGGCCAGCCGGGCCGTGGGTGAAACCATGTGCGCCTCCTGAGCTCTCGGAGGCAATCTTGCCCGGCGGGACGGGCGGCATCAACACCGCCACACTTGCAAGCACCCGGCAAGCACGTCCATTTCGGACAGTGTCCGCCGACCGGAAACCTACTTCCCCGCGTCGGCCGCCGGAGCGCTCTGAGCTGCGCGGGACTCGTAGTCGGCCCGGGCCGGGGAATGCACGGCCGCCGCCAGCAGCTGATCACCGCCGAGCGCGCGCACGAACCATTCGCCGAAGGCCCGCGGAAACAGCCGCGTGATCCGGCCCGTGAAATCCAGGGATTTCGGCACGAAAACATCAAACTTCGGGTATTTCAGGGCATCGGCGATCGCGGCCGCGACGTCCTCGGGCCCCACGGACTTGATGAACTTCGCCTCCCCGAGCCCCGACGCCAGCTCCGTGCGCACCACGGCCGGCATCACGCACGACACCGACACGCCCGTGCCCCGCAGCTCGAGGTGCACCGCCTCCGACAGCCCGACCACGGCGTGCTTGGTCGCGCAGTACGTGGCCGCGCCGGGGAAGCCCGACTTCCCGGCCATCGACGCGACGTTCACGATGTGCCCGGTCCCCCGCGGCTTCATCCGCTTCACGGCTTCGCGCGTGCCGTGGATGACGGCGTGCAGGTTGATCCCCAGCATGCGCCGCGTCGTCGCGTCGTCCTCTTCGTCGAGCTGGGCGAGCGGCATGATCCCGGCGTTGTTGATCAGCACGTCGATGGGCCCGACCTGGCGTTCGACCTCGTCGAGGAACTCGGTGAACGCTCGTGTGTCGGTCACGTCCAGCGGCAGCGCCACGGCCTCGGGCCCCAGCTCACCCGCCGTTTTCTCCGCGCGGACGTGGTCGAGGTCGCCGAGCACGACCCGCGCCCCGAGCCGCTTGAGCGCGGTGGCCGTGGCCGCCCCGATGCCCTGCGCGCCCCCGGTGATGACGATGACCTTCCCGGACAGCGTTCGTGGCTGCTTGGCCATGATGGGCTCCTCCTGATTCGGGGCACTATTGGCGTCGTGTCAATATCGTGCCCCCGCGGGTCCGGGAACGCCAGTCGGATGCCCCGATCAGGCGCGCCGCTCGAAGACCTGACCGATCCAGCCACCGACGTTGAAGCGCACGGTGGGCGTGAAGCCCTGGCTCTCGTAGTAGCGCTGCAGCGCGCCGTCGCCGCCGGCCCAGCAGTCCACGCGCACCAGGCCGATGCCCCGTCGCCGCGCTTCGGCCAGCGCGTGGTCGAGCAGCCGCGCGCCCACCCGCTGCCCGCCGAACCGGCGCGACGTGATGAGCAGCCCGATGTACAGCTCGTTCTCACCCGGCGGCGGCACGTGGTTCGGGCACTTCTCCTGGACGATCAGCGCACCCGCTGGCTCACCGTCGACTTCGGCGATGCGCAGGCCGGGCTCCTTCGCCATGTCCGCCACCCGCGACGCGCGGTGCGGGATGCTGCTCCACGGCTGGTCGCCCCACTGCCCGCTGCTGCCGCGCGGCACGAGCCACTCGACGGCCTCGTCGAAGAAGCGCAGCAACGTATCGGCGTCGGCGGCCTCGCCGGGGCGGATCGCGAAAGTCCCCATCTTCGACGTTCTACGCCCACCGCGGCTTGAGGACCACCGCCCGGACGGTCGAGCCGTCGTAACGGTCTTCAGTTCAACCGGGCAAGCAGCTTTCCACCCACGGTAAACTCTCGTTCGTGCGCATCGAAAATCGCCTGGCCGAGCTCGGCCTGCAGATGCCCGAGCCGCTGAGCCCGCCACCCGGGGTCACGCTCGCCTTTCCGTGGGTACGGGTGTTCCGGGGTCGGGCGTTCGTTTCGGGCCACGGGCCGCAGCTGCCCGACGGTTCGATCGCCGGCCCGTTCGGCAAGGTCGGTGCCGAAGTCACCGAGGCGCAGGCGTACGAGGCGGCCCGCCTGACGGCGCTCGCGATGCTCGGTTCGCTGAAGCGCGAGCTCGGTGACCTCGACCGCGTCACCGCTTGGCTGCGGGTGTTCGGCATGGTCAACACCGCGCCGGGATTCGCCCGCACGCCCGCCGTGATCAACGGGTTTTCCGAACTCATCGTGCAGCTGTGGGGCCCGGAAGCGGGTGAGCACGCGCGCTCGGCGGTCGGGCTCGCCGAGCTGCCGTTCGGGGTTCCGGTGGAGATCGAGGCGGAAGTGGCGATCGATTAGCCGCAGCACGCTGTTGAGCTCTCGCGGCGCAAGGGATGAACCTCAGCCGGCCACACCGAGGTGCCGCGCGATCAGCATCCGCTGCACCTCACTGGTCCCCTCCCCGATCTCCAGGATCTTCGCGTCGCGGTAGAAGCGGCTGACCGGGTATTCGTTCATGAAGCCGTAGCCGCCGTGGATCTGGGTGGCGTCGCGGGCGTTGTCCATGGCGGCGTTGGAGGCGACGAGCTTCGCGATGGACGCTTCCTTCTTGAACGGTTCGCCACGGAGCATCTTCGAGGCCGCCTGGTAGTAGGCGAGGCGGGCGGTGTGGGTGCGCACCTCCATGTCGGCGATCTTGAATTGGATCGCCTGGTACTCACCGATGCGGTGGCCGAAGGCGACGCGGTCCTTGGCGTACTTCAGGCATTCGTCGACGCAGCCCTGGGCCAGGCCGACGCTCAGCGCGGCGATCGCGACGCGGCCCTCGTCCAGGATGGACAGGAACTGGGCGTAGCCGCGGCCGCGGATGCCCACCAGGTTCGACGAAGGAACGCGAACGTCCGCAAAGGACAATTCGTGGGTGTCGGAGCAGTTCCAGCCGACCTTGGAGTACTTGGGTGCCACGGCGAAGCCCGGAGTTCCCGACGGCACGATGATCGCGGAGATCTCCTTGCGGCCGTTCTCCATCACGTCGGTGACGGCGGTGACGGTGACCAGCCGCGTGATGTCGGTGCCGGAGTTGGTGATGAAGGCCTTGCTGCCGTTGATCACCCAGTCGTCGCCGTCGAGCCTGGCGCGGGTGCGGGTGGCGCCGGCGTCGGAGCCACCGCCCGGTTCGGTGAGGCCGAAGCCGCCGAGGGCCTCGCCGGAGCACAGCGCGGGGAGCCAGGTTTCCTTCTGCTCCTGCGTGCCGAAGCGGTAGATCGGCATCGCACCCAGCGAGACGCCCGCCTCCAGCGTGATCGCGACCGACGAGTCGACGCGGGCGAGCTCCTCCAGCGCCAGGCACAGCGCGAAGTAGTCACCGCCCATGCCCCCGAACTCCTCGGAGAACGGCAGGCCGAACAGCCCCATCTCGCCCATCTTCGCGACGATCGCGTACGGGAACTCTTCCTTCTCGTACATCGGCCCGATCACGGGCGCGACCTCGTGGTGCGCGAAGTCCTCGACCGTCTTGCGCAGCGCCTCGTACTCTTCGTCCAGCCGGAAGTCGATCATGACTGCTCCTCGTTCGGGCTCACCACGGCCAGGGTCTCGTCCAGCGCCACCTGCTGGCCCGCGCGCGCCGAAAGCTCGCTCACCACACCGTCGATCGGCGCGGTCACGGTGTGTTCCATCTTCATCGCCTCGACGACCAGCAACGGCGCGCCGGCCGCGACCACGTCGCCCTGGGCGACCTTCACCACGAGCACCGTGCCGGGCATCGGGCTCTTCACCGGCCCGGCACCGGCCGCCTCACCGCGTGAAGCCAGCCGCACTTCCTGGTCCGCGAACGCGAACCCGAAGCCGTCGCGCGCGAGCCAGACCGTCCGCTGTGGACCATCGGCGCGGCGGTAACGCTCGATCCCGCTGTCCCGCCGCACCTCGAGCACGTCGCCGACCCGCGAAGCCGACGCCCGCACCGGCTCACCGTCGTCGACCTGAACCGTTGCGGCCGAAACAGAACCCGTCACGCGCACCCTGGCCTGGACCTCGCCGGCCCGCAGCCGGAAGGTGACACCGCCTCCGCCGCCGACGCGCCAGCCGCTGGGCACCTCCCACGGATCCACCACGGCACCGGAAGGCTGCAACGAAAGCAGCCGGTCCAATGCCGCCGCCACGAAGAACGAAGCCGGCACCTCCGACGACACCAGCGAGGACAGCCGACGGTCCACCAGCTCCGTGTCGAGGCGCCCGGCCCGCACGTCGTCGTCGGCGAGCAGCCCGCGCAGGAACGCGACGTTGGTCCCCAGGCCCAGCACCGCCGTGTCGCTCAATGCCCGGTCGAGCTTGCGCAGCGCCGACGTGCGGTCAGGCCCGTACGCGATCACCTTGGCCAGCATCGGGTCGTAGTTCGACCCGATCACCGCGCCCTCGGTCAGCCACGAGTCCACGCGCACGCCGTCGCCCGACGGCTCGTGCACAGCGAGCACCGTGCCCCCGGTCGGGATGAAACCCCGCGCGGGATCCTCGGCGTAGACCCGGGCTTCCACGGCGTGACCTTCGAGACGAACGTCCTCCTGCTTCAGGGTAAGCGGCTCACCGGCAGCCACGCGCACCTGCCACGCCACGAGGTCGAGGCCCGTCACCATCTCCGTGACCGGGTGCTCCACCTGCAGCCGCGTGTTCATCTCCATGAAGAAGAACTCGTCCGGGTCGTGCGCGGACATGATGAACTCGACCGTGCCGGCGCCGACGTAGCCGACGGACCGCGCGGCTTCGGCCGCGGCAGCGCCCATTTTCGCGCGCGTGGCCGAGTCGAGCAGCACCGAGGGTGCCTCTTCGATGATCTTCTGGTGGCGCCGCTGCAGGCTGCACTCGCGTTCGCCGAGGTGCAGCACCGTGCCGTGGGCGTCGGCCAGTACCTGGATCTCGATGTGGCGCGGAGTGGTGACGAACCGCTCCACCAGCAGCGTGTCGTCGCCGAACGAGCCGCGGGCCTCGCGCCGAGCGGACTCGACCGCCGCTTCGAGCTCGTCGGCGGAGTGCACGAGCCGCATGCCCTTGCCGCCACCGCCCGCGGACGGCTTCAGCAGCACCGGATACCCCACCCCGGCCACCGCCGAGGCGAAACCGCCCTCCGGAATGTCCACATCGGACACGCCGGGAACGACGGGCACGCCGGCCGCGGAAACCGTGGCCTTGGCCCGGATCTTGTCGCCCATCTGCTCGATCGCGGCGACGGGCGGGCCGATGAACACCAGCCCGGCCTCTTCGCACGCCCGGGCGAACGCGGCGTTCTCGGCCAGGAACCCGTAGCCCGGGTGCACGGCCTGCGCACCCGTCACCCGGGCCGCCGAGACGATCGCCGGAATCGACAAATAGCTTTTCGCCGCTTCGGCCGGGCCGATCCGCACCGCGGTGTCGGCTTCGCGCACGTGCTTGGCGTCGGCGTCCGCGTCGCTGTACACCGCGACCGAGCGGATGCCCAGCTCACGAAGCGAGCGGATCACGCGGACGGCGATCTCACCGCGGTTGGCGACCAGAACAGTGCTGAACACTCGCATCACATCCGGAAGACGCCGTAGTTGACCTCGGGCAAGGGCGCGTTGGCCGCGGCCGACAGCGCGAGCCCGAGCACCGTGCGGGTGTCCGCCGGGTCGATCACGCCGTCGTCCCACAGCCGCGCGGTGGAGTAGTACGGGCTGCCCTGGTGCTCGTACTGCTCGCGGATCGGGTCCTTGAACGTCTCTTCATCCTCGGTCGACCACTCGCCGCCGCGCGCCTCGATCGCGTCGCGGCGCACGGTCGAGAGCACCGACGCCGCCTGCTCGCCACCCATCACGGAAATCCGCGCGTTGGGCCACATCCACAGGAACCGCGGCGAATACGCCCGGCCGCACATCGAGTAGTTCCCGGCGCCGAACGAGCCGCCGATGATCACGGTGAACTTGGGCACCCGCGCGCACGCGACGGCCGTGACCATCTTCGCGCCGTGCTTGGCGATGCCGCCGGCCTCGTAGGCCTTGCCGACCATGAACCCGGTGATGTTCTGCAGGAACACCAAGGGAATCGAGCGGCGGTCGCACAGCTCGATGAAGTGCGCGCCCTTCATGGCCGACTCGGCGAACAGCACGCCGTTGTTGGCGATGATGCCCACCGGGTGGCCGTGGATGTGGGCGAAACCGGTGACGAGCGTCGAGCCGTACTCCTTCTTGAACTCGGAGAACCGGCTGCCGTCGACCACGCGCGCGATCACCTCGCGCACGTCGTACGGCGTGCGTGAATCCGTGGGCACCACACCGTAGAGCTCCCGCGGGTCCACGGCCGGCTCCTCGACGGGCCGCACGTCCCACGGCCGCGGCGTGCGCGGGCCGAGCGTGGAGACGATGTCGCGGACGATGCGCAGCGCATGGGCGTCGTCGTCGGCGAGGTGGTCGGTGACACCCGACTGGCGCGAGTGCACGTCACCCCCGCCCAGCTCCTCCGCGGTGACGACCTCACCGGTCGCGGCCTTCACCAACGGCGGGCCGCCGAGGAAAATCGTGCCCTGATTGCGAACGATGACCGCTTCGTCGCTCATGGCCGGAACGTAGGCACCACCGGCGGTGCACGAGCCGAGCACCGCGGCGATCTGCGGGATGCCGCGCGCGGACATCGTGGCCTGGTTGTAGAAGATGCGCCCGAAGTGCTCGCGATCGGGGAACACGTCGTCCTGGCGCGGCAGGAACGCGCCACCCGAGTCGACGAGGTAGATGCACGGAAGGTTGTTGTGCAGCGCCACTTCCTGGGCGCGCAGGTGCTTCTTCACGGTGAGCGGGTAGTACGTGCCGCCCTTCACGGTGGCGTCGTTGGCCACGATCACGCACTCGCGCCCCGAGACCCGTCCGACGCCGGTGATGATCCCCGCGCTCGGCGCCTCGTCGTCGTAGAGCCCGTTGGCCGCGAGCGGCGAGAGCTCCAGGAACGGCGAACCCGGGTCGAGCAGCGTGTCGACGCGGTCGCGCGGCAGCAGCTTGCCGCGCTCGACGTGCCGGGCGCGGGACTTCTCCGGCCCGCCGAGGTGGGCGGCGGCGAGGCGCTTGCGCAGGTCCTCGACGAGCTCGCCGTGCGAGGTGACGCTGCGCGCGAACGCGTCGCTGCGCGGATCCGCGGAACTGCTCAGTACCGGCGTGTCCATGACTCCCCGTCGAGACGTTGGCGTTCAGTGATTCACAACGTTAGCGGTCGTTAACTCCCGTTCGGATGTTAGCGACCGCTAACGTGCCTGTCCACCCGAGGGCGACGCGCGGGGATGTGGTGTGGAGCGCACCTTTTCGGCCAAGCGGACGCTCGGTAGGTGAGACGGACTAGGCGGGCTGCCAGAGCTCGACGCGGTTGCCCTCGGGGTCGGCGACCCAGCCGAAACGGCCGACGCCGGCCATCTCCTGGACGTCGGCCGATACCTCGGCACCCTTGTCCCGCAGCTGCGCGAGCATGGCGTCGAGATCGCGCACGCGGAAGTTGAGCATGACCTGCTGCGACCGCGGGAAGTAGTCGGTGCCCGCCTCGAACTGCGCGAAAACGGTGGGACCGGGCTGTTGCTCCCACAGCCCGTGTTCGTCGGCGTCGAGGCCGAGGCAGTCGCGGTACCAGGCGCCCAGGGCCGCCGGGTCCGCGGCACGGATGAAGCAGCCGCCGATACCGAGCACACGTTCCATGCCGCGAATCCTGCCAGCGCGGCGGCTTGATCGCCGCCCTCCGACGCCCCTCTGGGCGGGTCTCAGTCGGTGACCGCCTCGGAAATCCAGTCGGCGACGGGCAGATCGCGTTCGAGGCATTCGACCGACAGCCGGATCGTCCAGCGCAGCGCCTGCAGCACGAGGCTGTCGACCTCGTCGGGTGCCGCGTTGGCCAGTGCGATCTCCACCTGCTCACGCGCGGCGGCGGTGTTGCCGTGCACCTCGGCCAGCAGCGTGCGCACGGCCGTGCGCACGGGTGGGTCGGCCTGGTCGATGGAGACCTCTTCGCCGTCCTCGTCGAAGACCTGCACCTTCACCGGGGCCGTGCCGCCGTCACCGAGCGTGGACACCATGGTGCTGCACTCGCCGAAGAGCAGGAGCATGAGCTCCTTCGTCTCCTCCGACCGGGCCTGCGCCTCGTCGGACGACGGGGTGACCTCTTCGAGCGCCTCGGCGTCCTCGCCGAGGCTGATGGCGACGAGTGCGCGTTGCGCCTTCTCCACGAGCCGCTGCTCGTCCTCGCTCCGGTCCGGGGTCACGTGCCTATCAAACACCAGCACCGGCTTCCGTGGGGATACCCCGAATCCGGGTGATCAGCCCGCCGCCGAAAGTGCGCCCAGAGCGAGCCGGCAGAGCAGCTCGGACAGCTCCGCGTCACCGAGATGGCGGTTGTAGGGCGTCGAGTTGATCAAGCCGAACACGGCGTGTGCCGCCGAGCGGGCCTCGCGTTCGGACAGGCCGGGGATCGCGTCGCGGATCGCGCGCACCCACACCTCGACGTACTGGCGCTGGAGCGCGCGCACCTGCTTGCGGTCACTGTCGGTGAGGTTCGCCAGGTTGCGTTCCTGCACGGTGATCAGCGCCGGGTGATCGAGCGCGAAACCCACGTGGAACCGCACGAGGGCTTCGAGCAGCTCGGGCGGCGTGCCACGGGTCTCGGCCCGGTCGGTGCCGCCTTCGAGCAGGTAGTGGCTGATCGAGTTCAGCATCTCGCCGAGGATGGCGTCCTTGCTGCGGAAGTGGCGGTACAGCGCCGGGCCCGAGATGCCGACGGCCGCGCCGATGTCGTCGATGCCGACGCCGTGGAAGCCGTGGTGGGCGAACAGTTCGGCGGCCGCGGCCATGATCTGTTCACGCCTGTTCGCCTTCTCGCCATTGACGAGTGGGGTGAGGTTCGCCGGCATCCGCTCATAGTAGGGCGGCGGGTTAGCGACCGCTAACTTCCGGCCCTACTTAGTGCTTGAGCCAAGTGGGGTCACCTGGGATTTTCGGCTGTCGAGTGTGGATTCCACCTGGTATTGGTTCTTCTCGTCGAACCGTCACGACTGGAGTGACCAATGGCTGAAGCCACCCGTACCACCTCACGTACGTTTCTCCGGATGTGCGCGGCCCTGGGGGTCGCTGTTCTCGCTTCACTCGGCCTGGTGACCACCGCCAACGCCGCCACCAGCTACGTCGCGCTCGGCGACTCCTACTCCTCCGGGGTGGGCGCCGGGAGCTACGGCAGCTCGGGCAGCTGCAAGCGCAGCGCCAACGCCTACGGCCAGCTCTACGCCAACGCCCACGCCGGCACGTCGTTCACCTTCCTCGCGTGCTCGGGCGCGAAGACCGGCGACGTGCTCAACCAGATCAACTCGATGCCCTCGGGCGCTTCCCTGGTCACCCTGACCGTGGGCGGCAACGACGCGGGCTTCACCGACGTGATCACCACCTGCACCCTCAACAGCGACTCGACCTGCACCGCGCGGGTCAACACCGCCAAGACCTACGTGCAGAACACGCTCCCGGGCCTGCTGGACAACGTCTACCGCGCTGTGAAGGCCAAGGCGCCCAACGCGAAGCTCGTGGTGCTGTCGTACCCGCGCTTCTACACCGTGCCGGGCTCCTGCAGCGTCGGCCTCAGCGACACGAAGCGCTCGGCGATCAACTCCGGCGCCGACACGCTGGCCACGGTGCTGGCTTCGCGCGCCGCGGCCGCGGGCGCCCAGTTCGTGGACGTGCGCTCGGCGTTCGTGGGGCACAACATCTGCTCGTCGGCCAGTGACTACCTGCACAGCCTGACCTGGCCGGTCGACGAGTCCTACCACCCGACCGCGGCCGGGCAGCGCGGCGGCTACTACAACACGCTGGTGTCGGCGATCGGCTGATCTTCGGCGGTACCACAGTCGGCATCGAAAACAGTCGGCATCGAAAAAGAGGGGCGCCCCGGTGGGGCGCCCCTCTTTTTCGCTCAGCCCAGCAGCGACTTGACCAGCGCCGCGATCTGGCCCGTCTCGATCAGGAACGAGTCGTGGCCGTACGGCGAGGTGACCACCGCCGTCTCGCCGCCGACGCCCTCGGCGATCTCCACGGACTGGTACAGCGGGTAGAGCCGGTCGCTGTCGACGCCCGCGACCACGGTGCGCGCGCGGACCCGCGCCAGCGCCGCCGCGACGCCACCGCGGTCGCGGCCCACGTCGTGGGTGTTCATCGACTCCGTGAGCACCACGTAGGACCCCGCGTCGAAGCGGCGCACCAGCTTGTCGGCGTGGTGGTCCAAATAGGACTCGACGGCGAAGCGGCCGCCGCGCAGCGGGTCTTCGGTGGCCTGCGGCAGGCGGCCGAAGCGCTGTGCCAGCTCGGGTTCGCTGCGGTAGGTCACGTGCGCGATCCGGCGGGCGACGCCGAGGCCCCGGTGCGGGCCCCCGCCCGGAGCCGCGGAGTAGTAGTCGCCGCCGTGCCAGCCCGGGTCGGAGCGGATGGCGTGCAGCTGCGGTGCGGCCCAGGCGATCTGCTCGGCCGACGCGCGCGCCGTCGACGCGAGCACCAGGACAGCGGCCACCCGATCGGGCAGCGAGACCGCCCATTCGAGGGCCCGCATGCCGCCCATCGAGCCACCGACGACAGCGGCCCAACGGTCGATGCCCAGCGCGTCGGCGAGCGCGGCCTCCGTGGCCACCTGGTCCCGCACGGTCACGGCCGGGAAGCGGCTGCCGTAGGGCCGACCGTCGGGATCGGGCGACGACGGCCCGGTGGAACCCTGGCAGCCGCCCAGCACGTTGGGCGCCACTACGAACAGCGAGTCGGTGTCGAGCGCCTTGCCGGGCCCGACGAGCCCGTCCCACCAGCCCGCGCTGGGGTGGCCGGGCCCGGCTTCACCGGCGATGTGGCTGTCGCCGGTGAGCGCGTGCTCGACGAGGACCGCGTTGGAGCCGTCGGCGTTGAGCTCCCCCCACGTTTCGTACGCGAGGGTGTAGGACGGCAGCGACCCGCCGGCCTCCAGCGCGATCGCGCCGGGGCCGGTGAACCACCGCCGTCGCCCGGGTGGGTCCCCTGCCCGCCACGCACCGGTGACGGGCAGGAGATGCGCACCGGAATCCGTCACAGTTCCGCCTTGGCGGCGCGGAAGCCCGCCTCGAGATCGGCCTTGAGGTCCTCGATGCCCTCGAGCCCCACGGCCAGGCGCACCAGGCCCGGCGTGACCCCGCTGGTGAGCTGCTCCTCCGGGTTGAGCTGGCTGTGCGTGGTCGAGGCCGGGTGCACGATCAGGCTGCGCACGTCGCCGATGTTCACCAGCTGGCTGTGCAGCGAGGTGCCGTCCACGAACTTGCGGCCGGCCTCGACACCGCCGCGCAGGTCGAACGACAGCACCGCTCCGGCGCCGCGCGGCAGGTACTTCTGCGCCGCCGCGTAGAACTTGCTCGACGGCAGGCCGGCGTAGTACACGGACTCGACCTCGTCGCGCTCTTCCAGCCACTCCGCGAGCGCCTGCGCGTTGGCGACGTGGCGCTCCAGCCGCAGCGACAGCGTCTCGATGCCCTGCAGGATCAGGAAGCTGTTGAGCGGCGAGATGGCCGCGCCGGTGTCGCGCAGGATCTGCACGCGGGCCTTCGCCGCGAAGGCGCCCGGGCCGAGCGCTTCCCAGTACTTCAGGCCGTGGTAGCTGGGGTCGGGCTCGGTGAAGCCCGGGAAGCGGGCCGGGTCCTTGCCGAAGTCGAACGTGCCGCCGTCCACCAGCACGCCCGCGACCGTGGTGCCGTGGCCGCCGAGGTACTTCGTGGCCGAGTGCACGACGATGTCGGCGCCGTGCTCGATCGGGCGCAGCAGGAACGGCGTGGGCACGGTGTTGTCGACGATCAGCGGCACGCCGGCCTGGTGGGCGACGTCGGCGACGGTGCGGATGTCGAGCACGTTGCTGCCCGGGTTGGCCAGCGTCTCGGCGAAGAACGCCTTCGTGTTGGGCCGCACGGCCGCGCGCCACTGCTCGGGGTCGTCCTGGTCGTCGACGAACGTGACCTCGATGCCGAGCTTCGGCAGCGTGTAGTGGAACAGGTTGTAGGTGCCGCCGTAGAGCGACGGGCTCGACACGAAGTGGTCGCCGGCGCCGGCGAGGGTGAGGATCGCGGCGGTGGTGGCCGCCGAGCCGGAGGCGAACGCGAGCGCCGCGACGCCGCCTTCGAGGGCGGCCAGGCGCTGTTCGAGCACGTCCTGCGTCGGGTTCATGATGCGCGTGTAGATGTTGCCGGGCTCGGCCAGGCTGAAGAGGTCTGCACCGTGCTGCGTGTCGCGGAAGACGTACGACGTGGTCTGGTAGATCGGTGTCGCGCGGGCGCCCGTCGCGGGGTCGGGTGCCGCACCCGCGTGGATCTGCTTGGTCTCGAAGGACCAGGCCGAGGCGTCTTCCGGCATCAGTTTCTCCTTGCGGCTCAATGGGATCGGCTCCTCGGACGAAGCTAGCTCCCCTGAACGGCCCACCCAAGGGCTCCCACGGACTGGGAGGACACCGCCAACCTACCGCGCAAACCGATCACCCGAAAAGGTGGCGGACTCCGCCGATCCGGTGACCGTCCACTGCGGACTCAGTCACGCTGCTGCAAGGCGAACCGGTTGCCTTCGGTGTCGGTGAACATCGCCCACCAGCCCCACGGCTGCTTCTCGGGCTTCGCCGGGAAGTCCACGCCTTTCGCCGCGAGGTCGTGGTAGGTCTTCACGATGTCGTCGGCGTGGAAGAAGAAGTTCGACGTCGGGAGTCCCGCTCTTTGCTCCGGACGCCGGTCTTCGGGGCTGAGCACCAGGATCGTGCCGTCCGGCGCGGTGACCTCGACCCAGCGGTTGCCCCGATCGTCGTAGGGCACGTCGGTGGTCACGGTGAACCCGACGGTCTCCGACCAGAACGCTTTCGCCCGCGCCTGGTCCTCGACGCCGACGACGACCTTGCCGACACCCGTGATGGCCATGGTCTTCCTCCGTCCGCCGGCGTGCGTCGAGGCTACCCGCACCGAGCGTTCCGGCGGCGGTTCGGCGAGGATGTACCCGTGGTCTCGGTGCGCAGCGTGGTCGATCGAGTGGGGCCGACGTTGCTCCACGCGCTCCACCTGCCCGATGACTGCCCGGCGGCCGGCGACGTGGTGATCGCCGAGCCCGGCGCGCCGGCGGGCGTCGCGGCGGGTGACCTCGTGCTGGGCGTCGCGACGACCGACGCGGCCGAACTGGTGCGCCTGAGTGCCGGGCAAGGCGCCGCCGCTGTGCTGCTGAAGCCCCCGCTTCCGGCCGCGGTGCGGCGCGCGGCGAAGACGGCGGGGATCGCGTTGATCCAGGTGCACGCGGCGACGTCGTGGGCCCAGCTGGTGTGGCTGCTGCGCACGGTGCTCGACGCGCTCGACGAGGAGTCCGACTCCCCCGACGACGGCGGCGACCCGGGCTCGGGCGACCTGTTCCGGCTGGCCGACGCGGTCGCGTCGGTGGTCGACGCGCCCGTGACCATCGAGGACACGAACTCGCGTGTGCTCGCCTACTCGGCCCGCCAGGACCTCACGGACCCCGCGCGCGTCGCCACGATCATGGGCCGCCGCATCCCCGACGACGTGCTCGCGCGCTTCCGCTCGCGCGGCGTCTTCCGCGAGCTTTCCCGTGGCCGGCAGACCATATTCGTGCCCGCCCAGCGCGATGGCACGCTGCCGCGGCTGATCGTGCCCATCCGCATGGGCGGTGAGCTGCTGGGTTCGATGTGGGCCGTCGTGGCGGGCCCGGTGTCCGAGGAACGCGCGGCCGCCTTCGCCGACGCCGCCCCGGTCGTCGCGCTGCACCTGCTGCGCCGCCGCGCCCACACCGACGCGCAGCGCCGCGCGTCGGCCGAGTTGCTGCGCGCGGTCCTCGAAGGCCACGCCGGCCAACGCCGCGTGGTCGCCGAGCTCGATCTCTCCGACGACCCCCACCGCGTCGTCGCCATCGAAGTCACCGGCGGCGACGGCCGCGACGCCGAGGGCCTCCGGCTCGCCCTGCTCGAACGCATCTCCCAGGGCATCGGCCGCCGCCCGGTCGCCACGGAACTCGGCGGCTTGCTCTACGCGGTCGTCCCGGACGGCCCCGCCTGGACCGACCTGCGCGACGCCCTGGGCTTGCACCCCGCCTCACGCCGCGGCGGCGTCCCGCGTGCTGCCGCCGGCTCGCCCGTGGCGGTGTCGGCGCTCGCCACTTCCCGAGCGCAGGCGGACGAAACGCTGGGGCTGCTGCGCGCCGGGCTGGTGCCGGGGCGGGTGCTGGCGTACGAGGAGGCGTGGACTTCACTGGTTCTGCATCGGGCTGCTACCGGTGCGGTTGCCGCGCGCGTTGCGGATCTGGGGCCCTTGGGGCGGTTGCGCGCGCATGATGAGGCGACGAAGGCCGGGTATGTGGATACGTTGTACGAGTGGCTTCGCCATCCCGGCGATCCGCGGGCGGCTGCGGCGGAGTTGAGGATTCATCCGAACACGTTGCGGTATCGGATGAAGCGGTTGTTGGAGCTGGTGCCGTTGGATCTGGAGGATCCGGACGTGCGGCTGGCGTTGATCACGCAGTTGGTTGCTTTGCGGTGGAGTTGAGGGCGTAGGTTTCCTGCGCCTGACGGGCCGGTTCGTGCCGCGCACGCTTCATCGTCGCGCGCCTGTCGATGGCCGGGTGAGGACTCTGCCACGTCCTTCGCTCGAAGAGCGTCAAAATCCTTCATGCCACCAGCAAAGTCTTGCCCACCGTATCCCGCGCCTCCATCGCCGCGTGCGCATCAGCCGCGGCGGCCAGCGGGAAGCGTTGCCCGATGACCGGCGTCAGGTGGCCCGCCGAAGCAGCGGCCAGCGCGGACTCCGTGAACCCCCGCAGCGCGGCCGCGTCGCCGAGTGAGCGGATCAGCGTGACGCCGCGGGCGTGGGCGTCCTCTTCGGACACTGCCGCCCACGAGCCGCTCGACAGGCCGTAGACCGCCATGCGGCCGCCGGGGCGGACGAGGGAGAAGGCCGCGGTACCGATAGCCCCGCCGACGCCGTCGAAGACCACGTCGAGTGGGCCGACCGCGCAGGTCCAGTCGGGTGTGGTGTAGTCCACCACCGCCGATGCGCCGAGGTCCCGGGCGTGTGCCAGTTTCTCAGTGCTGCCCGCCGCCGCGATGACCTGCGCGCCCGCGGCTTTCGCGAGTTGCACGAGGAGGCTGCCGACGCCGCCCGCCGCGGCCTCGACCAGGACGCGGTCGCCCGGGGAAACCGCGGCGGCGTGCACGAGGCCGGTGGCCGTGCGGCCGTCGGCGAGGAGGGCGACCGCGGCGTCCAGCGACAGCGCGTCGGGTACCGGGAAGACCAGCGCGGCGTCGACCACCGCGCGCTGGGCGTAGCCGCCGCTGCCGCCGGTCGACGTCACGACGCGCCGGCCCACCAGGGACCCCTCGACGCCGTCGCCGACGTTGCTGATCACGCCGCCGACGCCGTTGCCGGGGATCATCGGCAGCTGCGCCCGCGAAGGTCCGAAGCCGGACGCGCGGAACTGCGTCTCCACGAACGTCACGTTCACGAACGCCACCTCGATCAGCACCTGCCCCGGCCCCGGTACCGGATCGGGCGCATCCCCCGCCACGAGCACCTCGGGTCCGCTGAACTCCCTCAACCACACCGCGCGCATGCCCACCCCTTTCACCACCAGGTGCGACAGCCAACAACCTCGACCGCGGTCGAGGTCAACCGGTTTGTCCTCCGAGCACCATGAAATAGCGAAAGAACTGTCCCGCGCGCATGATGACACCGCCGTCCGGGTGCATCACCGTGAGTGGCAGCACCTCGAACCGATTCCGCCGCCAGGAGGCCGCCGTGCGTATCGCCGTTCCCCGTGAGATCAAGAAGCACGAGTACCGGGTCGCGCTGACCCCGGCCGGCGTGCACGAGCTGGTGGGGCGTGGTCACGACGTGTTCGTCGAGACCGGCGCCGGGGTGGGGTCGTCGATCTCCGACGAGGAGTACGTGTCCGCCGGTGCGAAGGTGCTCGCCACGGCGGACGAGACGTGGGCCGAGGGCGAGCTGGTGCTCAAGGTGAAGGAGCCCATCGCCGAGGAGTACCCCCGCCTGCGCAAGGACCTGGTGCTGTTCACCTACCTCCACATCGCGGCCGACCGGCCCCTGACCGACGCCCTGCTCGCGGCGGGCACCACGGCGATCGCGTACGAAACCGTGCAGACGGCCACCGGCGCGCTGCCGCTGCTCGCGCCGATGTCGGAAGTCGCGGGCCGGTTGGCGCCGCAGGTGGGCGCGTACTCGCTGATGAAGCCCAGCGGTGGCCGCGGCGTGCTGCCCGGCGGCATCCCGGGCGTGCACCCGGCGCGCGTCGTGGTGATCGGCGGTGGTGTCGCCGGCCTCAACGCCGCCCGCGTGGCACTGGGCCTGGGCTCCGACGTCGAAATCCTCGACACCAACGTCGACCGCCTGCGTCAGATCGACAACGACTTCGGCGGCCGCATCCGCACGGTCACCTCCAACCGCCTGTCGGTCGAGCAGTCCGTGCTGGAAGCCGACCTCGTGATCGGTGCCGTGCTGGTGCCGGGCGCGAAGGCCCCGAAGCTGGTTTCCAACGACCTCGTCTCGCACATGAAGCCGGGCTCCGTGCTCGTCGACATCGCCATCGACCAGGGCGGCTGCTTCGCCGACTCGCGCCCGACCACGCACGACGACCCGACCTACCGCGTGCACGAGTCCGTCTTCTACTGCGTCGCGAACATGCCGGGCGCGGTCCCGCGGACCTCGACCTACGGCCTCACCAACGTCACGCTGCCGTACGCCCTGCAGCTCGCCGACCGCGGCTGGCACGCGGCCCTCAACGCCGACGCGTCGCTCGCCAAGGGCCTCAACACCCACGCCGGCGTGCTCACCAACGAGCCGGTCGCCGTGGCCCACGGCCTGCCCCACACGCCCCTGGCGACCGCCCTGGCGTGACCTTCCCGAACCACCTGGCGCCTCGAGGGGCCTCCGCGAACCAGCGGGGGCCCCTCGTGTTTCAGCGCGACCTTCGTCACGCTCCGAGTCCCGGCCACCGGTACGCGATCCGCGGCCAGACCCACGTTGACGAGGGGTTTCACGATTCTGAACGTGCTTCTTCACCGGTTACCGGCGCACTACGTGGAGAAGTAATCGAAGTTCGTTGAAGACCCCGAGGAGCGAACTCGGCCTTTATTACCTAAGCTGGTACTCGGCGACCCGCTCCCAGTGACCCCCAGGCTGGTTGAGCGGGTCGCCCCTTTGCCTCCCCCTGTTCGCACTTCGTGCTTCCCGAGGAAGGGGCGAGGTATTGCCCGGGGGCCGAGCCCCCGGAGCCCCCACGGTGCGGAGGGGTGCCGACCCAACGTGAGCCGCCGATGCCACCCTGCACGCACATCGCGCTCCCCGGGAAGAGGCGAGGTAATGCCCGGGGGCCGAGCCCCCGCAACCCCCACAGCGCGGAAGGCTGCCGACCCAACGTGAGCCGCCGATGCCACCCTGCACGCACATCGCGCTCCCCGGGAAGAGGCGAGGTATTGCCCGGGGGCCGAGCCCCCGGAGCCCCCACGGTGCGGAGGGGTGCCGACCCAACGTGAGCCGCCGATGCCACCCTGCACGCACGTCGTGCATCCCCGGGAAGGGGCGAGGTAATGCCCGGGGGCCGAGCCCCCGGAACCCCCACAGCGCGGAAGGCTGCCGACCCAACGTGAGCCGCCGATGCCACCCTGCACGCACAACGTGCATCCCCGGGAAGGGGCGAGGTAATGCCCGCGGGCCGAGCCCCCGCAACCCCCACAGCGCGGAAGGCTGCCGACCCAACGTGAGCCGCCGGCGTAGAACGTGAGCTGCTGGCGGAAGTCGTTGTGGGGTAACAAGTTTGTGCTCGCGATTCGCTCGTCCGTGTGGGCGATCCGGCGGACCGGTCTGGCCGAGGCGGAATAAAAAGTCGGTGCCCATGCCTAGATTGAGAACGTGACCACCACTGCGACGCGTGCGCGTCAAGACCGTCCGGCTGCTGAGACACCGGCCCCACCCGTCGGCTGGGTCCGGCGGCTCGCGGCCGCGTGCTGGGAGCACCGGGCCGTGGTGGTGCTCGCGATGACCGCGGCGATCCTGTCCGTGGGCGTGCAGGCGGCGAGCCCGCTGCTCGTGCGCACGGCGGTCGACGACGCGGTGGCCGGTCACACCTCGGGCCTGGCCGGCATCGCGGCCGCGCTGGTCACGCTGCAGGTGGTGGCGTTCGGATCGGCGTTCCTGCGGCGATACGTGGGCGGGCGGCTCGCGCTCGACGTGCAGCACGACCTGCGCAACCGCGTGTTCGGCGCCGTCTCGCGACTTGACGGCGGCAAGCAGGACGCGCTGCGCACCGGCCAGGTGGTCTCGCGCGCGATCTCCGACCTGCAGCTCGTGACCGGGCTGCTGATGCAGGTGCCGCTGTCGGCGGGGTCGGTCATCTTCGCGGCGCTCGCGCTGGGGGCGATGCTGTGGATGTCGCCGCTGCTCACGCTCATCGCGCTGGTGGTGGCGCCGGCCGTCGGCATCATCGTCACGCTGAGCCGCAAACGGCTGTTCCCGGCCACGTGGTCGGCCCAGCAGCGTGCGGCCGACGTGGCGCAGCAGGTGGAGGAAACCGTCACCGGCGTGCGCGTCGTGAAGGGGTTCGGGCAGGAGTCGCGTGAGGTTTCGCGGCTCGAACGCACGGCGCGGCGGCTGTTCGCCGAGCGGCTGCGCGCGGCCAAGCTCTCAGCGCTGCCCACGGCCACGACCACCGCGCTGCCGGCCGCCGGGCAGGTCGCGGTGCTCGCGATCGGTGGCGTCCTGGCGCTCAACGGTCAGATCAGCCTCGGTACGTTCCTCGCGTTCGCCACCTACCTGGCCACGCTGATCGGCCCCGCGCGGATGCTGTCGAGCCTGGTGGTGCAGGCCCAGCTCACGAGGGCGGGCGCCGAGCGCGTGTACGAGCTCATCGACGCCCAGCCCGACGTGGTCGACCGCCCCGACCCGCGGCCGCTGCCCGAGGGCGCGCTCGGCGTCGAACTGGAAGACGTGAAGTTCGGCTATACCCGAAGCGAACCGGTGCTCGACGGCCTCACCCTCGAAGCCCGGCCGGGCGAGACACTCGCCCTGGTCGGCACCGCGGGCTCGGGCAAGTCCACGATCTCGCTGCTGCTGCCGCGGTTCTACGACGCACAGGCCGGCGTGGTGCGTATCGGTGGCGTCGACGTGCGGGACCTGCCGCTGAAGCAGCTGCGGCAGGCGATCGGCGTGGTGTTCGAAGAAGCGTTCCTGTTCTCCTCGTCCGTGCGCGACAACATCGCCTACGGCCGCCCCGATGCGAGCGACGAAGAGGTGTACGCGGCGGCGCGCGCGGCCGAGGCCGACGAGTTCATCCGCGCCCTGCCCCAGGGCTACGACACGGAGGTCGGCGAACGCGGCCTCACGCTCTCGGGCGGGCAGCGCCAGCGGCTGGGCCTCGCGCGGGCGCTGATGACCGACCCGCGCGTGCTGATCCTGGACGACGCGACATCGGCGATCGACACCGTCACCGAGGCCGCGATCCACGACACGCTGCGCGCGGTCACGGCCACGCGCACCACGCTGCTCATCGCGCACCGCCGGTCCACGCTGCAGCTCGCCGACCGGATCGCCGTGCTCGACCAGGGCAAGGTGGTCGACGTCGGCACGGAAGAGGAATTGCAGGCGCGCTGCCCGCTGTTCCGCGAGCTCGTGGCGGGCCCGGGTGACGACGTCGAGAAGCCGCACCGCTGCGAAGCCCTCGAACCCGACGCCAGTGGCACCACCGCGGTGCTGTGGCCACGCGACGACGACCGCGACGAGGTCGACGCCCTGGCCGAGGCCGCCGCCGCGCGCGGGGGCACGCCGGGTGGCGGGACCGGGTTCGTCGGCAGCGGCGGGGGTGCCGACGTGCCGCCGACGCCGGAGCTGCTGGAGGGCGTGCGAAAACTGCCGCCGGCGAGCGACCGGCCACGACTGTCCGAAGTGGACATCACCGCCGCGGACCCGCAGTTCCGCCTCTCGCGCCTGCTGCGTCCGGTGCGGTGGCCGTTGATCGCGGTGATCGCGCTGGTGGCGGCCGACGCGCTGGCGTCGCTGGCCTTGCCCGCGCTGTACCAGCGAGGGGTCGACCACGGTGTGCAGCCGGGGGTCGCAAGCGTGATCTGGGTGATGGCCGGCATCGGCGCGCTGGTGGTCGCCGCCGACTGGTTCGTGGTGCGCGGTCAGACGCGGCTCACCGCGCGCGTCGGGGAGACGGTGCTGTACTCGCTTCGCGTGCGCAGCTACGCGCACCTGCAGCGGCTCGGGCTCGACTACTACGAGCGCGAGCTGTCCGGGAAGATCATGACCCGGATGACCACCGACGTCGACGCGTTGTCCACGTTCCTGCAGACCGGCCTCGCCACCGCGGTGGTGAGCGTGTTGACGCTGGTGGGCATCACGGTGGCGCTGCTGGTCACCGACGCGTCGCTGGCGTTGTACGCGCTCGCGCTGCTGCCCGTGCTGCTGGTGTCCACGGTGATCTTCCGGCGGGTCGCGTCGCGGGCGTATTCCGAAGCGCGCGAGAAGGTCAGCGTGGTCAACGCCGACCTGCAGGAGAACGTGAGCGGTCTGCGGGTCGCCCAGGCGTACACGCGCGAAGAGCGTTCCGCGGAGGCCTTTGCTTCCCGCAGCGACGCGTACCGGCGCTCGCGGTTGCGGGCGCAGCGGTACGTCGCCACGTACTTCCCGCTGGTGGCGCTGCTGTCGGATCTGGCGACCACCACGGTGCTGGTGGTCGGCGCGAACCGCGTCGCCGCGGGGACGCTGGAGGCGGGCGTGCTGCTCGGGTTCCTGCTGTACCTGCAGCAGTTCTTCTCGCCGATCCAGCAGCTGTCGGCGGTGTTCGACGGGTACCAGCAGGCGGCCGTCGGCCTGTCCCGCATCGGCGACCTGCTGCGCACGCCGACGTCGGTGCCGCCCGCCGCGCAGCCGATCGCGCTGCCGGAGCACCTGAGCGGCGAGGTGACGTTCAAGGACGTCGACTTCTCCTACACCGGCGCCGACCAGCCGGCGCTGGAGAAGCTGTCCCTGGACGTGGCGCCCGGCGAGACCGTCGCTCTGGTGGGCGCGACGGGCGCGGGCAAGTCCACGGCGGTCAAGCTCGTGGCCCGCTACTACGACGCCACGGGCGGCGCCGTGCTGATCGACGGTGTCGACGTGCGCGAGTACGACCTGCCCGGCCTGCGGGCCCGCATGGGCGTGGTGCCGCAGGAGGCGCACCTGTTCTCGGGCACCGTCGCGGACAACGTCCGCTACGGACGTCCCTCGGCGTCCGACGCGGAGGTCGAGGCGGCCGTCCGCTCGGTCGGCGCCCTGGACGGCGTCGCCGCCCTGCCCGCCGGCTTCCTCCAGCCCGTCGGCGAACGCGGCCGCTCGCTGTCCGCGGGCCAGCGCCAGCTGGTGGCCCTCGCGCGCGCCGAGCTGGTCGACCCCGACGTCCTGCTGCTCGACGAGGCCACCGCCGCCCTCGACCCGTCCACCGAGGCGGCCGTGCTGCACGCCACCGAACGCCTCTCCCGCCGGCGCACCACGTTCGTCGTCGCGCACCGCCTGGCCACCGCAGCCAAGGCCGACCGCATCATCGTGCTGGACCACGGCCGCATCATCGAACAGGGCACGCACGCCGACCTCCTGGCCGCGGACGGCCACTACGCTCGGCTGTGGTCCCTGGGGTGAGGCGGGAAAGCCTTCACCAGGCACCGATGCCGGACACGGTGCCGGGCGTACTCACCGGAGATCACCGACGAGCCTCGGCGACCGGCACGTTCGGCGCTGTTCAAGCAGGTGCGGATGACCTGGCTCAAGCCGGCGCTCCGGCGGATGGCCACCGGGACGAATGGGCGGGCAGAGCGGGCAGGAGCGCCCGCCGGCGCTCGGCGCGCGCTCAGGTGGCCGCGGGCACCTCGGAGTACGGCAGCTCCCGCCAGGCCAGCTCACCCCAGCCGGCCGACGTGACCTCCGCCGGCGAAGCCCAGCGGAAGGTGCCGGGACGGACGTGGTCGTCCTGGTCGATCGACCAGTCGGGTTCGCAGGGTTCCACGTGCTGGAACTCGTCGATGTCCGCGGGCGTGTGCCAGACCACACCGCAGGAGTCGCACATCAGGACGACCTTGCCGCTCGAGACCACGAGGGGGCGGATGAGCCCCTGGTCCCAGGACGACGGACACTCGACCAGCCACATCGCGCCACACCACCTCGGAGGTCCGGGGCGGCCGCACAGCCGACGTGGGCCGCATCCTCCCGTCAGTGCACCCGGTGGGCGTGAACGCACGCGGGCGCCTCGGCGAAGGGGGCGACAACGGTGCCCGAAATGGTCGTGACAGCCGATTCGGCGGCACCCCCGAAGTCCGCCCCGCAGGACACTTGATCGAGTCAGTGACCGATCCCCTAGTGCGCCAGGCCTCACACGGGGCAGTTCCATCACACGGCCATCACGGAGGGGGTTAGCCTGGTAGGCGCATTAGCACAGACAAGATCGAGACGGATAGAGGCGAGCCCAAGCCGTGTCCAGCAGCAGCCCTGCGTCACAGTTCGGCCCCAACGAGTGGCTGGTCGAGGAAATGTACGACCAGTTCCTCGCGGACCCTTCCTCAGTCGATGCCGCCTGGCACGACTTCTTCGCTGACTTCAAGCCGACGCAGACGGCACAGGCGAAGGCCGACAGTGCGCGTCAGAGCGCCCCTGCGGCGACCGGCACCAACGGCCACGCGAGCGAGCCGGCCGCCAAGCCGGTCCAGAACTCGGCGCCGGCGGCCCCGGCGAAGGCCCCCGCGGCCCCCGCGGCCCCCGCGGCCCCCGCCGCCCCGGCGAAGCCCGCCGCGGCGCCGCCCGCGCCGCCGGCCCCCAAGGCCGCCCCCGCGAAGCCGGCCCCCGCAGCCGCCGCGAAGGAGCCGGCCGCGAAGGAAGAGCCGGAGACCAAGCAGCTGCGAGGCGCGGCGGCCGCGATCGCGAAGAACATGGACGCGTCGCTGACGGTCCCGACCGCGACGAGCGTGCGCGCCGTCCCGGCGAAGCTGATGGCGGACAACCGCATCGTCATCAACAACCACCTCAAGCGCACGCGCGGCGGCAAGATCTCGTTCACGCACCTCATCGGCTACGCGATGGTGCGCGCGCTCAAGTCGTTCCCGAACATGAACCGGCACTACCAGCTGATCGACGGCAAGCCGTTCGCGGTCACGCCGGAGCACGTGAACTTCGGCCTCGCCATCGACATGAAGGGCAAGGAGGGTGCGCGCACCCTCGTCGTGGCCTCGGTCAAGGCCGTCGAAGACATGTCCTTCCTGCAGTTCTGGCAGGCGTACGAGGACATCATCAAGAAGGCCCGCAACAACAAGCTCACCGCGGACGACTTCGCCGGCACCACCATCTCGCTGACCAACCCGGGCGGCATCGGCACCAACCACTCGGTGCCGCGCCTGTCTGCGGGCCAGGGCGCGATCATCGGCGTCGGCGCCATGCAGTACCCGGCGGCGTTCGAGGGCACGAGCGAGAAGACGCTGGTCGACCTCGCCGTCAGCAAGATCATGACGCTGACCTCGACCTACGACCACCGCATCATCCAGGGCGCGGAGTCGGGCGAGTACCTCAAGCGCATCCACGAGCTGCTGCTCGGTGAAGACGGCTTCTACGACGACGTCTTCACCAGCCTGCGCCTGCCGTACGAGCCGATCCGCTGGGTCGCCGACATCCCCGAGGGCCCGGTCGACAAGACCGCCCGCGTGATCGAGCTGATCGACGCGTTCCGCACGCGCGGTCACCTGATGGCCGACACCGACCCGCTGAACTACCGCCAGCGCAGCCACGTCGACCTCGACGTGATCTCCCACGGCCTCACCCTCTGGGACCTCGACCGCGAGTTCCCGGTCGGCGGGTTCGCCGGCCAGGAGAAGATGAAGCTGCGCGACATCCTGGGCGTGCTGCGCGGCTCGTACTGCCGGACCGTGGGCATCGAGTACACGCACATCCTCGACCCCGAGGAGCGGCGCTGGATCCAGGAGCGCGTGGAGATCCCGCACGAGAAGCCCGACGCCACCGTCCAGAAGTACGTGCTCTCGAAGCTCAACGCCGCCGAGGCGTTCGAGACCTTCCTGCAGACGAAGTACGTGGGCCAGAAGCGCTTCTCGCTGGAAGGCGGCGAGACGGCGATCCCGCTGCTCGACACCATCCTCGACAAGGCCGCCGAGCACGAGCTCGACGAGGTCGTGATCGGCATGCCGCACCGCGGCCGCCTCAACGTGCTGGCCAACATCGTCGGCAAGCCGATCAGCCAGATCTTCCAGGAGTTCGAGGGCAACCTCGACCCGGGCCAGGCCCACGGTTCCGGCGACGTGAAGTACCACCTCGGCGCCGAGGGCAAGTACTTCCGGATGTTCGGCGACGGCGAGACGAAGGTGTCGCTGGCCTCGAACCCGTCGCACCTGGAGACCGTGGACCCGGTGCTCGAGGGCATCGTCCGCGCGAAGCAGGACATCCTCGACAAGGGCGACAGCACCACAGGGGGCTACTCGGTACTGCCCGTCCTGATGCACGGCGACGCGGCCTTCGCGGGCCAGGGCGTCGTGGCCGAGACGCTGAACCTGGCGCTGCTGCGCGGGTACCGCACCGGCGGCACCGTGCACGTGATCGTGAACAACCAGGTCGGCTTCACCACCGCGCCCGAGCACTCGCGCTCGTCGCAGTACGCCACCGACGTCGCGAAGATGATCGGCTCGCCGATCTTCCACGTGAACGGCGACGACCCCGAAGCCGCCCACTGGGTGGCGCAGCTGGCCGTGGAGTACCGCCAGGCGTTCCACAAGGACGTGGTCATCGACCTCGTCTGCTACCGCCGCCGCGGCCACAACGAGGGCGACGACCCCTCGATGACGCAGCCGGCGATGTACGACATCATCGACACCAAGCGCTCGGTCCGGAAGATCTACACCGAGTCGCTGATCGGTCGCGGGGACATCTCCGTCGAAGAGGCCGAGGCCGCGCTGCGCGACTTCTCCAGCCAGCTGGAGCACGTCTTCAACGAGGTGCGCGAGCTCGAGAAGCACCCGGCGAAGGCCAGCCCCTCGGTCGAGGAAGAGCAGCAGGTGCCGGCGAAGGTCACCACGGCCGTCACGACGGAGGTCGTGGAGCGCATCGGCGACGCGTTCATCAACGTGCCCGAGGGCTTCAGCCCGCACCCGCGCGTGAAGCCGGTCATGGAGCGCCGCCACAAGATGTCGCGCGAAGGCGACGTCGACTGGGCCTTCGGCGAGCTGCTGGCGTTCGGTTCGCTGGCGATGGAGGGCCGACTGGTGCGGCTGTCCGGCCAGGACTCGCGCCGCGGCACGTTCACGCAGCGGCACTCGGTGTTCATCGACCGCAAGACGGGCCAGGAGTACTCGCCGCTGCAGAACCTGGCCGAGGGCCAGGGCCGCGTGATGATCTACGACTCGGCGCTGTCGGAGTACGCGGCCGTCGGCTTCGAGTACGGCTACGCGGTGGCCAACCCCGAGTCGCTCGTGATGTGGGAAGCGCAGTTCGGTGACTTCGTCAACGGCGCGCAGACCGTGATCGACGAGTACATCTCCTCGGGTGAAGCCAAGTGGGGCCAGCGCTCCGACGTCGTGCTGCTGCTGCCGCACGGCCACGAGGGCCAGGGCCCGGACCACACGTCGGGCCGCATCGAGCGGTTCCTGTCGCTGTGCGCCGAGGGCTCGATGACCGTCGCGGTGCCCTCGACGCCGGCGAACTACTTCCACCTGCTGCGCCGCCACGCCCTCGACGGCATCCAGCGCCCGCTGGTGGTCTTCACGCCGAAGTCGATGCTGCGCAACAAGGCCGCGACGTCGGCGGTCGAGGACTTCACCGGGCAGAGCCGCTTCATGTCCGTCATCGACGACACGACGCCGAACCCCGAGTCGGTGCGCAAGGTGCTGCTGACCTCGGGCAAGCTCTACTGGGAACTCGTGGCCGAGCGCGCCAAGCGTGAGGCGAACGACGTCGCGATCGTGCGCATCGAGCAGTACTACCCGCTGCCGAAGCGCAAGCTGCTGGCTGCCATCGAGCGCTACAGCAATGCGCAGCAGATCGCGTGGGTGCAGGAGGAGCCGGAGAACCAGGGCGCGTGGCCGTTCTTCGGCCTGAACCTGCCGCGCAAGTTCCCGGAGGTCTTCGCGGGCCTGCAGGTCGTGTCGCGTCGCCCGATGGCCGCGCCGTCGGCCGGTTCGTCGAAGGTGCACGAGGTCGAGCAGAAGGCGCTGATCGCCAAGGCGTTCGACTGATCGGTGTTTTCGAGGAGGCCGCCACGGGTTTTGCGCCCGTGGCGGCCTCTTTGGTATTTCTATACCGGCCAGTGCTAAGGTTCGCGGTATAACTATACCTTTCGTTTTGGCGGGGTTTCCTTGATCGAACTGAAGTCACCTGCGGAAATCGACCGCATGCACGTGACCGGGCGCTTCGTCGCCGAGGTGCTCACCGAGATCGGCGACCTCGCCGACGTCGGCGTCAACCTGCTGGACCTGGAGCACCACGCCCGCGGCATGATCAAACGCCGCGGCGCCGAGTCGTGCTACTGGGACTACGCGCCGTCGTTCGGGAAGGGCCCCTTCCGCAACGTCATCTGCCTCTCGGTCAACGACGCCGTCCTCCACGGCCTCCCGCACTCCTACGTCCTGCGCGACGGCGACGTGGTGACCGCCGACCTCGCCGTGACCATCGACGGCTGGGCGGCGGACTCCGCGCGCACGGTCATCGTGGGCACGCCCGCGCCCGACGACGTCCGCATCATCCGCGCCACCGAGGACGCCCTGGAGGCCGCCATCACCGCCGCCGTCCCCGGCAACCGCTTGGGCGACATCTCCGCCGCCATCGGCGCGGTCGCCGCCTCGCGGGGCTACCCGGTCAACACGGAATTCGGCGGCCACGGCATCGGCCGCACCATGCACGAGGACATCCACGTGCCCAACCGCGGCAAGGCCGGCCGCGGCCTCCAGTTGCGCCCCGGCCTGACCCTCGCCCTGGAACCCTGGTTCGCCGCCACGACCGACCGCATCGTCTTCGACCCGGACGGGTGGACGATCCGCTCCGCGGACGGCTCCCGCACGGCCCATTCGGAACACACGGTGGCGATCACGGAAGACGGGCCGCTGGTCCTGACCCGGCGTGAGGCGGAGGTTTCCGCTTCCGCCGGGTGACCCGCGCCGGTCGGTCAGTCAGGGTCGCCGGTGTCGTCGGGACCGGAGTACACCAGGACGTTCGGCGACCCGGTGCCCGCGTCGGTGATCTCGTCCTTCGTCCCCGTGTCCACGAGCGCGTCGCGCACCTCTTCGGGGGTGGCCGACGGGTGGTCCGCCAGGTACAGCGCGGCGGTGCCGACCACGTGCGGAGCCGCCATCGAAGTGCCGCTGATGGTGTTGGTCGCGGTGTCGCCGCCGATCCAGGCGGACGTGATGGCGGTGCCCGGCGCGAAGAGGTCGAGACAGGTGCCGGTGTTGGAGAAGGCGGACCTGGCGTCGGTGTCCGTGGTGGCGCCGACCGTGATCGCGTCGGGCACGCGGGCCGGCGAGGCGTCACAGGCGCTGGCGCCGTAGGAGTTGCCGCCCGCGATTCCGTACGTGACCCCTGCCGCGATCGAGCGCTCCACGGCCTCGTCCACCACGTCGGAGACAGGGCCACCGAGGCTCATGTTCGCCACGGCCGGTGCCTCGGCGTTCTCGGTGACCCAGTCGATGCCGGCGACGACCTGGTCGGTCGTCCCGCTGCCGGTGCAGTCGAGCACCCGGACGGCGGTGAGGCTGACCTCCTTCGCCACGCCGTAGGTCTCGCCGCCGATCGTGCCGGCCACGTGGGTGCCGTGGCCGTAGCAGTCGGTGGCGTCGGAATCGTTGTCCACGAAGTCGTACCCGGACACGGCGCGGCCGCCGAACTCGGAGTGCGTGAGGTTGATCCCGGTGTCGATCACGTACGCGTGCACGTCGGCGGCCGTCGTGCGGTAGCTGTAGTCCTCGTCCAGGGGCAGTTCCCGCTGGTCCACGCGGTCGAGACCCCACGACGGCGGGTCCTGCTGATCGGCCAGCACGTGCAGCACGCGGTTCTGCTCCACAAAGGACACCGCGGGGTCGGCGGCGGTGCGCTTGGCCTGCGTCTCGGACATCGTGCCGGTGAAGCCGCGCAGCGCCTTGGAGAACGTGCGCTCGACCGAGCCCCCGTGGCGCCCGGCGACGTTCCTCGCGGTCGCCTCCACCGACGTGCCGTCCTTGAGCACCACGAGGTAGCTGTCCTTGACCGCGCCGGCCGCACCCGCACCGACGATCGGACCCTCCTGGGCGGACGCCACGCCGCCCCCGAACACGGTGACGGTCGCGATCGAGGCGGCACTCCCCGCGATCGCCAGGTTTCTGGTCACTGTTCCCCGAGATCTGCGCACAGTTCGTCCCTCCTCGACCAGCGCGGACACCAGTTGGCCTGAGGCTAGGTGCGCGGCCCCGGTCGCTGGAAGAAGAGTCGTCCCGGAGGTTTTCACCGCGTTGCGCTGTTCGGACCATTCCCGCGGGCCGGAAAACGGTTTTACCGCTGCGCGCGCGGCCCGGAAGAATTCACCCCATGCTGATCCGCAGAGCCGTCCGCACCGACGAGACCGCGGTCCGCGCCGTGCACACGGCCGCGTTCGCGCAGCCCGGGCTCACCACGGTGCCCGAGGCCGTGCTCGTCGACGAGCTGAGGGGCGACGGTGACCTGATTCCCGAGCTGTCGCTGGTCGCCGAGCACAAGGGCGAGGTGATCGGCCACGTCTGCTCGAGCCCCGGCAAGCTGGGCGAAGACGGGAGCAGCGCCGTGGGCCTGGGGCCACTCGGGGTCCTGCCGGAGTTCCAGCGCGCCGGAGCGGGGTCGGCACTGGTGCACACCACGCTCGGGGCCGCCGATGCACTCGGTTTCGCGCTGGTGGTCCTGCTGGGTGATCCGGGGTACTACCACCGGTTCGGGTTCGTCCTGGCCGGGCAGCTCGGCATCACGCCACCGGTGGCCGAGTGGGCGGCGCACTTCCAAGCCCGCGCCCTCACCGCCTGCACCGAGGAAAACCGGGGCGCCTTCAGGTACGCGCCTGCGTTCGACCGACTGTGAAGGAAAAACGATGACCACCCTGTGGCGAGCCACCGGGCCGGTGGAGCTGGAGCTCGTGCGGGAGCTTCAGTGGCGGGCGTGGCCGCCGAGGTTGCCGGAGCAGCCGATTTTCTACCCGGTGCACGAGTTCCGTTAGGTCAACGCCTTCAAACCGTTGCGCGCCAGGAAGTCCTCGGCGATGTCCAGCGGGTTGCGTTTCTCGTCGGTGAACTGGACGTTCAGCTCCGTCAGCTGATCCGTCGTCAACGCCGCTGACACGCGGTTCAACGCCGCCACCTCCGACGGCGACAGGGTGCCGCGGGCGACGAGGGGCACGATGTTCTGCGCGGGGAACATGTTCTTGTCGTCGTCGAGGGGCACGAAGCCGTTGGACTTGATCGTCGAGGAGGTGCTGAAGAGGTCGGCCACCTGGACCTCGCCCGACTTCAGCGCCGCGACGGTCACGGGGCCGCCGGTGTCGGTGGTGCGGATTTCCTTGAAGGTGCAGCCGTAGAGCTGCTTGATGCGGTCCTTCCAGCGGCTGCTCCACTGGCCCGGCCCGCCCATCACCAGCTCGCCGCAGCGGCGGCCCAGGTCCGAGAAGGTGCGGACGCCGGCTGCGGCCAGCTCGGGGCGCACCACGAGGAGGTCCTTGTCCTGCGCGGGTGCCTGGTCGAGCACCTCGAAGCCGGCCGGGAGTTTTTGCCGCAGTTGCCGATAGACTTCTTCGGACGTCGTCGCGGACGTGTCCTTGTCGAAGTAGCGCAGCAGGTTCCCGCTGTAGTCCGGGACGACCGAGAGCGACTTGTCCTGCAGTGCCTTCACCACGACCTCGCGGCTGCCGACCGGGGGGCGCACCGTCACGTCGGCGGCACCCGCGTTGCGCAGCGCGCCGGCGTAGATCTGGGCCAGCAGCAGGCTTTCGCCGACGTCGGAGGCGCCGATGATGATCTTCCCGGAAGGACCGCCCTCGCCACCACCGGCCAGGGGGTTGCCGCAGCCAGCCAGCAGCACGGCCGAACAACAAAGAGCCACGAGCCGGCGCTTCACGCCACACCTCCCGCCGCCGCGGCCGAGCCCGTGGTCGCCAGGGCGGCGAGGCGGACACCGCGAGGCACCAAGGCGCGCTGCACCGCGGCGAGCACCAGGTCGAACACGATCGCCAGCAACGCCGTGAGGATCGCGCCCGCGACGACCTCCGGGTAGTCGAGGATCGCCAGCCCGTCGAGCAGGAACCGGCCGAGGCCGCCGAGCCCGACGTACGCGGCGACCGCCGCCGTGGCGATCAGCTGCAGCACGGCGTTGCGGATCCCACCCAGCACCAGCGGCAGCGCGATCGGCAGCTCGACCCGCCACAGCCGCTGCCAACCGGTCATGCCGATGCCCTCGGCGGCGTCGACCACATCGTGCTCCGCCGCCTGCAAGCCCGCGTACGTGCCGGCCAGGATGGGCGGGATCGCCAGCACCACGAGCCCGATGATCGTGGCCGTGGTGCTCTCGGTGAAGAGCAGGAACAGGAACGTGACGAGCCCCAGCGTCGGCAGCGCGCGGATCGCGTTGCCCGCGCCCACGAGCACCACGGCGCCGCGGCCGGTGTGCCCCACCCACAGGCCCAGCGGGAACGCGATCACCACGGCGATGACCAGCGCGAACAGCACATATCCGACGTGCTCGCCGAGCCTCGTCCAGACCCCGTCCGGACCCTCCCAGTTGGCTGTCGTGGTAACCCAGTCGAAGACGTTCACGCCGCGGCCCCCTCGACGACGAGTGCGGCACGACCCGCACGTTCCCACGGGGTCAGCGCGTTGCGCAGCTGCACCAGCACCACGTCGACGACCAGCGCCAGCAGCAGCGTGAGCACGATGCCGACCACGATCGGCGAGAAGTACTCGCGCTGGAAGCCGTCGGTGAACAGCACGCCCAGCCCGCCGGTGCCGATCAGCGCCCCGACGCTCACGAGGCTGATGTTGCTCACCGACGCCACGCGCACGCCCGCGGCGAGCACCGGAACCGAAAGTGGCAGCTCGACACCGAGGAACCGGCGCGGCGCGCGGTAGCCGATGGCCGTGGCGGCGGCGATGATGTGCGGCGGCACGGCGTCGAGCGCGTCGAGCACCGGGCGCACGAGCAGCGCGGTGGTGTAGACGGTGAGCGCGACGATCACGTTCACGCTGTCGAGGATCTTCGTGCCGATGAGGCCCGGGATCACCACGAACAACGCCAGCGACGGGATCGTGTACAGCAGGTTCGACACGACCAGCAGCACGCTTCGCACCGGCTGCCAGCGGTGCCCGAGCCAGCCGAGCGCGATCGCCAGCACGATCCCGATCACCAGCGGCACGAGCGCGAGGTAGATGTGCTCACCGAGGTCGCCCAGGATCTCGCCGCGGTTGTTCGCGCTGCCCAGGTACCGCCCGAGCTCGCCGAAGAACCCGTCCATCAGGACGCCTGCGGCGTGGCCTCGATCACGTCCAGGACCTGCCGGGCCACGACCGTGCCCACCACGCGGTGGCCGTCGTCCACGACCACGCCGAGGCTGGCGGGCGACGAGAGCGCGGCGTCGAGCGCGCCGCGGATCGGCGTGCCCTGGATGTAGAGGGAACCGCCGGCCACGAGGTCACCCTCGCTCAGCTCACCGTCCACAGTGGAGCTCGGCGGCAGCCAACCGCGGGGCTGCTTCTCGGAGTTCACCACGAGCTGCCAGTCCTTCGTGGGCTCCGCCAGCTTCGTCCCGAGCTCGACGACGTCCACAGGGGACACCTCGACGCCGTTCGCGGACACGAACGACAGCCCCCGGTAACCGCGGTCGCGGCCGACGAACGAGGCCACGAAGTCGTCGACGGGGTGACGCAGCACATCGGACGGCGTGCCGTACTGCGCGAGCACCCCACCCACCCGCAGCACCGCGATCTTGTCGCCGAGCCGCACGGCCTCGTCGATGTCGTGGGTGACGAACACGATCGTCTTGCCCAGCTGCGACTGCAGCCGCAGCAGCTCGTCCTGCAGTTCCTCGCGCACGATCGGGTCGACGGCCGAGAACGGCTCGTCCATCAGCAGCACCGGCGAGTCGGCCGCGAGCGCCCGGGCCACGCCCACCCGCTGCTGCTGGCCACCCGAGAGCTGCGCCGGGTACCGCTTGCCGAGTTCGACGGGCAGGCCCACCGTCTCCAGCAGCTCACCCGCGCGAGCCCGCGCCTTGCGCTTGTCCCAACCGGACAGCAGCGGCACGGTCGCGATGTTGTCGAGCACCGTCCTGTGTGGAAAGAGGCCGGCGTGCTGGATCACGTAACCGATGCCGCGGCGCAGCAGCGCGGGGTCGCCCTCGCTCACGTCCTTGCCGTCGAGCAGCACGGCGCCCGACGTCGGCTCGACCATGCGGTTGATCATGCGCAGCGACGTGGTCTTGCCACAGCCCGAAGGGCCGACCAGCACCGTGATGGTGCCGTCGTCCACGGTCAGTGAGAGCCCGTTCACCGCCACCGTGCCATCCGGATAGCGTTTGGTCACATCGCGGAACTCGATCGTCACGGACTACTCCCCACGTCAGATGCAGATCGACCGTAGCCCACTCGACGGGGCTTGGCAGCTCTTCCCGCACAGTGGCCCATTAGGGTAAACGCCCGTGACCGCTCTCGACGACGTCCTGGCCGCCTACGGCGCCGGCGTGCGCCCGCTGTACGAGGTGATCGACCTGCTCAGGACCGGTCCCCGCGAGCTGGCCGACCTGGTCCGGCTGGCCGCCGCACCCCGGCGCAGCGTCGAGGACGTGCTAGGCGCGCTGGAGAGCGATCTGGAGCGTTCTGCGGCGGGTGTCCGGATCGCCCCGGCCGCGCTGCCCGCGTACGAGGCTTACCGGTTGCCGCCCTTGCCCGATCCACTCGACGACGCCGTGGCCGCGCATTCCGAGCTGCTCGGCGAGATCTCGGGCTGGGTCGCCGCCGTGCCGGCGCCGCTCGCCGCGCTCGACCACGTGCAGGCGACGCCGGAGACGGTGCTGCGGCGTGCTCTGTGGCTCAACGCCCGCTACGACCTGCGCCGCTCGCGGCTGCTCTTCCTCGGCGACCACGACCTCACGTCGCTGGCCGTGCACGCCGTCTGCCCCGAGGCCGAGCTGACCGTGGTGGACCTCGACGAGCGCGTTCTGTCCTACCTGGACTCCACGAGCGGCCGCGGGATCCGGACCGCCCACGCCGACCTGCGCGTCGGCCTGCCGCCCGCCGTCACCGCCCGCGCGGACCTCGTGTTCAGCGACCCGCCCTACACCCCGGACGGCATGGGTCTCTTCGCCGCGCGCGCCGTGCAGGCCCTGCGCGAGCCGACCGACGGGCGCATCCTGCTGGCGTACGGCTACAGCCCCCGCCACCCCGCGCTCGGCGCCCAGGTGCAGCGTTCGCTCGCCACGCTCGGCCTCACCTTCGAGGCGATCCTGCCCGACTTCAACCGCTACGACGGCGCCCAGGCCATCGGCGCCGCCGCCGACCTCTACGTGTGCCAGCCCACCGCCAAGGCCCGCAAAACGGGACGGGGCAAGGGAAAGTCGGCCATCTACACCCACGGCCCGCAGGCCGTGGAAGCCACCGGCACGAAACCCGCGCTGCTCTCGGCACTGCGCGACGTCGCCGCCGAGGGCGGCCTCGCCCTCGAAACCCGGCCCGTCGACTGGTCCATGTCCGGCCCGGAAGGCGACGCCGTCGCCATGGACCTCACCGCCGACCCCGGCCCGTGGCTGCTGCGCACCCTGCTCGGCACCAACGCCCGGCGGCTGGCCCTGCTCGTGCCCAACAACCACCCGGACCTCGCCGACGCCGCCGCGCAGCAAGCCCTCACGGACCTGGTGGCCGGCAAGTACCGCCTGCGCTTCCTGCGCAGCACCCCGGACAACCGCCACGCCGTCGTCACCGCCGACGCGGTGCCCGACCCGTCGGAACTCCTGACCCGCGCGCACGCCCGCCTGGCGAACGTCGCGCTCGACGTGCCGGCCGACCTCGTCGACCTGCGGCTCGTCGATGTCCCACGGCACCGGCTCGTGGAGCTGCTGCGCTGAGTTCGCGACCAACAACGTGAAAAGGGGCTCCCCGCGCACACCCTGCGCGGAGAGCCCCTTCGGCTCGAGACGTCAGGCCACGCCGTCGGCCACCGCCGCCTTCGCCACGGCCGCCGCGACCTCCGGGGCGACGCGGGGGTCGAGCGGGCTCGGCACGATGCGGTCGGGGCCGAGATCGTCGGTCGACACGGCGACGATGGCGTCGGCCGCGGCCAGCTTCATGTTCTCGGTGATCGCGCGCGCACCGGCGTCGAGGGCACCGCGGAAGACACCCGGGAAGGCCAGCACGTTGTTGATCTGGTTCGGGAAGTCACTGCGCCCGGTGGCGACGATCGCCGCGTGGCGCGCCGCGTCGGCCGGGTGGATCTCCGGGTCCGGGTTGGACAGTGCGAACACGATCGGGTCGTCGGCCATCCCGGCCAGCAGCTCGGGGTCGACCTTCGAGCTCGACAGGCCGAGGAACACGTCCGCGCCCTTGAGCGCGTCGGCGAGACCGCCGGTGAGGCCCGAGGAGTTGGTCATGCCGGCCAGCTGCTGCTTGATCGGGTTGAGGTCGTCGCGTCCGGTGTGGATGATCCCGCGCGAGTCGAGCACGGTCACGTCGCCGACGCCGGCCTCCAGCAGGATCTTCGCGCAGGCCACCCCGGCCGCGCCCGCACCCGAGATCACCACGCGCTGATCGGCGATCGCGCGGTCGAGCACCAGGTTCGCCCCGCGCAGCGCCGCGAGCGTGACGATCGCGGTGCCGTGCTGGTCGTCGTGCATGACCGGGCAGTCGAGCGCCGCTTTGAGCTTGTCCTCCAGCTCGAAGCACCGCGGCGCCGAGACGTCCTCGAGGTTCACCGCGCCGAACGACGGGCGCAGGCGCACCAGCGTCTCCACGATCTCGTCGACGTCGGTGGTGTCGAGCACCAGCGGGATCGAGTCGAGGCCGCCGAACGTCTTGAACAGCACCGACTTGCCCTCCATGACGGGCAGCGACGCGCTCGCGCCGATGTCGCCGAGGCCGAGCACGGCGGTGCCGTCGCTGACGACCACCACGAGACGGTCGGCCCAGGTGTACCGCTTCGCCTGGGCGGCGTCCTCCGCGATCGCCCGGCTCACCTTCGCCACGCCGGGCGTGTAGGCGATCGAGAGGTCGCGCGGGTCGGAGATGGGCCGGGTGGCCGCCACGGAGAGCTTGCCGCCCTCGTGCCCGGTGAAGATCTCGGCGTCCGTCACCGGTGCGACGGTGGCGGCCGTGCTGGCCTGGTCGGTCATCGGGTTTCCTGTCGTCGTTTCCGCAGTTCGCGCTGAAGCGAACGCGGAACTCGCGGGGTGGATCCGTGTCACTGGGTTACTCCTGGGACTGCGAGCGGGGGACCACTGGCGGCGGGCGAAGGCGCACCCGGCGCCGATGGAACTTGTCCTCCGGACGGCAGCCCAGCGCGGTAGCGCCGGCCTGTCGGCGAGGCGTCACTTCGGCCATCCGATCCGTGGGGTGTGGTTGATGGCCGCGGACGCTGCGGTCCGTCAATCATGACAGGAGGCCCTCGGGCACCGAACCCTCGGTGCGGCTCATGTCACAGATTCCAGGGACTTCCCGAGGAAAACCGCCGGGAATTCGCTGATCCCAAGACGTCCGTCCGGTTTCGTTGAATGTTCAGAACCGATTCAGTGATCACGGCCACCGCGCCTTCGGGGCACTCGATAAGGTGGCCACATGCAATTCCGCCCGTTGAAGATCGCCGACGCCTACGAGTTCACCCCCCGCGCGTTCCCCGACGAGCGCGGATCGTTCGTCGCGCCGTTCCAGGAAGAGGCGCTGCTGAAGGCCACCGGGCACCCGATGCGAGTGGGCCAGACCAACCACAGCGTCTCCCGCCGGGGCACGATCCGCGGCGTGCACTTCGCCGACGTGCCGCCGGGCCAGGCGAAATACGTCTACTGTCCCGCCGGCTCGCTGCTCGACGTGATCGTCGACGTCCGCACCGGCTCCCCCACCTTCGGCCAGTGGGACGCCGTCCTGCTGGACGCCAAGGATTTCCGCGCCGTTTACGTGGCCGAGGGCCTGGGTCACGCGTTCGTCGCCCTCGAGGACAACACGGCGATGGCGTACCTGTGCTCGGAGCCGTACAACCCGTCGGGCGAGCACGGCATCAGCCCTCTCGACCCCACCCTCGACCTGCCGTGGCCCGCGGACCTGACGCCGATCGTGTCCGAAAAGGACCGATCCGCGCCCACGCTGGCGCAGGCCGAAGAGCAGGGTCTGCTGCCCTCGTACGCGGATTGCACGGCGTTCTACGACAAGCTCCGTGGCTGAGGCCGTGGTTTCACGGAATTCGGAACCACATCGCAAGTGAAGTGCCCACGTTGCGGGTTTTGTTCGCGAACAGGTTGTGTCAAAAGCGCGAAATGTGACGCCGGTCTATTTCTCGCGGAACTCGGGCAGCCGCGCCAGTTCGGCGACGGCCCGTTCGAATGTGGTTGTGGACACCCACCACTTCGGCGCAGCGACCGGACAGTGCCCCGGCCGGGACTCCTTCACCGACGGCAGCTCGGTGCAGAAGCAGGGCACGCGCGAGCACACCGCGGCGGAAAACAGCTGCGTACCGCCCGGTTCGCCGGCCGGCCCGGGGCGACATCGCGAACGTCGGACTCGTGCCCATCGCACCGTCCCGCGTCCCTGCTCGCCAGTGGGCAAGCACGGCGGACGACCTGCCCGCGAACGGGGGCGGGGCTATATTCGGGCTCGTGGCACATCGGCTTTTTCTCCTCAGACATGGCCAGACCGAGTGGTCCGTGAACGGCAGGCACACCGGACGCACCGACATCCCGCTCACCGCGGCCGGTGAGGACCAGGCGCGCGCGGCGGGCGGCACCCTGCGCACCCTGCTCGGCGGCCCCAAGCTCGTGATCTCGAGCCCGCGCGAACGCGCGAAGCGCACGGCGGAGCTCGCCGGCCTGCGCGTGGACGAGGTCACCGAAGAACTCGCCGAGTGGGACTACGGCGACTACGAAGGCGTCACCACGCCCGTGATCCGCGAGACCGACCCGGGCTGGACCGTGTGGACGCACCCGATCCCCGGCGGCGAGAGCGCCGACGACGTCGCGGCACGCGCCGACAAGGTGCTCGACCGCGCGCGGCGCGAGATCGACAACGGCGACGTGGTCCTGGTGGGCCACGGGCACTTCAGCCGCGTGCTCGTGGCGCGCTGGGTCGGCCTGCCCCCGGCCGCGGGTGTCCACTTCGGACTCGACCCGGCCGGCATCGCGGTGCTCGGCGACGAGCGCGGCGAACCGCAGATCGAACACCTCAACCTGCTGCCCGCGCTGGAAGGCTGATCCGCGTGCCCGACCCCCGAGTGCGGCGGATCCGCCCCGAAGACGTCGACGCCGTCGTAGAACTCGTCTACGCGCTGGCCGAGTTCGAGCGCATGCCCGAGGAGTGCCACCTCGAAGCACCCCAGCTGCACAAGGCGTTGTTCGGCCCCGTCCCGGCGTTGTTCGGCCACGTGGCCGAAGTCGACGGCCGTGTCGCCGGGTTCGCGCTGTGGTTCCTGAGCTTCTCGACCTGGCGCGGGGTGCACGGCATCTACCTGGAAGACCTTTACGTGCGCGAGGAACTGCGCGGCTCGGGGCTGGGCAAGGCCCTGCTGGCGGCGCTGGCGGCCGAGTGCGTGGAGCAGGGTTACGAGCGGCTCGAATGGGCGGTGCTGAACTGGAACCCGGCCGTCGGGTTCTACCGCGCGCTGGGCGCGCTGCCACAGGACGAGTGGACGACGTACCGGCTCACCGACGCGCCGTTGAAGGCACTGGCCACCGAGGCCTAGTGTCCTGAGTCGTTAATTCGTTGGCAGTATGCGGCGAGGGTGTCGAGGATCTGGTCGGCGGTTTTGGTCCAGACGAAGGGTTTGGGGT
>NZ_JBSGDT010000052.1:0-44546 GCF_053602515.1 Amycolatopsis sp. NPDC004368 | reverse complement strand
TGTGTTGGTCGCACTTCTCATCCTGCCGCCGAAAGACCCGTCCCTTATCTCAGGCCCCGTCAGCCGACACCAACGTCATGCCCCGCAACAGCTAGAGGAGAAGAGCATCCCCGCCCCTGACCTCGAGGAGGCCAGGGCGATCAATAAGCGGCTCCGCGAGGAAAGAGTTCCCGACGTGACCACGTCGGCGGGTCGGATCGAGATGCGGACCGATGCGATCGACGGCAGCAGGCCGCCGGAATCGCTCACCCCGCACGACGTGATCATTCCTGGTCCTGGAGGCGACCTGCGTCTGCATGTCCTGCGCCCGCCGGGCGACGTGCGTGCGGTGATGGTCAATATCCACGGCGGCGGGTGGGTCATCGGGCTGCCTGAGCAGGACGACCTCATCAACGAACTGACAGTGAACACGTGTGGCGTCGCGACGGTCAGCGTGGACTACCGGCTTGCGCCGGAGCACCCCTATCCCGCCCAGCTCGAGGACTGCCTCGCAGCCGTCGGGTGGCTGCTCGAGCATGCCGAGGCCGAATTCGGCACCGACCGGCTGGTGATCGCCGGAAGTTCCGCCGGCGGTCACCTCGCCGCGATGACCTTGCTCCACCTGCGCGACGAACTGCACGCGATCGACCGGGTCCTGGCCGCGAGTCTGGTGTTCGGCGTCTACGACGTGAGCCTGAGCATCGCCGCACGCTTGGCCACGCCGGACACTCCTGTGCTCACGGCACAGTACCTCCAGGGCACCGCCGAGGTGGTGTTCCCGATCGGCCTGGAATCGTGGCACAGCCCGCGGTTCTCACCCCTGTACGCCGATCTCGCGGGTCTGCCCCCCGCCTTGTTCACGGTGGGCAATCTTGACCCGCTGCTCGACGACTCGCTATTCATGAGTGAGCGGTGGAAGGCAGCCGGCAACGACGCCGAGCTCGACATCTGGCCTGAGGCACCGCACAAGTTCTTCGGCAAGGTCCCGCCGGTGGGCAAGCACGCCCAGGCGCGGATCAATTCCTGGCTCAACGCGCGCCTCGACGCGTGACGGAAAGTCAATCCACAGAAGAACCGATCTTCTCCAGACTGCTCGCGCCCGGTGGGTCTTGCTCCCGGCAGCACGCCGAGGACTGGAAGGCGCGGAATGAAGAGTTGAGTAAGCCGATCCTACGAAGGAGACTCCGATGCCCGGAGCCAAGACGACCAGCCGGCGCTGGGTGAACACACTGGCCTGGTTGGCCGTGATGCTCGATGGATTCGACCTGGTGATGCTGGGAGCAGTGGCACCCAAGATGCTGAGCGAACGGGTCTGGAATCTCACTCCCGGCGGGATCGCGGCGATCTCCACCGCCGGACTGGTCGGGATGACCGTCGGCGGAATGATCATCGGGTCGTTCACCCACCGGATCGGCCGGCGAAAGGCACTGGCCATCTCGGTGGCGTGGATGTCATTTTTCACCATCCTATCCATCGCGGCGCCTTCGGCGTTCCTGTTCGGCTTGCTGCGGTTCTTCGCCGGCATCGGGCTCGGTGGCTGCGTCCCGACCGCACTCGCGTTGGTCAGCGAGCACTCCCGAAGCGGGAAGGGGAGTAGCGCGGCCACCACGACCATGACGGGCTACCAAGTCGGTGCCATGCTGACCGCACTCATCGGGATAGTCGTCATACCACGACTCGGCTGGCAGGCGATGTTCGTCGTCGGCGCAGTGCCGGGTCTGGTACTGGTGCCACTGGTCCTGAGGTATCTGCCTGACTCGCAGCCTGACTCGCAGCCGGTGGTAGAGCGCAGCTGGGACGTGGTTTTCAGCCTGTTCCGGCACGGTCGGGCGGTGTCGACGCTCACTTTCTGGGTGGCGTCGTTCATGGGTCTGCTTCTCGTCTACGGGCTCAACACATGGCTCCCGCAGATCATGCGGGTCGCCGGCTACCCGTTGGGCACCGCATTGAGCCTGTTGCTGACCTTGAACCTCGGCGGCATGATCGGGATGATCGTCGCGGGCTTCGTCGCGGATCGGGTAGGGGTCAGAGGCCCACCGTCGGCTGGTTCGGTGCGGCGGCGGTGCTGCTGGCGTTGCTCAGCGTGAAGTTGCCGGGAGCTGGTCTTTACGTCGCGGTGTTCGTGACCGGGTTCTTCGTTTTCAGCGCGCAGGTTCTGGTCTTTGCCTACGTCGCGGCCACCTACGGCGATTTCCTGCGGGCCACAGGCCTCGGCTGGGCGGCGGGCGTCGGGCGACTCGGTGCGATCACCGGGCCCATCATCGGCGGTGTCCTGCTCGACGCCGGTCTGGCGTACCCGTGGGGCTTCTACACGTTCGCCGTCGTCGGCGTACTTGGCGCCGGCGCCATCCTCGCTGTGCGGTCACGCGTGAGGGCCGCTCACCGTCCGGCACCGGAGAGCGCGTCCGTGTCCTCGGCCTAGAGTACGCGTGCGGCTCGGGTTCGGGCCCCGGGCAACTGAAGGCAGTTGGCGCGGGTGCCTCCTCGGCCTGTTCCTCGCGGACACTGTGAAGTCCCGACCAGGGTGGCGCTCGAGGTGAGTGGCTAGTGTCGCGAGTCGTTAGTTCGGTGGTAGGTAGGGTGGGTATGCCGAACCCGAAGGCTGAGCCGGTGGTGTCGTCCGAGGAGGAGCGGCGAGTTTTGCTGTCGTGGATTCGGCGTCGGAAGACGGCGCAGGCGTTGGCGGCGCGAGCTCGAATTGTGTCGCGGTGCGCCGAAGCCGGCACGATCGGCCAGGTAGCCGTCGATCTGGGCGTTTCCCGGGACGTGGTTTCCAAGTGGCGGTCGCGGTTCCTGGTTGGCCGGCTGGACGGCTTGTCGGATGAACCGCGTCCGGGGCGGCCGCGGTCGATCACTGATGACCGGGGCGAGCGGATGACCACCAAGACCCTGGAAGAAGCCTGGGGTAAGGACACGCACTGGTCGACGCGGTCGATGGCGCCGGCGACCGGCCTGTCTCAGTCGGCGGTCTCGCCGATCTGGCGGGCGTTCGGGTTGAAGCCGCATGCGATCGAGACCTGGAAACTGTCGACTGATCCGCAGTTCGTGGACAAAGTCCGTGATGTCGTCGGCCTGTACATGGCGCCACCGGAGAAGGCGTTGGTCCTCGTGGTGGACGAGAAAAGCCAGATGCAGGCGATCGACCGGACCGCCCCGATCTTGCCGCTTATGCCGACCACGCCGGCGCGGCTGACTCATGACTACGTTCGTCACGGCACCACCAGTTTGTTCGCGGCGTTCGACGTCTCCAGCGGGTCGGTAATCGCCCAGCACTACCGGCGGCACCGTCGCCAGGAGTTCCTGCGTTGCCTGAAGCTGATCGACGCGGCCGTTCCGGAGGAACTCGACCTGCACCTCATGCTGAACAACTACGCCAGCCACAAACCCCGCAGGTCAAGAACTGGCTGCTGCGCCGTCCCCGGTTCCACCGGCACGTCACCCCGACCAGCAGTTCATGGCTGAACCTGGTCGAGCGCTGGTTCGCCGAGCTGACCAACCGAAACTCCGCCGCTCCGCCCACCGCAGCGTCACCGCACTGGAAAAGACGTACGACAGTGGACCAGCGAATGGCACGCCAACCCGAAACCCTTCGTATGGACGACGCCCGCCGACGACATCCTCGACACCCTCGCCGCCTACTGCAAGCGAATCAATGACTCAGCACACCAGGTCACCGGCACCGCTTCGCTGAGGGCACAGCAACTCCGGGACTGACGGTTGTCAGGCTGAACGCGCCAGCCTGAAAGTCCAGGGCTCAATCTAACCGGAAGTGCGACGACAGGTGGGCCCGCGGATGGGAACGTCCCGTTTCAACTCGGACCGACTGCGGTGGCCGCTCGGCGTCCGATTGCGATAATTTTCCGACAAGCGAGGAGACGGAGTCGATGACCGTGAGCGATGAGATCTGCGAATGGGACACGGGGACGCTGGCACGGCGGATCGCCGCCAAGGAAATCTCCCCGGTGGAGGCGCTCGACGCGGTGCTGGCGCGCCTTGACCGGCTCGAACCGAAGCTGAACATGTTCGCCACCGTGGCAGTCGATCAGGCTGCGGAGCAGGCGAAACAGATCGAGGCCGACATCGCCGCCGGCCGCGAAGTGGGACCGCTCGCAGGCGTGCCCACTGGTGTCAAGGACCTGATTTGCACCCGTGGCATCCGCACCACGTCCGGCTCGTACGCCTACGCCGATTTCGTGCCCGACGAGGACGATGTGGTGGTCGAGCGGATCAACGCTGCGGGTGCCGTGGTGATCGGCAAGACCCAGGTGCCCGAGTTCGGCTTCTCCGGCACTGGGCAGACGCCGCTCGCCGCCCCGACGAGAAACCCTTGGGACCTGGAGCGGACCTCCGGTGGCAGTGCAGCGGCGGTAGCCGCCGGCGTCGGCCCGTTCTCGCTGGGCAGTGACGGTGGCGGCTCGATCCGGATCCCCGCGAGCTTCTGCGGTGTCTACGGCTTCAAACCGACTATGGGGCGCGTGCCGCTGTACCCGGGCACCAAGGACGAACGCTATCCCGGAGTGTCCAGCTGGGAGTCGCTCGAGCACATCGGGCCGCTGACCCGGACGGTGGCCGACGCGGCACTTGTGCTGTCGGTGATCGCCGGTTACGACGAACGTGACCGCCTGAGCATCCGTTCCGACGACGTCGATTGGCTCCGTGCGGCTGACGGCGATCTACGTGGCTTGCGGGTCGCCTACAGCCCGGATTTCGGGTACGCGCCGGTGGATCCCGCCGTGCGCGCGGTCGTGGATCAAGCCGCCGCGGTGTTCGAGCGCGATTTGGGCTGCACCGTCGAGCGCGCTGACCCCGGGTGGGACGACCCTTACGAGGCACTGCTGCCCATGATTTTGTGCGAGAGTGATCTGACCGGTCTACGGCGAATGGCCGATGAGCTTGGCGACCGCATGTCACCGCATCTGGCTGAAGCGCTCCGCATCGACTGGACCGCCGAACAGCTCACCAGTGCAGTGATGCGCCGAAAAGCCATTTACAATGCGTCCTGGCGCTTCCTCCGTGAATATGATCTGCTGCTGACTCCGACGCTTCCCGTGCCGGCGTTCGAGCACGGTTTGCCACGATCGACGGTCGCGATGTCGACGCGTTCTACTGGCTCTCGTTCACCTTCCCGTTCAACTTCACCGGACAGCCCGCTGCGACTGTACCGGCCGGCTTCACCAGCGAAGGGCTCCCGGTCGGTCTCCAGATCGTGGGTCGGCGCATGGATGACCCTCTGGTGCTCAGGGCCTCGGCCGCCTTCGAGGTCGCCGCCCCCTGGCACGACCGGCGACCGCCAATCCTCACCGACAGCACGCGGGGCTGACGGAGGAGACGAAGGGAGCTGGGCCGATCAGCTGGGCCCGGGGGCCTCGCTCCCCGATGGCTCGCGGAGCGAACGAGACCCCCTGATCTGTTCGCCCTGACGAGGTTCGGTGCCGCGCCAAGTGCAGATGGGCGATGCCGGAGACGGTGTCGTTGAGTGTGCTGGCGGCGCGGCGGTAGTCGCGCAGGATCTTCCGGCATTTCATCTGCGCCAGTGTGTGTTCGACGCGGGCACGGATCTTGCGATGGCCGGTGTTGAGGTGTTCCTGCCAGTCGGGGAGATGGCTGCCGTCGCGGGGTTTGCGGTAGGGCATGATCACAGCCGGGTTGCCTTGGTAGCTGCCGTGGGCCATCACCGGACGCCCCGCCAACTTCTGCTCGATGCCGGAGTCGCGGTAGACGGTGCAGTCGCCTGCGTTGCCTGGACGGGGCGTCGCCGGTGGCGATCACCAGCCGGGTGTCGGCGTCGATCGCGATCTGCACGTTCGCCGAGTACCGGTAGTTCTTCGGCGGTGCCGCCAGTCGGTGATCCACGTCGGCACCAGCGTGCCGTCCACGATCGCGACGGCGTCGATCCGCCGTGTGCGGACCGGGGCCAGCGCCAGCAGCGGGCCGATCGTGTCGCTTCCCCCGGTGCGGCGCGGAATGCGATACCCCGAACAGCGGTCCGATCTGGCGCGTCGTCAGGTTCGTCCGCCGATAGGTCGCGACCAGCAGTACACGATCGGCCAGGTCCAGGCGCCGCCGACGGCCGGGCCGGCCGTCGGCGATCTCGTCACCGCCGCGGTTCGCCGTGATCCGCACCAGCGTGCGGAACGGGCCCGGCTCCAACCCCGTGATCGGGGCAATCCACTCCGACCGCGACGCCGAGATCACCTGCACCACACTATGATCAACCAACACCCCCAACCGACCGACACCGAGTTACGAGACATCGCTTTGACCCGCGAGGGAGGAGCGAGGATTTGCGAGAACGCGCACGCAGGATTCGTCATCCCAATCGTGTAAGATGTGGGTACAGAATGTACAGGTCGGCGACCGGAGCCTGTGCGAGGAATTCCCGCCAACTGTGGTGAAACGGTCCTCCAGCCTGTCGGCTCGGGCAGCACCAGCGGCAGCGGGCACGATATGGGGCAGGTCGAAGACCGCTCCGTGTAGTTCCGGGTTCGCCTTTATCAGGGTAGGGACGACCTCGCCCCGGCGCCACCGACGTCCAGAGGCTCAGCCGCTGCGCCGCTGGACGAGCCACGCCGGGATCCGGCTGCGGGAACTGAACCCGAGCTTGCCGAGGATGTGGTCCACATGGGACTCCACTGTCCGGCGGCTGATCACCAGCCGCTGGGCGATCTCCTTGTTCGTGAGGCCCTCGGCGACGAGCTCGGCCACTTCGAGCTCGCGGCTTGTCAGCTCCGGCTCGGAAGTGTCCCGAGGGGATGCGACCGGAGTGGGCGGAGCGACGTTCTCGCCGAGAAGGTGGGCGATCGCGGCCTCGAAGTCGGTCGACGCTTCGGCGCCGCGTTTGAACGCCGTGCGGTAACGGGCATCGCCGAGAGTCTCGCGGACCGCGCGTTCGCAGGCGGCGTGCTGGTCGAGGGTGCGGCGCAGTCCCAGCATCGCTTTGCCGCCGACGAGCGGCCACACTTGGTTCGCCACGCCGAGGCGTTCGGCGGCGAGCTCGGTCCGGCCGGTCGCGGCGGCGACCCACGACAACAGCTCCACGCACAGCGCGGCGTTGAGGACGTCGTTGAACAGGCGCGCCGTGCGGATTCCTCGCAGGAGCCCCGTTTCCGCCGCGTCGTGGTCGCCGAGCATCCACTGCGCGAGCGAGCGCGAGTAGAGCAGGTGGGTGAGCGCACGGAGCTCTCCGGTCGAGTCGCACGCGGCCAAACCCTCGTTCGCGACGGTCACGGCCGTCGTCGGGTCACCGCCCCATGCCTCGGACTGCGCCACCGTGCCCAGGCTGAGGACTTTGATGCTGGTGTAACCGGGGATGGTAGCGAATCGTGCGTTCGCTTCATGGAACAGCGCCGTGGCGTTGGCGAAATCGCCCTCCAGGAAATGGCGCGCGGCCGTAAGCATGTCCGTGTAGCCGAGCACGACCTGGTCGCCGGTGCGGCGGCCCCACTCCTCGGCCTCGCGGATGAGGGGCAGCGCGGCGCGGGGTTCGCCCATCAGGCACGCGGCATACGCGCTGATCCACAACGCCCGCGCACGGTCGCGGCTCGGCTCGGTGTTCACCCCCAGCGCCCGCGCGAGCCACAGCCGTCCTTCGGTGAGGCGCCCGCATTGCAGCCAGAAGAAGTGCAGCGTCACCACAAGCTCGAGGCCCGCGGCGTACCGGCCGGGGGTGCTCAGGTCGTGGTCGAGCGCGGTACGCAGGTTCGCGTGGTCGCGCAGCATCGACGCGTGGACCTCGACCTGGTCCGCGCCCGTGTCCCAGTCGTGCTGCGCGCGCTCGGCCAAGCGGTGGAAGTACTCGCTGTGTCGGTCGCGCAGCGCGGCTTCGCCTCCCGACTCGGCCAGCTTCTGCCGGCCGTACTCGCGGATCGTCTGCAACAGGCGAAAGCGCGTCGGCGCCCGGTCGGCCGCGGTCTGCACGATGGATTTGTCGACGAGCGCCGCCACGAGACCGAGCACGTCGCCGGTTTCGATGCCCTCGCCGGAGCACACCTCCTCGGCCGCCGCGAGGTGAAACCCGCCGGCGAACACCGCGATGCGGGACCACAACGTCCGCTCACGCGGCGTGCACAGCAGGTAGCTCCAGTCGATCGTGCCCATCAGCGATTTGTGGCGTGCCGGCGCGACCGGGTTGGGGCTCAGCAGCTGGAAGGTGTCGTCGAGCCGATCGAGCAGCTCGTCGATCGCCAGAGTGCGCAGCCATACGGCGGCCAGCTCGATCGCCAGCGGCAGCCCGTCGAGCCGACGGCACACCTCGACGACAGCGGGCCAGTTGCCGCTGTCGAGGGAGAATCCGGGGGAAACCGCGGTGGCGCGTTCGGTGAACAGTGTCACCGCGTCGAGCCCGTGGGCGTCGGCGAGGTCGTGGGTTTCCGGCACCGCCAGCGGCGTCACGGAGTACACCCGTTCGCCTTCGATGCCCAGCACGTGCCTGCTGGTGGCCAGGATCCGGAGGTCGGGCGCGCGGGCGAGGAGGTCGCGCGCGAGCCGTGCACATGCTTCGGCGAGGTGTTCGCAGTTGTCGAACACCAACAGCGAAGTCTTGTCGCGCAAGTACTCGACGAGTCGTCCCGGTGGGTCCTCGTCGGCGTCGCGGATCCCGAAAGCGGCGCCAACGGTCTGGGCAAGCAGTGCGGAATCGTGGAGGTCGCCCAGCTCGAGCAGCCGGACGCCGTCGGGGAAGGTGTGCGCCACCTGGTCGGCGACGCGCGCGGCGAGCCGGGTCTTGCCGACGCCGCCGGCCCCGGTGAGCGTGACGAGGCGTCCCGCCGAGAGCAGCCTGCGGATCTCGACCAGTTCCCGCCGCCGGCCGATGAAGCTGGTCAGCTCCGCGGGCAGCGTCCCCATCGAGACCACCTCCACGAGTTGGTGTGAGAGTACGTCTCGCGGTGGCCGATGTCAGGTTGTTCCGTTTATCTGGCGACCAGCGAACCCCGTACCAGGTCCTGTGCTCAGTGGTGCGGGGTTCGGCGGGTCGGCTCACTTGGTCGGAAGGAGAGTGAGCAACTCCCTTCGGTGTGACTTGCCGGGGAAACGACGCATCTTCCTTCAGGCAGCCAGATCCGGTGCCGGCGGTCTGGGGTCCGGTGCAGGGGAGGGCAACGCCTCCCGGTCGCGCCCGGCCTTCTCACAGCCGGGGAGCCCGGTACCCACGTGCGTCCACTGGCGGCCCCACCAGTGACTGATGAGGACGGTGGACCGGAAGCAGGCCGGGCACGGTTGGCGAAGCGAGTCGATCGCCATCGGGGGACCTCCGTGTCGGGTTGTGCTTCGTGCTCTTCAAGAGTCGCGTCCGCGCGCGGCCCGCACATCGGGAGTCCTTCGGAGAAACTACGTACCTATCCGGTCGGCAGAGGTTCACCGTCCCTCCCGGTACCGGACGGGTGCGGGTCGATCGCGACGGGTGAACTCACCCGGATCCGCTTTGGAACCAGGGAGAAACCCACAGTGTTCACCTCGTCACGCGCTCGGCGCATGCTCGCGGCAGCCGCCGATTCGGCCGCGGTCCTCACGCCCGTGGCCGACGCCGCAGTGTCCGGTTCCGCGGGCAACACCTGGACCACCGACGCTCTCGCGCCGAGAGTAACCGTGCGCACCGGTGTGCTCAGCCGCCCCTCACCCTCCGTTCTGGACAGCCACTATCACCGCGCCGTGACCGCCCTGCTGGTCCGCGAGACCCGAGCCCCTGCTCGGCTCGGGTCTGCGGACGTCCTCGGCTTCACCAGCCTCGCGGAGGCTTGGCGGCTGTCGTTGTCTGTGGCGGCTGTGGGCGGTCCGCGGACGGCTGCGGATCGACGAAATCGGCGACGCAACCGGGATTGCACTGCCCGAGCACGACGAGTACGCAGACCATCTGCGGGCTGGTGCCGCGTGGTCTCGGCCGCGCGGCGCACGTAAGTGACGAGGTCGAAGGCACCGTCTCGGCACCCGGCCCCAGCGATGAACCCGCGCAGCAGGTCGTGGTGATCCGGGTCGACTCGGTCGTGCGGAACGTGCCCCTCGCCGTGCAGGTGGGCATCCTCCCGGCGCCGAGCCAGAAGGGGAGGAGGTGCGATGAGCGCCGGCCTGTTGCGCTGTTCGGTTGTTCGCGCTCGTGAGGCTCCCGGAGGTGCACGGCACCGAGCTGCCACGCTTGCCGCAGACGTCTGCGGGTTGGCCGCCGATGACGGGGCCGTTCTACATCGCGGCAGCCGGGTCGGTGAGCTGCCTGTTCGTGTTCGACCCATCGGCCGGTTCCCAAGTCCTTGACCCTGCGCGGCTTGACGATGTCGCCCTCCCGATCGCAGCTCGCCGCCGCCGGCTTCACGGCCTGGCCAGCTTTCGCGTTGTCTATCAGCGTCTTTCATCGCGAGACCCACGCCGGCCCGCGCAGCCCGGCATGGCCGAGATCGGTCGCGGTGGCCGGTGATCTCTGGTTGCGCACCGGCGACACCGCGTGCGCGTCCTCGTCGACGCAGGCTCCACCGCACCGGAACCTCGCCGCCAACGTGACATCGCGCTGCTGTGCTGGGATCGCCATCGAGCTGAAATGGGTGTAAGCAGGAGGTCTCGAGTCCGACGGTGGAGGTGCCGGATGGGCGAGGGTGAACTTCCGCTCCACGACCCGTCCGCGCGGGTCGAGATTCTCGGTGAGAACGAACGGACCCGCGTTGTACGGCTGTTCCTCCCCGGGCGGACCGTCGTCGGCAAGCAGCCGCTCGGGCCGGACGCGCAGCGGCGGCTGCGGCACGAACGGGCGGTGCTGGAGCGGCTTCGCGGTGTCGCGGGTGTCGCACAATTGGTGGAGGCGGCGGGGCGGCTTCCGGGCTCGATCGTGCTGGCGGACGCGGGCGCTCGGAATCTGGCGGAACTCTCGAAGCCGCTGCAAGTCGGAGTCTTGGTCGACGTCGGTCTGGGGTTGGCCAGGGCCGTCGCGGCTGTGCACTGTCGCGGGGTGCTCCACCGCGACATCACGCCGGCGAACGTGGTGATCTCTTCCGACGGTTTGCCGTGTCTGGTGGATTTCGCGTTGGCCACGTCTGTCGCCGATGGCGGTGAGCGGTCCGCCGATCGCGGCGAGATCGTCGGGACGCTGCCGTACCTGGCGCCCGAGCAGACCGGCCGCACCGGCCGTCCGCTGGATCGGCGAACCGACCTGTACTCGCTGGGCGCGACGCTGTACGAACTGGCGACGGGCGCGCCGCCGTTCGGCTCAGGCGACCCGCTGCGGCTCACTCACGACCACCTTGCGCGAGTCCCGACGCCGCCGAATGAGGTCAACGCGGCGCTGCCGCCGCCAGTCTCCGAGATCATCCTGCATCTGCTGGAGAAGGAGCCGGACGATCGGTACCAGACCGCGGAGGGCCTGGTCTACGACCTGGAACGGGTACGGAGCACCCGGGCCGGGCCGGCGACGGGTTCACTCCGCGTCGGTGAGCACGACTTCCCGCCCGCGCTGGCCGCGCCGCCCCGGCTGGTGGGACGCGACGCCGAGGTGGCCGTGTTGCAGGCGGCGTTCGAGGACGCGCTCGGGGGCCGGTGCCGGGGGATGCTGGTCAGCGGCGCGGCCGGGGCGGGAAAAACGACACTGGTCGATGAGTTGCGGCCGACGGTGGCGAGCCGGGGCGGCTGGTTCCTCGCGGGCAAGTTCGACCAGTACCGGCGAGATCTGGAGTTCGACGGGCTGTACCAGGCGTTCCGCTGCCTCGGCCGGCTGCTGCTGGCCGAGCCGGAGAGCGAGCTGGATGTGGTCCGACGACGGATCGCTGCCGCGGCGGGCTCCAACGCCGGTCTGATGACCGCGGTGGTGCCGGAGTTCGCCGCACTGCTCGACGTGGCGCCCGATCCCGGCAACCCGCTCACTGCGCAATCGAGGGCACAGCACAACAGCGTTCAGGTCCTGCGGGCGGTCGCCTCACCGGAGCGACCGGTGGTGCTGTTCCTCGACGATCTGCAATGGGCGGGGCTTGGCCCGCTCGGGTTCGTCGACCTTCTGCTCGACGAGGAGCCGATCGCCGGCCTGCTGTTGGTGGGGGTGCACCGAGACGAGGACGTGGACTCCGCACGGCCGCTCGCGGCACTGCTTTCCCGTGCCCGGCCCGGCGTGCGGTCCCTGCGGCTGGGCGAGCTGCCGCTCCAGGGGTTGGCCGCCATGGTCGCCGACATGCTGCACGCCGACGCAGACGCGGCAACAGGCCTGGCCGAGGTGCTCGCGCCGCGCACGTCCGGCAACCCGTTCGAAACCGTGCAGCTGCTCAACGCACTGGGAAGAGAGGGGATGCTCACTGCCAGCGGTACCGGCTGGCAGTGGGACTCGGCGGCGGTGCGGGCGCATCTGGGCCGGTCTGAGGTCGGCTCCCTGGTGGCGGCGCGGGTCGAGGCCCTGCCGGCGCCGTCCCGAGCGTTGGTGGAGGCGATGGCCTGTCTAGGCGGGCGCGCCGAGCTGAGCCTGCTGGGCACCGCCACCGACGAACCGGAAGCCGCACTCCACCAGCACCTGGCGCCCGTCCTCGACGAAGGCTTTCTGGAAGTCGACGGCGGGGAGGTCCGGTTTCCGCACGACCGCATCCGCGAGGCCGTGGTTCGCCGGCTCGGCCCCCACCGGCGAGGCGCGCTCCATCTGGCCATGGCCCGGCGGCTGGCCGGGGTGCCGGAGCTGTTCGCCGCCGCCGCCGAGCAGTACCTACCTGTCGCCGACGCCGTCGGCGACGCCGCCGAGCGAACACAAGCGGTGACGCTGCTGCGCCGCGCTGCCTGCCAGGCACGGTTGATCGGGGACCACACGCTGGTGCACGCGCTGCTGACCGCCGCTTTGCAGTTGGTCGACCAGGAGGCGATCGGCACTCGGGTCGAGCTGCACAGCGGCCGCCAGGCCGCTTTGTACAGTTTGGGGCGCCTGGACGAGGCGGCCGACGAGTACCGCAGGATCGCCCGACTGTGTCCCAGCGCCATGCAGCGTGCCGACGCCACCTGCTTGGAGGTGCGCAGTCTGACCCACCGGAAACGGTTCAGGGAGGCGATCGAGCTCGGCCGGGAGTCCTTGGCTGACTGCGGCATCGTCGTTCCCACGACCGAGCGGCTCCCCCTTGAACTCGACGGTCAGTTCGACCACCTGTACCAGTGGCTGGACCACACCGGCCCCTCCGACGACCTGAGCCGGCCGGATCTGGCCGAGCCCACCTTGCTCGCCGCGTCCCGTCTGATCAACGTGGTTCTGCCGCCGGCCTACTTCGTCCCCGATGTCGCCCTGTACGGGTGGCTGAGCCTGGAGGCGTTGCGGATCTGGCTCGGACACGGGCCCGGCCGCACCCTTCTCGGGCCGGCGAGCCACGCTGCCATCGCCGCGATGGTGCTGCGCGACGACTACGCTTCCGCGTACCGCGCGATGCGCCGGCTCCTGGAGCTGGGCGATGCCCGCGGCTACGAACCCGACACCGCTCCAGTGCGCTCGGCGTTCGCCAGTGTCTGCTGCTGGTTCGAGCCGATCGAGAACGCCGTCCGAACGGCCGAGTGTGCCCGGGAAGCACTGATCGCAGCGGGCGAGCCGGCCTGGGCCGGATACGCCTACGCACCTGGTGTGGCGGGACTGCTGGAGTGTGCCCCCTCGCTGGACGACTACGTCGCCGAGGTGGATGCCGGCCTGGCCTTCGTGCGCCGCACCGGTAGCGAACAAACCGCCCAGTGGCTCGAGAGCTATCGGTGGCTGGCGGCTGTCCTGCGCGGCGAAAGCCCAGTTCAAGCCGGTGACGCCATCCCCATCGCCAGGTATGCCGACAACCCGTCGGCGCTCCTGTTTGCCCACCTGGCCCGAGCGGTCGCCGCCGCGGTCTTCGGCGATCCGGCCGGCCTGGCGAGGCACACCGCTGCCGCGATGCCGATGCTCCAGGCGACCTCGGGCTTCTACCCGTCCGCCCTGGCCCGCCTGCTGCGGGGGCTGGCCCTGGCCGGCCAGGCCCGCGCTACCGACGGCGACGAACGTGCGGCGCTGCTGACCGACCTGGACGAGGTGACGAGCTGGCTGGCCGCCCGCGCCGCCGACGCCCCGGACAACTTCCTGCACCTGCTGCGGCTGCTCGAGGCCGAACGGGCCTGGACGGTCGGCGACTTCCGCGCCGGCGCCCTGGCCTTCGACACCGCCCGCCGCGAGGCTGTCCGGCACCAACGCCCGTGGCACCGAGCCCTGATCACCGAGCGCACCGCCCGCTTTCACCTAGCCCACGGCCTTGACCACACCGGCCAAGAACTGCTCGTCCAGGCCCGAAGGTGCTACGCCGCCTGGGGAGCGACCGCCAAGGTTGCCCAGCTCGACTGGGCCTACCCCACCTTGCGATCCGGAACCGATACCACGCCAGGGCTCGGCGGCGAGCTCGCCGAGGGCCTCCCTCAGAGCTCCGTCATCACCACCGGCGCCCTCGACTTGCTCGGTATCCTGTCCGCCTCCCAGGCGCTGAGCTCAGAGACCAGCATCGGTCGCCTGCGCGCCCGCGTCGTCGAGGTGCTCTCCGCGCTGACCGGCGCCACCGCCGTGCAGCTGCTTCACTGGAGCGACGATCTCAATGACTGGCTGCTGCCCACCCCCAGTAGCGACGTGGTGGACAACCTCGACGAACATGCGGCCCCGCTGTCGGTGGTGCGCTACGTCCAGCGCACGGGCGAGCCGCTGGTCGTCACCGACGCCACCCGCGACGAACGTTTTGCCCGCGACCCGTGGTTCGCCGACCTCACGTGCTGCTCACTGCTCGCGGTGCCGATCCTGAGCCGCGGCGTCCTGCGAGCCGCTCTGCTACTGGAAAACCGCCTGATCCGCGGCGCCTTCACCGCGGAACGGCTTGATGCCGTCAAGCTCATCGCGGGCCAGCTCGCCGTTTCGCTCGACAATGTGCAGCTGTACACCCAGCTCACCGCCTCACGAGCCCGCCTCGTGACGGCGGCCGACCATGCGCGCCACCGCATCGAGCGGGACTTGCACGACGGCGCCCAGCAGCGGCTCGTCGCGCTCGCCCTGCGGCTACGCGCGGCCGAGGCGGTGGAATCCGGTGAACTCGCCAGCGATCTTGGCGAGCTCGCCGCCGAAGCCGTCAGCGTGATCGACGAGCTGCGGGAGATCGCGCGCGGCATTCACCCGGGAATCCTGGACACGGGAGGGCTCCAGCCCGCGATACGCACGCTCGGCCGCCGCTCACCGATCCCGGTCGACCTCGACCTGCCCCCGCTGCCGAAACTACCCAAGCATGTCGAGGTCAGCGCCTACTTCATCGTCGCGGAGGCACTCACCAACGCGGCCAAGCACTCACGGGCATCCTCGGTCGCCGTGACCATCCGTTCCGACGCGGCGAACGGCGTATTGCGCATCTCGGTACGCGATGACGGCGTCGGCGGCGCCGAGCTCACCGGGGGCACCGGTTTACTCGGCCTCAAAGACCGCGTCGAGGCGATCGGCGGCCGGATCCTTCTCCAGAGCCCGCGCGGATCGGGGACGAGCCTGCAGGCGAAGCTCCCGCTCGACGGCGCGGACTTGTCGTCCGCCATGGAAAGCGATGCAGGGGTGATGAACTCGCCGGAGTGATGGTGCGCCGGCGCTCCCACGCGAGCGCAACGCCGAGTTCGCCGGCTCCTCGGGCCTGCAGCTGCGCTTCTCCTTCGACCGCGCCGGGAGCGCGGCGACGCGGCCACGGCGCGCTTTCCCGCCTGGCTTGCCGGGATCCGGCAGGTCCTTGAGCGGGGTCAACTTCCCCGGGGGAAGACCAACAGCAGCGTTGATTGACGGTGCCCTACCTGCGGCCGATCATGGTTGACGCAGGGCCGATCAGGGAGATTGGCACGGTCCTCAACAGCAGACGTCGAACCGCCTTGGCCCAGTCCGAGCTGTGGGACTCGGCCGACCGGCTGCTCGCCCACGCGGCGAGTTCCTGCATGCTGTTCACGCTCGATTTCTGAACGCACCTTGGCTGTACTGGTGCGGGGCCGGGGTTGCGCTGTCGACGCCCGGCCAGTGTCTACTTGTACCAGTGGTGAAACGCCCGCCGACTGTGCAAGGCGAGGGTTGCGTGGCCAGCCGCCCGAGGTCGAGGCCGACCAGAAGGTCGATGAGACGTGCTCCTGCCAGTGGAATTAAGGACGGCACGACCACCGCCGCGGGTTGGGTGGTGGCAGCCGTGCCGTCCTGGCCTCGCGCGGTGGGGATCGCACGAGGCGTCAAGGGTTCAGCGCGCCGCTGTCGGGCCGAGCCCGTAGCCGCCGGCGATCAGCCGGCGACGGACCTCGGCCAAGAGCTGCGGTGCGCCTGGGGTATCGCTGTGTGCGCAGATGGTTTCGACGGAATCGAAACGGTCATCCGTAAGCATCTTCGTGACCCGGTCGGCGGCGTCGGCAGGCGAGCCGAGGTCATTGAGGTTTCAGCCGAACATGATGACGTTCGCGCCTTGTAGGGGCGATCCGCGAAGTACTCGTCGACCACTTTCAGGCCGTGCGCCCGTCCGGCATCGGCGAGTGCTGAGCCTGGCAGGGCGTACAGCGTGAGGTCCTTGTAACGTTGATCAACTAAGGGATGTCTCGTAACCCGGTGTACGTCGACTGGTGCTGTTGGTTGATCATGGTGTGGTGCAGGTGATCTCAGCGTCGCGGTCGGAGTGGATTGCCCCTTTCACGGGCTTGGAACCGGGGCAGTTCCGCAAGCTGGTGCGGGTCGTGGCGGACCGTGGTGGTGACGAGATCGCTGATGGTCGGACGGGTCGTCAGTGGCGGCTTGACCTGGCCGATCGTGTGCTGCTGGTCGCGACGTACTGGCGGACGAACCTGACGATGCGCCAGATCGGGCCGCTGTTCGGGGTGTCGCATTCCGCGGCGCACCGGGTGATCGACACCATCGGCCCGCTGCTGGCGCTGGCCCGGTCCGCAAGCGCCGGATCGACTCGGTCGCGATCGTGGACGGCACCTTGGTGCCGACGCGGGACCACCGGCTGGCGACACCCTCGAAGAACTACCGGTTCTCGGCGAACGTGCAAGTCGCGATCGACGCGGACACCCGGTTGGTGAGCGCCGCCGGGGACGCGCATCCGGGCAACCGCAACGACTGCACCGTCTACCGCGACTGCGGCATGGAGCGGGAACTGGCCGGGCGCCCGGTGATGGCCGACGGGGGCTACCAAGGCAACTCCAGGGTGATCATGCCTTACCGCAAACCTCGTGACGGCAGCGATCTGCCGGACTGGCAGGAAGACCTCAACGCCGTCCACCGCAAGATCCGTGCTCGGGTCGAGCACGCGCTGTCGCGGATGAAGTGCTGGAAGATCCTGCGCGACTACCGTCGCGCCGCCAGCACCCTGAACGACACCGTCTCCGGCATCGCGCATCTGCACAACATCCTCCTAACCAACTGAACCACAACATCAATCCCACCAACCACAAGATCAGTTACGAGACAGCGCTTAGCGTGTTGTCACAGGTCAACGACCTGCTCGAAGTACGCGAGTACGGGCATGGCCATCTGCTCACACTCCCGTTGGCCTAAGTTCAAGCGATGCTGCGGAAGCGCGACGGCAATCGCTTAGAATTTCCAGATAATCATGAAGGGTATTTTGAAGCTTACATCACTCCGCTGATTCTTAATGTCTTCGCAATGGCCCCGCAGTTCGGCAGTAGAGGAGGAATATGCGCAGGTCAGAGGGCTAGCCAAGACATGACGGCGTCTCGCTCTCCGGAGGCAAAGTCTCAGGTTCGAATTCTGCTGGGCTCACTTCCTGAGTATCCATGGAGAGCAGGAGAACCGCCTCCTGCCAGCGCGAATACCAGCTGAGGCGATTCGCTCGCTCTCCGGTTGATTCCAGGTAGGCACAGACAGCTCGTCCCAATGCTTTCCGAGGCGATCAGGACTCGGCAGTCCTCGCGGCGCGTGAGGTCGAGGGTCTTCTCGATGCAAGCCTGGTCTCGCCTACATGAAGCCGGCCGCGCGGCGCACTACTTGCTCGAGGCGTGATGCCATATCGTCCAGTCCGGCCGCGCCGCGGACGGCGTTGGCCAGGTTGCGTGCGCTGCCTTCAAGGTGCCCGAGGTCACGCGCCGAGTACTTCAGCATCGCGGCGTTGTCTTCAAGGTGCCTAAGGTCGCGTGCCGCCGAGCTGAGCATCGACACAACGTCCGGGTCGAGGATCGATCCTGACCTGCGTAGAGCTTTGATCTCGTCACGAAGTTCCCGGATGAGGGCTGCTGCTTCTCCGTCTGTCTGCTCAAGGCGAGCCAACGTGGCGCGGATATCCTGATTCTGCGTCTCGATCGCCGAACTGATCCGTTCGACTAGGCCGTCCTCTGTGATGTCACGCAGACCCCGCAGCTGGTCGTAGCGTCCTTCCTCGCGCTCGCGCTTCCAGCCTTCGAGTAGTTCGATCGTGAATCGCTGATCAGCCCCCGGTTCGTCGACCGTGTCGTGGTGGGGCTTGCAAAGGAACAGCAGGTTGTCGAAGGCATCGACCAGCGTCACGGGCAGCGCAGGCACGTAGCGCTGGGCCGCCTTCTCGTCCGATCGGATGTGCGCGATCTGCAAGTTGAGGCGGTATCGATCTTCGACCTTCTTGAGCAGGGGCTCCGTGCAGCCCGGTCCCCAGTAACACTTTCCTTGGCCGAACAGAATCAGTGCGGCGCGATCGCCACGGGTGTAGTTGCGTGGTGGCACGACTCCTCCTCCTGTGGGTTTTGCTCACAGAAGCGATACACCCAGGCACCGACAGTACGGACCGCATAGGTGACCCGGCTCGCTCTTACCACCCGTTCGGCCCAGCCAACGCGTGCCTGTTCGACCCGCCACGCCCCGTGCCCTCAAACTTCGGTCGATCGGGCGATCCGTGCAGGCAATCAAGGGTTTCCCGACCGGATTCAAAATCCGTGCATCGAAGCGCGCCCTACACGACCGTCCGCTCCGAAGTGCCTGACAAACTGCCCTGACTGTCGACGAGGCGTGAAAGCTGACCCCCTACCGACGGGTAAGAACGGACCCCGTTCAGGGTAGGGAGTGATCAGTGTGCAGGGCTGGGCGGAGATCCGTCGTCTTCACCGAGCGGAAGGCGTGCCGATCAAGGCGATCGGCCGGCGGCTCGGGATCGGCCGGAACGCAGTCCGGCGGGCGTTGGTGGCCGAGGGGCCACCGCGGTATCAGCGGCCGCCGCGCGGGTCGATTGTGCACGCTGTGGAGCCGCAGATCCGGCCGTTGCTGGCGGAGTGGCCGGCAATGCCGGCGACGGTGATCGCGGAACGGGTCGGGTGGACGAGGTCGCTGACCGTGCTGCAAGGAGCGAGTGCGGGAGCTGCGGCCGTTGTTCGCGCCGCCGGATCCGGCCAGCCGGACCGATTACGAGCCTGGTGAGCTCGCGCAGTGTGATCTGTGGTTCCCGCCGGTGGACGTGCCGCTGGGGTTCGGCCAGACCGGTCGGCCGCCGGGGTTGTGCTGGTCAGCGGCTATTCGCGGATGATCACGGCGGTGATGTTGCCGTCGAGGCAGTCTCCGGATCTGCTGGCCGGGCACTGGCGCCTTCCGTCAGGCTGGGGACGGGTTCCCAAGGCCCTGGTCTGGGACAACGAGTCCGCCGTCGGGCAGTGGCGGAGCGGGAAACCGCAGCTGACCGAAGCGATGAACGCCTTCCGCGGAACGCTCGGCATCAAAGTGATCCAGTGCCGGCCCGGCGATCCGGAGGCCAAGGGCCTGGTCGAGCGGGTCAACGGCTATCTGGAGACCTCGTTCCTGCCCGGACGGGCTTTCGCCAGCCCGGCTGACTTCAACACCCAGCTCACGGGCTGGCTGCAGCTGGCCGACCAGCGCCGGCATCGGCGGTTGGGTTGCCGCCCGGTCGATCGCTGGGCGGCCGATCGGACCGCGATGATCGAGCTGCCCCCGGTCGCGCCGGTGACCGGCTGGCGATCGACCATACGCCTGCCGAGAGATCACAACCTGCGCCTCGATTCCAACGACTATTCGGTCCACCCGAGTGTCGTCGGACGCCTCGTCCATCTCGCCGCCGATCTCGACGAGGTCGTGGTCACCTGCGAGGACGTCGAGGTCGCCCGGCATGCCCGTTGCTGGGCCGATCACCAGAGCATCACCGACCCCGTCCACGCGGCCGCCCAACTGCGCCAGGCCCGCCGGCTGGTCGCGGTTCCGAAGGCCGACACCAGCGTCGAGCACCGGGCCCTGACCGACTACGACCGCCTGTTCGGTCTCGAGAGCAGCGCAGAGGGGATCGCCTGATGGCCACCACGAAACCCGCCGCCAACACCAGCGGCCGCAACATCGACGGCGAGATCGCCTACCTCACTCGCGCGTTGAAGGCCCCGTCCTTGGGCCAGGCCGTCGAGCGGCTGGCCGAACGGGCCCGCGCGGAGAACTGGACGCACGAGGAGTTCCTCGCTGCCTGCCTGCAACGCGAGGTCGCCGCGCGGGAGTCCCACGGGGGCGAGGGCCGCATCCGCTCCGCTCGGTTCCCGGCGCGAAAATCGTTGGAGGAGTTCGACTTCGACCACCAGCGCTCGCTCAAACGCGACACCATCACCCACCTCGGCACCCTGGACTTCATCACCGCCAAGGAGAACGTCGTGTTCCTCGGCCCGCCGGGGACGGGGAAGACGCATCTGTCGATCGTGCTGGGGATGCGGGCCTGGCAGGCCGGGCACCGGGTCGCGTTCGCCACCGCCGCCGAGTGGGTTGCTCGCCTCGCGGATGCCCACCACGCCGGGAACCTGCAGGCCGAGCTGGTCAAACTCGGGCGGATTCCGCTGATCATCGTCGACGAGGTCGGCTACATCCCGTTCGAGGCCGAGGCGGCCAACCTGTTCTTCCAGCTGGTGTCGTCGCGTTATGAGCGCGCCAGATTGATCGTCACGTCGAACAAGCCGTTCGGGCGCTGGGGCGAGGTCTTCGGCGACGACGTCGTCGCCGCGGCCATGATCGACCGCCTCGTCCACCACGCTGAAGTGATCTCGATGAAAGGAGACAGCTACCGCCTCAAGGACCGAGACCTCGGCCGAGTCCCACCGGGGTCTGCCCAGGGTCTGGTTGACACCTCATCTGTGAGGCTTCGGCCTCGCCTGGAAGGATGTCGTCGTGCCCAAGCCCTATCCCCGTGAGTTTCGTGACGACGTGATCGCTGTGGCCCGCCGCGGCGAGGTCTCGTTGAAGCAGGTCGCCAAGGATTTCGGGATCTCCGAGTCGTGTCTGGCGAACTGGCTGCGCGCGGCCGACGTTGAGGACGGCACCCGGCCCGGCGTGACCCGGGATGAGTCCGCCGAGCTGCGGGAACTGCGTAAACGCAACCGGTTGCTGGAGCAGGAGAACGAGGTCCTGCGAAAGGCGGCGGCCTATCTGGCGCAGGGCAATCTGCCGGGAAAATAGTCTTCCCGCTCGTCCGTGACCTGGCCGCGGCCGGCGCCCCTATGCGGGTGCCGGTCGCGGTGACGTGCAGGGTGCTGGGGATCTCCCGGCAAGCCTACTACCAGTGGTGTTCGTCCCCGGTCTCGCAGCGGGACTGGGACGACGCGCATCTGATCGACACCGCGCTCGAGATCCACGCCGACGACCCGGCCGACGGCTACCGGTTCATCGCGGACGAACTCGCCCGGCGCGGGTTCACCGCCTCGGAGAACCGGGTGTGGCGGATCTGCTCGATGCAGCAGATCTTCTCACTGCACGCCAAGAAGAAAGACCGCACCCGCACAGCCGGCCCGCCGGTGCACGACGACCTCGTGCGCCGCGATTTCACCGCCGGCGCCCCGAACGTGAAGTGGCTGACCGATATCACCGAGCATGCCACCAGCGAGGGCAAGCTGTACTTGTGCGCGGTCAAGGACTGCTACTCCAACAAGATCGTCGGATACTCCATCGCCCTGCGCGACCCGCACGGTGTCGTGGTCCACTCCGACCGCGGAGCCCAATTCCAATCGGCGCCCTACCGGCGCCTGCTGCAGGCGCATGGGCTGACCGGGTCGATGGGGCGGGTCGGCGCCTGCGGTGACAACGCCGCGATGGAATCGTTCTTCTCGCTGCTGCAAAAGAACGTTCTCGACACCCGACGGTGGCGCACCCGGGAGGAGCTCCGATTAGCGATCGTGTCCTGGATCGAGACGAAGTACCACCGCAAACGCCGCCAACGCGCCCTGGGCAAGCTCACCCCAGTCGAGTTTGAGACCATCTACACCACCGCAGCAGCGGCCTGAGAAACAGTCAACTCCAGTGTCAACCGAAGTCTGGGCAGACCCCCGGCCACCAAAGCCAACGACTAACAACAAGCCACAGGGGGTCCTTTTTCATCCGTCGCCACAGGGTCCAGCTTCAGCCGCCGTTGACACGCTGTTCGGTCGACTGCGGTCGAACCGGGACCGCGCGATTGTCGCGATGGGGGTGAGCTCGGCGGCCCGGCCGAGTGAGTTGCTGGGCATGGCGGGTGCGGACGAGGATTGGGGTGAGCAGCAGATCCGGGTGGAGCGCAAGGGCACGCGTGCGGTTCAGTGGCTGCCGGTCAGCGCGGAGTCGTTGGTGTGGCTACGGCTCTACCTGGTCGAGGTTGGCGAGGTTGGCGAGGTTGGTGCCGGTGATCCGCTGTGGCAGTCGCTGCGGCGACGAGATCGTGGCGGTGGGCTTGCGCGCCAGCCGTTGAGCTATGAATCGCTGCGCGCGGTGTTCCGCCGCCTGAATGCGGTCTTGGGCACGAATTGGACGTTGCACGACCTGCGCCACACCGCGGCGATCCGCATGTCGCGCGATCCGCGAGGCTGGCTCGGCGAGGTCGAAGGACTCAAGGTCAGCCTCGCCGGCGCCGAGGATAAGCTCGCCCAGGTCGTCCGGCGTTCCGGACAACGAGCCGTCATCGGTATCGGCATGCCCATGATCAGGAGCGAAGGCCAGTGAGTGGTGGTTCAGATCAATCGGGGCCGGAGCCAGGAATGAGTGCCTGGCCGATCGAACGCCTCCGGACGTTCACTGCAAACACCCACGATTGGTGGCAACTCGAATCGGTTCGACTTCTCGCCCAGCAGCATGCCTACGATTCCGACCAGCCCCGCGAAGTACGTCGGCACTGGGCCGAGCTGTCGCTGATGGCGAACAGGTGCATGCGCGGCAGCGGCGCACAGGGATCGGCGCGCGAACTCCAGCAGGACTTCATGCTGCGAATGTGGGTGATCGAATACCTCGGTCCCCAGGACGGGAATGCCAACTGGCCTCCCGAGGCATTGGGCGCCGACACGCTCGCCGCCCTGGTGATGTCGCCATCAGAAGCAGCGACTCTCGCCAGCAACTGGCGTGAGCTTTCCGCTGAACAGGTCCGCGAGCTGCGGCGGCACAAGAGCGTGACAGCCCACCTGGAGCGACTTATCGGCCATCTGCAGCCAGGTCCGACGCGCGATCGGCTTCTTCCCTGGATCGAGACCCGCCAACTGCTGCCCTGACCCCTACCAGGCCGAACTTCAGCACCCACAATCGAGTTCAGAGAAGCCTGCGTCCGGTGCCCCGTGTTGCACGTCGATCCCCGCCAGCGCGTCCGGCTGGTCGAGATCGTGGCGAACCTGTGCGACCGGATCAGCGAAGCCCGCATGACGGCTGGCTCGGCGAAGTCGCAGGCCTGACCGCCAGCTTGAACGCCGCGACAACAAAACTGGCCGACCTCGACCGCATCACCCGCCGGGACCACCACACCGGGCCGGTGATGGTCGGCATGCCGGTTCTGGGACGCCCACCCAGCTGATCCTGGAGGCTCTCCGCCCGCGGCGCGCTCACCTCTGCTCACCGGGGGACGCGACGCCGAACTGCAGCATGAGCCAGGACGGCTCGGCCCCGGTACTGCTTGCACCGCGGCAGGGGTGCAGGCACCAGTCCCGCCTCCAGAGCCGGTTTCGCAGCCCGCGGAGCGACACAATGGTCGTGATGGTGGTTTCGGCATTGCACCGCCGGTCGGTTCGACGACTCAGGGGTCGTCGGTGCGGTCGAAGGGAACGTCTATCGTCTGGACGGTGATGCGTCGGCCGAGGTTGGCCAGTCCCTCGACCACGGTGTCGAGCGTGGCCAGCCCCCGTTCCCGCTCGGCTCAAGCTGGTGGGCGCTCGCACCCTTTGGCATAAAGCAGGCTCTACGCTGATCGCCGACGAAAGGGGACACAGTGCGGCAGAACATACACTTCATGACCTTCGCGACCGCCGATCTAGACGCCGCGCGTCGCTTCTATGCGGACGCTCTGGGCTGGATGCCGCTGGCCGACGTGGCGGGCGAGATCATCTTCTTCCAGGTGGCGCGCGGTGTGGTGCTGGGCCTATTCGACGCGGCGAGTTTTAACCGTGACCTCGCCGACGGCACTGACCGTGCCTCGGTCTCCGGTGTGATCATCTCCCACAACGTCGACAGCCCCGAAGAGGTCCGGTCTATTGTGGACACCATGGCCGCCGCCGGTGGAACCGTGTTGAAGAAGCCACAACCCGGCGAGTTCGGTGGCATCTTCCATGCTCACGTCCGCGACCCGAACGGCATCATTTGGGAGATCGCTCGCAACCCCAACTGGCGCGTCTTCGAAGACGGCACCGTTTCGCTGAGCTGACGATGTCCACTCGACTCGCCTTCAGCCCGGCGATCGGGGCAGCGGCTCAGATCGGCGCTCCGTCGTAGAGCGAAGGTCGGCCAGCTGTGGGGCGTAGTCTGGCTCGGCGGGGGACAGCAGGCCGAAGATGCTGTCGCTGTAAGAGGCACTCGCGATCGTGTCTGAGGTGCTCGCCGCCGGGCGAGGTGGGTGCTGGATGCCCGTGGCCGGCGTCAGTGTGTCGCCTGCGGCAGCGGCGAAGTCGCTGGTGGGGCTTGGAAAGCTTGGATTATGAGTGCGGCGAAGCGTCGGGAGGCCGCGATTCGTACCGCCGGTGTGCTCGCGTGGATGCCGTCGTTTGCCATGATCATGAGGATGAGGTCGTCCAAGACGACGTCGGGGCGCAGCTGGCCGGTGTCCTGGGCGCGGCGGATCAGTCTGGCTGCGGAGGTCAGCGAGGAAGTGCGGTTCGCGGCGAAGTCCATCGCGCGCGGGAAGGCGGACTTGAACGCCGCGGTGAAGCCATGGTCGCGTGCTTGCAGCTCACAGAGCTTCTCGACCGCGAGGCGAAAGCCGTGCCAAGGGTCAGGGTCGGCGAGGCCTTCGTCCAAGCTGGATCGCCATGCGCGCATCCGGTTGGTGAACACCTCGGCGGCCAGGTTCTCCTTGGTCGGGAAATGGCGGTAGACGGTCGCGGGCCCGACCTCGGCGCCTCGGGCGATCTCCCGGATCGGCACGTCCAGTCCGTCGGTGACGAACACCGTGAAAGCCACATCGAGGATGCGGTCGCGGTTGTCACGGGCGTCGGAACGTCGGCTGTGAGTCAAACGAGCGGTCACCGCTCTCAATTTAGTCAGACGGACGTGAGTATCCGCTACGGTCCGCTGAGCACAGGACCCAAGTCCGAAGAAGATTGACCAAAACCATGACTTTCACGAGGCGCGACGGCGACACCTGGGACCTCGCCTCCAGCGTCGGTGCGACTGCGACCGCGGCGGCCGCCGCCCGGGCGATCGTGACGCGCACGGATCCCGCGCTGATCGACGACCCGTTCGCCGAACCGCTCGTCCGCGCTGTCGGCATCGATCTGCTCACCCGGCTGGCGACTGGCGAACTGCCTCCCGACAGCTTGGTCGGACAGGAAGCGATCGACGGCGCCAAGGTGTGGACCAAGGTCTACGACGAGTTTTTCCTCGACGCGGCGAACGCGGGCATCACGCAGGCGGTGATCCTGGCCTCGGGGCTGGATTCCCGCGCATATCGGCTGCCTTGGCCGGCCGGGACCGTCGTATACGAGCTCGACCAGCCGCAGGTCGTCAGGTTCAAGTCCCGCGCGTTGGCGGAGCTGGGTGCCGCGCCTACGGCCGAGCGGCGAGTGGCCGCGGTCGACCTGCGTGAGGACTGGCCCGCCGCGCTGCCTACCGTCGGGTTCGACCCGGCACGGCCGACCGCGTGGAGCGCCGAGGGGCTGTTGGGCTACCTGCCACCCGAGGCGCAGGACAGTCTCCTGGACACGGTCACCGAGCTCAGTGCGCCGGGCAGCCGGCTGGCGACCGAAAGCAGGCCCAACCCGCGGCCAGGCGACGAGGACAAGACGAAGGACCGGCTGGGCGGCATTGCCGAACGCTGGCGCGCACACGGATTCGACGCCGACCTGGCGAAGGTGCGCTATTTCGGGGAGCGCAACGAAGCCGCCCCCTACCTGAGCAATCTCGGCTGGGCGCTGACCACCAGCACCACCCGTGACCTCCTCGCCACCCACGGACTGCCGCCCCTCGAGAACGACGACCTGCGCATGAGCGACCTGCTCTATGTGAGCGGCACCCTCAACAAATAGCTGCTACCGCGTGACAACCGACTCACACTCGGGATTGTCGAAGAAAGTCGGTCCGTCCGTGCTGTCTCATCATCGGCAGCCCCGGGGCGGTCTCGGCAGGCCATTGGGCGATCGCCTCAGCCGACGGACGGGCTGCGAGGTAGCTGTGCCAGTCTCGTTTGGCGTTCCGGTCCCGGCCCCCGTCTCGTGAGCTGCCTGGCTGGGGAACTGACCGGCGGGGCCTGCGGGAGCTGACCACGGAGGCGACCTGCATCGGGTGCTGCTGCCGGGGGTGTCCACGCTGGTCAGGCTGGTCCTCACCACCGACGCCTTCCAGGCCCCCGACGTCGTCATCACCATGGGCTGCGGCGACACCTGCCCCGTCTTCCCCGGCAAGACCTACCTCGACTGGCACCTCGACGAACCGCCGGCAAACCGCCGCCGAGATCCGCCCGATCCGCCACGAGATCCGCATCCGCGTCAGCGCGTTGATCGAGCAGCTGGCACCTACCGGAAGTCTCGGGACTTCGACGCCAAGCTTTTGAGGTCCAGCGGGGCGAACTGGTCGGCCACGATCGAGACCGTCCCCTGTCCGACTTGGCGATGCCGCGTACGACGACGGCAGCGTGGCTCATCAGAATTTGCCTACTCCGGTCAAACAGCCCGACGGACACGACCACGTTGCACATGCCGGTCTCGTCCTCCAGATTCAGGAAGGTGATGCCGCCGGAGGTGGCGGGGCGTTGTTTGTGGGTGACGGCGCCGCCGACCTTGATCCGGGTGCCGTCGGGCACGTCGAGCAGCTGTCCGGTGGGGATGGCGCCGAGCTGGTCAAGATGGCCGCGGAGGAAGTCGACGGGGTGGCGGTCGGCGGTGACGCCGGTGGCCCACAGGTCGGCGGAGGAGAGCTCGAACGCGGTCATGCCGGGCAGCGCCGGCGCGTCGTGCCCGATGGCGAGGCCGGGCAGGTGCTCGGCGCGGGTGGTCGCGGCCGCGCCGGCGTGCCAGAGCGCGGCGCGGCGGTCGGTGCTGACCGGGGCGAGCGCGCCGACGGTGGCCAGGGCTTCGGCCCGTCGCGTGCACCCCACGCTGGTCGTCGAGGTCCGCGCCGAGACCTCGGTCCTTGCGTTCACCAACCGGCAACGCCCGCACGTGCACCGCCTGCGCCTGGACCTCAGCCCCGGCGACGTCGCGCCCGAACCTGATCCGCGGGGAGGCGCGGGCGTGTCAGCCGAACGCGTCACCGAGGACACGTAGCCGCAGCTGGCGCATCACCACGCGCTTGACCTTGGCATCAACGTCGGCCGGCTCGGTCTCCGGCTGCCCGCCACCACCACCGCGGCCACATCGTGCACCTTGACGTTCGTGTGCTGCGACAGCTCACGCAACAGGGCGAAGGCCGTCTCGGCCGAGCAGGCCCGCAACAACATGATCTGCCTTAGGGGTCGTAGCGGTAGCTCGCAGCCAGGCTTCCGGTGGTGGAGAGCAGGACGACGATGCTGCCTTGATAGTCGGTGACCAATGACGATGACACGCTCGGAAATCCAACCAACACCGTGCCTCGCTCCCCGGTAAGAGAGCGAGGCACGGCCTCGTCTACAGTCAATTCTTTTTACGGATGAATTCCGCCGACGCGGCGACCGCGGCAACAAAGAGACCGCCGGCGACATATTGCATGAATTCGGCGCCCTTCACCGAAAATGCAATTATGAAGCAAACGATGGCCGCCGCAAGGAGCACTGCCACGGGCCACCAAACGGGTTTTACTCTCTTTGTCACGATTGGCTATCTCCTGGTCTGCGTTTTCATCCCCTGGGTCGGGCGCCACTTCCGTGCCTGCCCGACATCGGTCCTACCGAAGATTTACGAGTTGAACGGTGATTCCACTTTCTTGGTTAGCACTGAGAATCCTCGACCAACCGCACCCGTTGCGGCCCCGATGCCGCATCCCAGAGCCAGATTGGAATGATCCAGTGCTGCGGTAACGAGGCCAGTTGCGCACCCGCCGATAATGGCGCCTCCGAGCGGACCTAATGGGGTGACACCGAACGCCATCACACCTCCCCTCGTCGAGATCACCTCAGTGTTGCAGGGCAGAGCTGGGTGCCCCCGGGCGGATGATGGTCGCGGACTAGAGCGTCCGGTCAAGGTCGATCGCCACGGAGGCAGTCGGGTCGGTTGACAGCGCTGCCACCCATTCCACCACCGCCCCTAGAGGCTCGAGCTACCGACGGGTGCGCATGAAGATGAGTGCAGCCGCCAGCATGGCCAAGACTCCGGCGACGATGACGATGTCTCCAGTGACGTCGATCCATGTCGAGCTACCCGGGCTAGCCCGAAGCAGAAGGAAAACGCCAGCAAATACCAAAAGGATGGAGACGAGGGTCACCACAAAGAGGAGTACCTGTCGTCTACCCATTGAACTCCCCGGCCAATTTTATTATGTGACTCGCTATCGTCGGAAAAAAATTGTTGGCGGTCGGCCGATTTTCCGCCGGCCGGGAATCGAAAGGAACGGGCCGTGACGCTGCATCCTGCCAGGGCCAACGCCGCCCGCGCCACGTTACGACACCAATGATGGCACCCACGAGCAGCGCCAAACTGGCGCCCCGAGGGGCAAGTTTGGCGCTGCCGTGAGCCATCCTCTTACCTATCAGCGCACTCCTGATCACTGCCGTGGCCACGTTGAATCGGTCAACCATCTTTCGATACTTCGTTGACTTGGGTGTGCTGCGTCCGCAGTGTCTGGCAACTTGCGGACGCAGCACGCTGGCTGCAAATCGAAATAGGTGCTGCGCTCTGATTTACTTATTGATCCGACGTGCGCGATTCCATTCCACAATCGCATCTACGACAAGTCCGCCAAAAAGGCATCCTGATATGATTAGAAGCCAAGCAGCATCGGCGATAAATATGAACCCAAGCACGATTCCCACAATTGCAATGGGAAAGAGTATTAGCAAATATCGTCGCATTCAGCTCCTTACTGACATTAGAACAGCTCTCCGAGCAGGCCGCCGACCTTGCTCACACCCTTGAGTGCTCCACCTGCGAGGCCAAGTAGACCATCGTCTCGCACTTCTGAAGGCGAGCCGCCTCCCAGCTTCGACCCCAGTCCGGCACCGGCACTGGAGGTCAACGCCCCGACCACGCCGGCGGCGACCGCGCACGACAGGCCCGCGGTTGCAGGACAGCCAAGCACGGCCGCGGCGCCGATGGCGGTCCCGATTACGCCGCCAACAAATGCGCCCACGCTTGATGTAGTGCTTCCACCGGTGGGGTCGGCGTTGTTAATGGGGTCGTTGTTGGCGTAGGCGTAGTGGTTGGTTTCTTGGCCGGTGGGGTCGGGGGTGAGGAAGCGGCCCCAGCCGGGGAAGTACCAGCGGTAGCCGAGCAGCATTTCGCTGCCGTATTGGTATTGGCCGAGGTAGTGGAACGGGTTGTCCCCGGCGGAGGTGCCGGTGCTGGTGTTGCCGCCGTAGGGGTCGTAGCGGTAGCTGGCCGCCAGCGTCCCGGTGGTGGAGACGAGGGCGACGACGCTGCCTTGGTAGTCGGTGACCACGTTGTAGCGGCTGGCCGGGGCTTTTTCGGTGACGATGGTGCCCTTGGGGTCGCGGGTGATGCTGGTGCGGGCCCCGTTGTGCACGGCCTGGGTCAACCCGAGGGCGGTGGTGGTGAACTGATCCGTAATCGTGCCGGCCCCGGCGGTGTGGAACGTCAGGGTGCGGGGCTGGGTCTGGTCGAGGGTGTCGTAGGTGGCGGTGAAGCTGCTGCCCGCGGCATCGGTGGACGAGGTGTACTGGCCGGTGTCGTTGTAGTTGTAGGTCTCGGTCGGGTTCGTGGCGCCGGTCAGGTTGCCCGCGGTGTCGTAGCTGCGGGTGCGCCCGTCGTTGACCAGTTCATCGGCGGCGTTGTAGGTCAACGTGGTCGCGCCGAAGGTGGTGACATTGCCGGCGTTGTCGTAGCCGAAGCTGGTTCCGCCGGCGGTCTTGAGCCGTTGCAGGGTGTCGTAGGCGTAGTTCGTGGTGCCGGTGGCGTCGGTTTTGGATTGCATCTGGTCGGAGTCGACCCCGCCGGCCTTGGTGTAGCTGTAGGTGGTTTGCAGCAGCTGCGTACCGGCGCTGTTTTTGACGGTGAGGCTGGTCTGGCGGCCGGAGTTGTCGTAGCCGTTGGTCTGGCTGCCGGCGCCGGGCCAGGTGGTGCTGGTGCGGCGGTCGGCGTTGTCGTAGCCGAACGTCGTGGTCTGCCCGAACGGATCGGCCAGCGAGGTGAGCCGGTTGGCGGCGTCGTAGCCGTAGGTGGTGGTGCCACCCGGGTCGGTCATGGTCTTGAGGTTGGTCGCCGGGTCGTAGGTGTAGGACAACACCTCGTTCGGGGTGGTGCCGTCGCTGCGGGTGTCGGTGCGCAGCAGGCCGCCGGTGTCATAGGTGAACGTATGCACAGCGGTCGCCGTCTCGCGGCGGATGAGGCTGCCGTTGTTGTCGTAGGTGTTGGCCTCCAGCACGACACTGGTGCTGTGCTTGGTCACCGAGACCACGCGGTCGAGTTTGTCGTAGCCGTAGTCCAGCCGGACCCCGCGTCCGTCGGTGACGGAGGCGACCCGGGAGAGCGAGTCGTAGGTGTAGGTCGTGGGTCCGAGCGGGGTGGGCGGGGTGACGGTGGTGAGGTTGCCGACGTTGTCGTAGTCGTAGCTGGTGACGTGACCGTTGCCGTCGGTGCTGGTATCGACCAGACCCGAGGGTTGAAAGTAGGTCAGGGTCTGCAGGCCGGCGTTGAGGCCGTCGGAGTGGATGGTCTTGACGTTGCCGGCGTCGTCGTAGGTGCGGGAGATCTTGTCCCCGGCCGGATCGGTGACCGTGGTCGGCAGGTGCGGATGTGTGGCGTCGGTGTAACCGACAGACGTCTTCGCCCCGGTCGGCAGCTGGGTGCCGATGAGATTGTTGAGCGGGTCGTAGCTGTTGGTCGTCGAGTTGTTCAGGCCGTCAGCTGTGGTTTCCACGTCGCCGTTGGCGTTCCAGGTGGCCTTCTGCTCGTGTCCGAGCGCGTCCACCGCGCTGGTCTGGCGGCCCTGGGAGTCGTAGTGGTAGGTCGCCGAGTGCGAATTCGGGTCGGTTTCGGTGGTCTGTCCGCTGCCGTAGCCGAATGTCGTGTCCGCGGCGCCGGCCTGGCGGGGCACGCTGACCTTGCTCACGCGGTGGGAGGTGTCGTAGGTGAAGGTGTAGGTCTTGCCGTTCGGGTCCTGGATCGTGTTCAGGTCACCGGAGGGCCACCAGGTCAGGTGCATCGACGTGCCGGAGCGGTCGGTGAAGTCGGTCAGCTGACCGGTGGTGTTGTAGGTGTAGGTCGCCGCCGTCGTGCCGGTCGGGTCCGTGATCTTCGAGACCAGGCCGTTGGTGTAGGCGAAGCTCGTGACCCGGCCCTGAGAATCGGTGATCGAGGCGGTGGTGCCGTCGATGTTGTAGCGGGGCGTGACGGTGTTGCCGTTGCGGTCGGCCTGCGACAGCAGCCATCCGGCCGGGCTGAACGTCCAGCGCTCGTTGGAGCCGTTGAAGATCAGGCTGTACTTCCCGTCCGAGCCCTTCGACAGCGACGCGTGGGTTCCGGGCGCTTCGGTGTAGCTGCCGTCGGCCTGGTGGGTGAAGGTGGCGCAGTATCCGGAGTCGCCGTGCAGGACCACGTCGCTGCCGTTCAAGGTCAGCCCGATGTCCTGGCCGTGGCTGAGCGTCCAGCCGGCGCCGAAGCTGCCGGTGCCGGCGCGCTGGTTGTTGTAGACCTGCGACAGCGACAGGTTCTCGCCCGTGCCCTTGATCGTGAGCTGGCGCTGGGTGATGGTCAGGTTCCCGTCATGGGTGTTGACCAGCGCCTCCATCCGATCCGAGATCGGGAACCGCTCCAGCGGGTACTGCGGCAGCAGGCCGGTTTCGTTTGTCCCGCAGGACGACACCGCCGCCGTGGCGAAGCCGGGCTTGTAACCCGGGCGCCAGGCCGCGGTCGGCGGCTGCTCACCCGTGGGCGTGTGGTTCACCGTGACCGGCGGCGTCCACACCGTCGACGGCGGCGCCACCGTACGCGCCTCGGCGGACGCCACCTGCGGTACAGCGACCACCAGCGCCCCCAACGTCACAGCGGTAACGGCTAACGCAGATCTGTATCTCAACATTCTTCCCCTCGAACGAAGTGAGTGCAGCCTCAACCGCGCTCCCCGAACCCACCGGCATCCCCAGGCCAACGAGCACCCCCGAACCCCAGCCACGCGGCGAAGGGTCCATCGCCACCGAATGTTGCTTCGTGACAGCAACCACTCGATACGACCCGTATGCCCGGCTAGTCCCTACGCCTGACGTAGTCCAAATGCATCAGCGCGGTCACACGCATCCCCGGAGCGTTGAGCCGGATCGCGTGCCGCCGGCTTCACGCCGGCCACGGGGGACGCGCCGCTTGGACACGTCGTCCGAGTTGGCGTCGTTACCGGAAGTCCCGCGACGTCCCCGCGAGACTCTTCAGGTCGAGCGGGGTGACCTGATCGGCGACCAGGGACACGCTGCCCTGGCCGACTTGGGCGATGCCGCGCACGAGCAGCGCCGAGTTGTTGAGCCACGTGTGCCGGCATTTTCGCCAGAGCCCCACGGACACCACGACGTTGCACATGCCCGTCTCGTCCTCGAGGTTGAGGAAGGTGATGCCGCCGGAGGTGGCGGGGCGTTGTTTGTGGGTGACGGCGCCACCGACCTTGATCCGGGTCCCGTCGGCGACGTCGAGCAGCTGTCCGGTGGGGATGGCGCCGAGCCGGTCGAGGTGGCCGCGCAGGAATTGGACGGGGTGGCGGTCGGCGGTGATGCCGGTGGACCACAGGTCGGCGGAGGAGAGCTTGAACGCGGTCATGCCGGGCAGCGCCGGCGCGTCGTGGCCGAGGGCGAGGCCGGGCAGGTGCTCGGCGCGGGTGGTCGCGGCCGCGCTCGCGGCCCACAGCGCGGCCCGGCGGTCGGGGCCGAGGCCGGTGAACACCCCGGCAGTGGCCAGGGCTTCGACGACGGGCCGGTCCAGCTGCACGCGCTCGGTTAGGTTCCCGATCGAGGTGTAGGGGCCGGCGGTGTCGCGTTCGGCGACGATCTGCTCGGCAACGTCCTGCCCGACCTGGCGGATCCCGGCGAGCCCGAGCCGGATTGCCACCTTACCCCTGGGACTCCGGGTCCGGTTCGAGCGTGGCGTGCGGTAGGGACAGGTTGAGGTCCGGGGTATGGGCGTGCACCCCGTGTCGGCGGGCGTCGGCGACCTGGGACTGCGGGGAGTAGAAGCCCATCGGCTGCGCGCGCAGCAGCCCGGCGCAGAACGCCGCGGGGTAGTAGCGCTTGAACCAGGCGCTGGCGTAGACCAGCAGCGCGAAGGACATCGAGTGGGCTTCGGGGAAGCCGTATCCGGAGAAGGCGCGGATCTGTTCGAAGATCCGCGCCGCCAGTTCCGGCGGCACCCCGTTCGCGGCGGCACCCTCGAAAAAACGGCCGGCCAGGCGGCGCATCTTGGCGCTGGAGCGTTTGGCGCCCATGGCGCGGCGCAGCTGGTCGGCCTCGGCGGAGGTGAAAACGAGGCGACGTCGCGGGCCATCTGCATGACCTGCTCCTGAAACAGCGGCACCCCCAACGTCCGTTCCAGCGCCGGGGCGAGCAGCGGGTGCGCGTGTTCCCACTGTTCTTCGCCGCGGCGGCGGCGGATGTAGGGGTGGACCGAGCTGCCCTGGATCGGGCCCGGCCGGATCAGCGCGACCTCGACGACGAGGTCGTAAAACCGGCGCGGCCGCAGGCGGGGCAGGGTGGCGAGCTGGGCGCGGGACTCGACCTGGAACACCCCGACCGCGTCCGCCTCGCACAACATGTCGTAGACCTTCGGATCGGCCAGGTCGAGGTCATGCAGGCCGATGTGGACGTCGTGATGGGCCGCGACGAGGTCGATCATGTAGTGCAGCGCGGAGAGCATCCCGAGGTCGAGCAGGTCGAACTTCGTCAGGCCGATCGCGGCGCAGTCGTCCTTGTCCCACTGCAGTACCGACCGGTCGGCGGCGGTGGCCCACTCGACCGGCACGATCTCGGACACGGGCGTTTTGGCGATGACCATGCCGCCGGAGTGCACGCCGAGGTGGCGGGGCGTGTCTTCCAGCCACGCGGCGGCCTCGAGGACGTCGTCGGGGATCCCGTGGCCCTGCTCGCCCGCGGTGCCGGCCGACGCGACGCTGGACCAGCGGTCGACCGCCTTGCCGAACACATCCTGCTGGCCCGGCGAGTAGCCCAGGGCCTTGGCGGCGTCGCGCACGGCCGAGCGGGCCCGGTAATTGATCACGTTGGCGACCTGGGCGGCGTGGAAGCGGCCGTGGGTGGCGTAGACGTACTGGATCACTTCCTCGCGGCGGTCGGACTCGATGTCCACGTCGATGTCCGGCGGCCCGTCCCGCTCGGGCGCCAGGAAGCGCTCGTACAGCAGCCCCCTGCACGGGGTCGGCGTGGCAGATGAACAACGCGAAGCACACCGCCGATTTCGCCGCCGACCCGCGGCCTTGAGCCAGGATGTTGGCCTCGCGGCAGAACCGCACGATGTCCCACACCACAGGAAGTAACCGGGGAACCCGAGCTGCTCGATCACGGCCAGTTCGTGGTCGAGCTGGGCGTATGCCTTCGGGTTCTCCGCGCGCGTCCCGTAGCGCATCCGGGCGCCCTCGTAGGTGAGGTGGCGCAGGTAGGCGGTCTCGTCGGCGAACCCATCCGGCACCGGGAACGGCGGCAGCTTCGGCGCGACCAGCGCGAGGTCGAACGCCACCTCCGTGCCCAACAGCGCCGCCCGCTGCACCGCGCCCGGGTAGCGGGCGAAGATCTGGTGCTGCTCGGCGCCGCCGCGCAGGAACGCGGTGCCGGCCACCGGGAGCCAGCCCTCGAGCTCGTCCACCGAGCGGCGCGCCCGCACCGCCGCCGCCGCGGCGTGCCGCTCCTGCTCCGGGCGGGCGAAGTGGACATTGTTCGACACCCACCGTCGGCAACGACAGCTCGTCCGCCATCGCGGCCAGCAGGTCGTTGTGCACCGAATCCAGCGGCTGGCCGTGGTCGATCAGCTCCACCGCCACGTGCTCCCGCCCGAAGTGGCCGACCAGTTTCCGCAGCTCGACCGCGGCTACCGCCGCGCCTTTGCGGCAGCCGGTCAGCACCAGCACGTGCCCGCGCAGCTCCTCCACCACCTCCTCAATGTCGTAAACCGGGCGGCCCTTCTCCCCACCGGCCAGCTGCGCGTGAGAGATCACCTTGCACAGCCGCTGGTAGCCGGTGCGGCCGCGGGCCAGAGCAAGCAGGTGCGTGCCGACCGGATCCGCCGTGCCGCCCTGCGGCTCGGGCAGGCCGAGGGAGAGCTCGGCGCCGTGCCCGGTGCGGATGCCGAGGTCCCGTCCGGCCTCGGCGAAACGGACCGCGCCGGACATGCCGTCGTGGTCGGTCAGCACGACGGCGTCCAGGTCCAGCCGCACCGCCTCCTCCACCAGCGCCTCCGGGGAGGAGACCCCGTCGAGGAAGGAGCAGTACGAGTGCGTGTGCAGCTCGGCGTACGGGACGCGAGCGGCATCAACTTCCCGGCAGGTCGGCGCAGCAGACCCGACGGCGGGCGATAGCCGTCGCGCTTGCGCGACCACGCCGGCGAGTCCCCGCCATCACCGTGCACCGGCGGCGCGGCCCGGCCCGAGGCCAGGCGCTCGATCTCCCGCCACGGCACCGCAGGGTTGTTGAACGCGGCCATGCACAGCTCCCCGCACTTCGTCACCAGGGGGAAGCCGGCAGGCATCTCTCATCGAACACGTGTTCTAGAGTGCGCCTCTGACGTGCACTGATCGCAACATGCTCGTCGTCACCGTGCCTGTGAGCGTGAGTTGTCACGTGTGAGCGCTATCTGTCACCAAGATCGTTGTGGATGCCGGCGACCGCCACACTGGTCAGGGTCGCGCTGACACGCCTGGAGCCGATTCAGATCCCTTGATCCGTTCGACGAGCTCGTCGCGGTACTCCCGCACCGCCTGAAACTCCGGTTCGTCGCCGGTCGCCCGCTTCAACGCGCCTTCCAGGATCTTCAGCCCCTGGCGTTCGTCGCCGCGGGCATCCGCCTGCCGCGTGGCGTTCTCCATGGCTTTGGCGAGCTTGGTCTGCGCCTCGGGTTCCTTGGCGGCCTGGTGGATCCGGATCCAGTTGCCGCCCGGATCGACGACGGTGAACCCGGTGTACCGGTCGTTGCGCAGCCGCGGCCGAGTCATGCGCGGGATGCCGGAGAGGAGCAGCTTTCCGTGCACGGACCGCATCCCCGCCGCGAACGCCTCGAACAGCTCGCTGGTGTCCGCAACGATGACCAGGCACGTGCTGTACGACTGCGCCGGGTCGTAGTCGTCCATCCCGAAGAAGTGAAGGTTGAGGTCTTCCCGTCGCACCGCGATGTGCGGGTTCGGCCGCGTCTGCCGATAGGTGATCTCGAAGCCGAGCATCTCGTAGAACGACGCGATCTCGTCGATGGAGGGACAGGGCAGGAGCGGAATGGTCAGTTCGTTCGCCATCGCTCGAAGCTAAGCTCGGACCCGCTGAAACGACACCGAGCTATTTGCTGGTGCGAATGACAGTGCAGCTCCGCCCGGCAACAACGGAGTCTGGGCCGAGCCACGACGTCGCGGGGCGCAGTGAACCAGACGGGGGCTGCCGACGCCGGCGAGCTTGTCCGAGGCGGACGCACCGGGCGGTTGCGCGCGCAACGCCCACCACCAAGGCGCTGTCCGATATGCGCGCGTTGGCGGTTGTACAGCGGCCGTCGTGCATCGACTGCCGGGGTGAAGCACATATTCAAGGGTGCGTTATTCGAGCCGTACTGATCATCCGTTCGGCTTAGCGAGCATCTCGGGTTAGCGGCGTCACTGGGCGCCACAGCAGCGCCGGCCCAGCCTTGGCCGGGGGCATGAGAGCTGGCAGCAGAACGGCCACTGGCACTCCTTGACGGCTACATCGCCAGGAGGACGCGGCCGAATGGGCCGCCCTCCGCGAGGTGGCGTTGTGCCTGCGCGGCTTGCTCGAGCGGGAACACGCGGTCGACCAGGGGTGTGATCTCCTTGCGGGCGAGCAGATCGAGCAGGCGCGTGTTCGCGGCGTTGATCTGTTCCGGGGTGAACAGGGCGAACCGGAAGCCGTGGATGTGGGCGTTCTTCCAGATGAGGTCGGTGACGTCGATTTCGGCGCGGGTGCTCGCCGCGTACCCGATGCTGACCAGCGTGCCGTCCACGGCCAGCGCGCCCAGCGCCGCACCGGTCACCGCCCCGCCGATGCCGTCGAGGACGACGTCGACGCCGTTGCCGCCGGTGAGGCGGTGCACGCCGTCGCGCAGGGATTCGGTGGACAGGTCGATCACCTCGAACCCGAGCGCGCGGCCGCGCTCGGCCTTCGCGGTGCTGGTGGCGGTGGTGATCGCTGCGCTCGCGCCGAGGACCCGGGCGACGTCCACGCCGCCCTGGCCGACTCCGCCGCCGACGCCGGGTGCGAGCACGGACTGCCCGGGGCGGAACCCGGCGAGCTCGGTGAGCGCCAGGTGGGCGGTGAGGTGTCCGGTCGCGGCGGTGAGCGCGGCCGCGGCGGTGTCGTCGACACCGTCCGGTACGGCCACGACGTGCCGCGGGTCGACGGCGATGTACTCGGCCCACGCGCCGTCGGCGCCCACGCCGTACCGGCCGCCGCTGAGGATGACCCGGGTGCCGGCCGGGAGCCCGCTCGCGCCCGGCTCGGTGAGGACGCCGACGCCGAACCCGCCGGGGCGGATCGGCAGCGGTTTGACGGCCGCCGCGGGGAGCTTGCCGCTGCGCATGGTGTCGTCCAGCGGGTTCACGCCGGCGAAGGTGAGCCGCACGAGGGCTTGGCCTTCGGCAGGCGCCGGGACGGGGACGTCGACGGCCCGGAGGACGTCGTAGCTGCCGAACTGGTCGTACTGGATCGCTCGCATGGTGACGTTCTCCGAAATAGGTGTGCTTCGGTCAGTTGTTTTCGGTGCGCTGTCGGGCGCGGTAGGCGCGCAGGTTGGCCGGGTTGCCGCAGACGCGCACGTCGTGCCAGGTGCCGCTGTTGTTGCGTGAGCGGTCGAAGAATGCTGCTTCGCACCGGGGGTTGCGGCAGGTCTTGAGGCGGCGCCACGTGTCGGTGGACTGCGCCTGGGCGATTGCGACCAGCGCGACCGCCGCCAGTGCCCGCCAGCCGGAGCCGCGGGGTTCCGGCCGGACCAGGCCGTCCGGGCCGAGGCGGAGCACCACTCCGGCCTGGTGTTCCGGTGCGCGTGTACCGGATCCGGCGACCCGCGCGTGGAGATCGACGCGAAGGTCGCGAAGCGGGTCGAGGTCGGCTTCGCCGAGAACGACGGCGGGGACGTCCTGACCGGTTTCCCCGGTCCAGGCCGCGAGCGCGCCGTCGGCCCATTCCTGCGCCGAGGTCACCTCGGCGAGCAGGTCCGGCTGCCGCGGCCGGCCGACGGACCGGGTGTTGAGCAGGTCATGGACGAACCCCAGCGCGCCTGGGGCAGGCAAGAGGCCGTAGCGGGCGGTCGCGAGCCAAGTCATGAAAGAAGCATGACTCATTAGCCTATTTCTCGCTGTGGCCTGTGGTCGAGGTCACCGTCTCGGTCAGGCGGGCCGGGCCCCGCCCTCGATGAGCGCCTTCGCCAGCTTTTCGGCGTCTTCGAACGGCCCCATGTCGTTGAGCGAGGTGGCCAGCGCCCTGGCGCCCTCGAACAGCACGGCGAGCTGTCGGCCCAGGACTTCGGGCCGGGCGCGCCCGCTTCGGCGGCGGTTTCGACCAGCCGCGCGGCGAACTCCCGCTTGTGCCGCTCGACCGCCGCCGAGGCCTCCGGCAGTGTCCCAGCCGATTCCACGGCGGCGTTGTGCATCAGGCAGCCGCGCACCACTTCTTTGTCGGACGAGAGCCAGACGACGGCGTCGGCGATTTCGGTGGCTTGGGCGATCCGGCCGGCCGGGTGCGCCGCGAGGAGCGACTTCATCGGCTCGGCCGCCGGGTCCATGGTTGCGATCATCGGCGTTTCGACGAGCCCGGGGCACAGCGCGTTGAACCCGGATGCCCAGCGGCGCGACTTCGAGCGCCGAGCTTTTGGTCATGCTGATCTCCGCGGCCTTCGTCGCGGTGTAGCCGGAGAAGCCGGCTACGCCGACCAGGCCCGCTCCGGAGGACATGTTCACCACCGAGCCGAAGCCCTGCGCCGCCATCTGCTTCATCGACAGGAAGACACCGCGGATGTTGATCGCGATCATCGTGTCCAGCATGTCGGTCGGGTAGTCGGCGGTGAGGTGGTACTCCCGTTGTTCACGGCGATGTCCAGCCGGCCGGTGTCCGCGATCGCGGCCGCGACCGCCGCCTCGACGGCGGACGCGTCTCCCGGGTACGACCGGCGACGGTCACCACCGTGCCTTCGGCGGCCAGTGCGAGCGCGGTCGCGCGAACCGCCACCGGTGACGAGGGCTGTCCTGCCCGCGAATTGTGCTGCCATCTCGGCCCTTTCCCCACGGGAACGGCGGTCAGTAACGGGTCTCGTCGGCGCGGAGCAACGGGGACACCGTCGATGGGCGGCCGTCGACCGTGGCTCCGGCGAACTGCAGGGTCGGTGCCAGCACCGCGTTGTTTTCGGCGGGGAAGTTCAGCTTCGGAGCCGACACCTCGTCCAGCGCCGCGCGGTGGGTTTCGCTCAGCGTGACTGCCAAGGCGCCGAGGTTCGTCTCGAACTGGTCTAGCCGGCGCGCACCGATCACGACGGAGCTGACCCCGGGCCGCCCCAGCGCCCAGGCCAGCGCGACCTGCGCGGCCGGGGCACCGGCTTCCGCGGCCACGGCGTTGAGCGCGTCGATCACGACCAGCTCGGCATCGTCGGGCATCGCCCCCCGGGTGGTGTCGACGTCGGCCTTGGTGGCGCTCGAGTACTTGCCGGACAGGAACCCACCCCGCAGCGGTGACCACGGCAGCACGCCCATGCCCATCGCCTGGGCCATCGGGATCAGCTCACCCTCCGAGGTCCGCTCCAGCAGGGAATACTCCAGCTGCAAGGCGATCACCGGAACCCATCCACGCAACCGCGCGATCGTGGCCGCTTCGGCGGTGGCCCAGGCCGGGACGTCCGAGAACCCGACGTAACGGACCTTGCCCGCGCTGACGAGGTCGTCGAGCGTGCGTAGGGTTTCCTCGACCGGCGTGGCGGGGTCGAAGTTGTGCAGCCAGTACAGGTCGACGTAGTCCGTGCGGAGGCGCCGCAACGAGTTTTCGAGCTGTTGCACAATCGCCTTGCGGCTGGGTCCGCCGCCGTTCGGGTCGTTCTCGTAGAGGTTGCCGAAGAATTTGGTGGCGAGCACGAGCCGATCACGCAGCCCCGGCCGCTCGGCGAGAAATTCTCCGATGATGTGTTCGGCGTGGCCGTTGCTGTAGAGGTTCGCGGTGTCGATCGAGTTGCCGCCACGGTCCACATAGGCCTCGAGGATCTTCTTCGACTCTTCGGAACTCGCGCCCCAGCCCCAATCTTCCCCGAACGTCATCGTGCCGAGGGTGAACGGGCTGACCCGCAGACCGGATCGGCCGAGCGTGATGTAGTCGTCGAGAGACACTGCAGACCTCCGCGTTGCAAGACGGTGAGACACCGGCGAGGCCATCTCGCTGCACCGCCAGTGAACCCCCGCCGATGTCGATCACCTAGATCGATGCGCCCGACTTGATGCACGATCCGCTCAAGTTCTGCCCGATAGTGGGGATGGACCGGTGAGCGGCGGCTGTGCTTCACTCGAACGGTGAGCCACCTCGCGGAGCTCGGGCGCCGCATCACGCGGCTGGCGGGCGACGACTTGCGTCCGGCCTGGTACGGCGACGTGCTGGTGTTCGCCGCCGCGACCGTCACCGAACCGATGAGCTCGGTGACCGAACCGATGCTCGTCCTCGTCGTGCAGGGGGCGAAGCGGTCGGCTCTCGGCGATCGCGTCTTCGAACACCACCCCGGCCAGGCTGCGGTCTTCACCGTCGACCTGCCGCTGATCTCCCAGATCATCGACGCAAGCCCGCGCAAGCCGTTCCTCACGCTCGGCCTGCGCCTGCGGCCCGCGACGATCGCGCAGCTGCTCCTCGACGGCGGACCCGTGACGGCAGGCCCGCACGACGGGCCGGGGATGGCGATCAGCGACGCCGACGACGAGCTGCTCGACTCGCTGGTCCGGCTCCTACGGCTGTTCGACGACCCTCGCGACCTCAAGGTCCTGGGTGCCGGCGTGCGGCGCGAAATCCACTGGCGGCTGCTGAACGGTCCGCACGCCGCGCTGATGAGGCAGGCCGGCCTGGCCGACAGCCGTCTCGCGCTCGTCGCGCGCGCCATCGAATGGGTGCGAGCGCGCTACGACCGCGTGATCCACATCGACGACCTCGCTGCCGACATCGGCACCAGCACCTCGTCCCTCAACCGGCACTTCCGCGCGGTTACCGCGATGAGCCCGCTCCAGTACCAGAAGCACCTCCGGCTGCAGAAGGCCCGGATGGAGCTCATCGCGGCGCCGCACGACGTCGCGGCGATCGGCCACGCGGTCGGTTACGACAGTTCGTCGCAGTTCAGTCGGGAGTACCGGCGGATGTTCGGCGCCCCACCGGGACAGGACGCACTCCGCCTCCAGTCAGCGGCGATCGTCCGCGAATAGCGGAGTCAGCAGGTGCCGCACGAACCAGTCACGCGCCGCCCGCGAGGCCACGGCGAAGCCCTGACCCGTGTAGGCGTCGAAATGACCACCCGGCAGGAAGACGATGTCCTTCGGTTCCGCCGCGCTGGAGTAGGCGACGGCCGCGAGGTTGCCACCGGTCAGGCCGTCTTCGCTGCCGACGATCATCAACAGGGGCGTCGGCGTGACCTCCGGCAGGTACTTCGCCGGCTCGTAGCAGTAGTAATTGTCCAGGCTGCGCAGGGTGACCTCGTTGGGCCAGCTCGGATCGAGCTCAGTCTGCACATGGGTGAACCACTCGTGGGAATCCCGCGTCGGCAGGCCGACCAGCCGGCCGGGGTCGGTCCCGACGACCGGGATGGTCGCGGCGGCCTCACCGCGTGCCCGGGCCCGACGGTCGGCAGTGAACGGGTCTGGGCCCACGACCTGGTTGTCCACCCGCGCCAGGTTCGCGTAGGTCGCGCGGCCGCTGACGAACGGCGCCTGCGTGACCACGGCCTTCACCCGCCGGTCCATCGCCGCGACGACGTAGGCGTGCGCACCCGAGAAACTCGTCCCCCACACACCGACGCGGTCGGGGTCCACCTCGGACCGGTTCTGTGCGTAGGTGATGGCGTGCCGGTAGTCGCCGACCTGAACCCACGGATCGATCTCGTGCCGCGGCTGTCCCGGTGCCACTTCGGAATCGCCCCAGCCTCGGTTGTCGTACACCAGCACGGCCAGCCCGGCCGCGGCGAACACCTCCGCGAACCGGTCGAGGTACATCCGCCTCGTCGAACTCCAGCCGTGCGCCATCACGACACACGGCGCCGGTCCGCCGGCCCCCTCGGCCTCGTAGAACCAGCCTCGCAGCAACGCCCCTTCGGCATCGAACTCAATGTCGTGACGCATCATTCCTCCTCGAGAACCGGACGGCGGATCTGCTTGCCGACAAAATCGGCCACGTCGTCGATCTCCCGACCGCGGACGTCGTGACCCAGTCCGGGATAGACGTGAACCTCGGCGGTGGCGTGGCGCGCGAGCCACCGTTCGGTTCGCATGAGCGCGCCGGCCGGGATGACCCGGTCTTCGCGCCCGCGTCCCCAGTAGACGGGTGGTCGCGTGACGCTCAGCGCCGCGTCGCCGGGCTGCTCGTCCCGCACGACGAACCCGGCCAGGTTCACGCAGTAGGCGAACCGGTGCGGCGCCAACCGCATGAGCTGGTGCGCCATCGCCGCACCTTGCGAAAAGCCGAGCAGCCCGATCGACGGCGCCTCGACGATCTCCAGCCACGACAGCACGTCCAGCGCCGCCGCGTTCGCCACCTGCGGCCGCGGATCACCGATCGGGTTGCCCGCGCTGGGAAACCACGCATAGCCACCGGCTTCGGGGATCCGCGCCCGCACCGAGGCGACCACGACCTCGTCCGGCAAGTGCGGCGTGATCAGCTGGTGCAAGTGTGTTTCGTCGTAACTCCAGCCGTGCAGCATCACCAGCAGCGGCCGCGCCCCGCGGGCACGCTCCTCTTTGGACCACAGCACCGCCCCGCGGTCCATTCCCGGTTTCCCGTTCATTCTGCGGCAAGCTCGGTCAGCGGGTCGGTGTGCACGGGTGTCCAGCTCAGCTCGCGTTGTGCTTTGGCCGAGGTGAGGCGCTGGTCGAGGGCGAACGCGTCGGCGATCGGGCCCATCTGCTCGCGGGCCTCGTCCGGGGAGAGGGAGACGGTCTTCCCGCCAAGCCCGGCGGCGTGGGCGCACGCCTCGGCGACCTCCTTGGCCGTCGGGTTGACCCCGCCCACGCCGAGGTACACCGAACCCGCCGGAGCCGACAGCGCCGCCACGTACAGCCGGGCGAGGTCGTCGAGGTGGATCAGCGCCCAGTGGTTACCGCCGTCGCCGAGGTACGGGATCGCGCCGCTTCGCTTGCCCGGCTGGACGAAGAAGATGTCGATCAGGCGGTTGTCGCCGCCGTAGAGCAGTCCCGGCTGGACGACGACCGGCCGCCCGCCGTCGGCGACCCGAGCCAGCACCGCGTCTTCGACCGCCCGCCGCCAGGCCACGATGGCAGGCGGGTTCCACGGCGCGGTCTCGTCCTGGACCCCGTCAGTGTCGCCGTAGACCCAGCTGCCGCCGGTGTGCACGTAGGTGCCGCCGCCGACGCCGTCCTGCATCGCGGTGGCGGCCGCCAGGTCCTCCTCGCCGCTGGTGGCCTGCGCGAGGTGGATCACGGCTTCCGCCCGCGCTGCGGCGTGGTTGAGCACGTCGAGGTCGGTCAGGCCGCCGCGGACCGCGCTCGCGCCGGCGGCCGCCACTGTCGCCTCGGCTCGGTCGCTGCGGGCGAGCGCCTCGACGGTGTGCCCGGCCCGCACCAGTTCGCCGATCGTCGCCCGGCCGATGTAACCCGAACCACCGGTGAGGAAGACCTTCATCACTGTCCTACCTTTCGAGTACGGGTTTGATCTGGTCGTTCGTAGGATCGGAGGACCCGGGGGTTTCGGGTATGGCTGTCATGACTGAGCCGTCGG